>DATGWP010000090.1:0-7631 GCA_035299425.1 Chitinophagales bacterium | reverse complement strand
TTTTGATTTGAATGCAGTGGATATTTAGCTTTCAGTATATGTATGTAGGGCCTCCGCTATCTTCCTGTCATTGGTCAAGCGTGGCACTTTATTTTGTCCGCCGAGTTTGCCCTGGGTTTTCATGTATTCTACAAAGGTGTTGGGCTTTAGGGGGCGGATGATAAGCTGCTGGAGTATGTTACCGGTGCGGAGGTCTTTGTAATACACGTTTTTATCCTGCAATATGCGGTCGGCTATTTCGGCAAAGCGGTTGAGGTCGCGCGGGGCTTTGCTAAACTCTACAAACCACTCGTGGTAGGGGAGGCCTTGCGCTGGTGTAACCTGCGGGGCCACGGTAAACTCGCTAACACCGGCACCGGTTTCGCGCATGGCGTGCAGCAGGGCCACTTCTACCTCTTCGCTTATAACGTGCTCGCCAAAGGCAGAGATGAAATGCTTTACCCTGCCGGTAACTACTATGCGGTATGGGTCGGTGCTTACAAACTTAACGGTATCGCCTATGCTGTAGCCAAACAGGCCGGCAGTGGTGTTTAGTATCAGGGCATAGTTTACGCCCAGCTCTACTTCGTCCAGCATTATGCGCTTAGGGTTGGCAGTGCCTATTTCATCGGCTTTTACAAACTCGTAAAATATACCGGCGTTTACGTTCAGCAATAAGCCCGGTTGGGTCTGGCTATCCTGGTAGGCAATAAAGCCCTCGCTGGCGGGGTAGGTTTCTACCGAGTCTATCTTAAAGCCAATCAGTTCTTCCATCTGCTGCCGGTAGGGTTCGTAGTTTACCCCACCGTAAGAGAATACCTTAAAATCGGGAAAAATATCTTTGACGTATTGCTTGCCGCTCAGCTCTTTCAGCTTTTCGAAATACATAACCACCCAGGGCGGTATGCCGCTGATAAGGCTCATGCGCTGGTGGAGGGTTTCGCGGGCAATGGCGTCTATCTTTTGTTCCCAATCGGCAATGCAGTTGGCCTCATAGCTGGGCATGCGGTTCTGCTTTACATAAAAGGGGGTGTGGTTATACACTATGCCGCTGAGCCTGCCGGTGGGTATTACACCGCTGTTGTTCAGCTCGGGTGTGCCCTGAAGGAAAATCATTTTATGGTCGAAGAAGGCTGCTTTGCCGGTCTCGGCTACATACATCATAATAGAGTTTCGCCCTGCGCGTATCATCTCGTTTATCTGGCTGGTGGTAACCGGTATGTATTTTACACCCGATGTAGTGCCCGATGATTTGCAGAAGTAAAGCGGCAGGCCGGGCCATAGCACATCTTTTTTGCCGTCGGTTATCAGGGCTATGTAGTTGCGCAGGTCTTCGTAGTCGTGCAGTTTAATGGCGGCTTTAAAATCGTCGTAGGTTTTAATGCCCGCAAAGTTGTGGGCTTTGCCAAAGTCGGTATGCACGGCAGTTTTAAGCAGGTATTGCAGTATGCCTTTTTGTATAGCCACGGCGTTTTTCTGCTCGCGGTATACACCAGGGGCAATTATGTTGGCGGCAAGTCTGGCAAGGGTGGCTTTGTAACCCAATGGTTTATAATTACTAGTTAAAAATGACCAATTACTAATGAAATACAGAATACGAAGTAAATGCAAATACAGACCTCACCCCTCTGCCTTCGGCATCTCCCCTCTCCTAAAGGAGAGGGAAGAACCTAAAAGATAGAGTAGCGGTAATGCGAAGTAAATGCAAATGCAGGGAAATGCAATAAATACATTTTGAACCACATAGGAATATAGAAATGCAGAATACAAGGTTAACTGCGAGGCAACAGAAGAATGCAAATGCAGACCTCACCCCTCTCCGCCGCGGCGGATCTCCCCTCTCCTTTAGGAGAGGGGAGATCCTAAAAGGTAGAGTAGTGATAATGCGAAGTAAATGCAAATACAGCGAAATACAATAAATACATTTTGAACCACATAGGCATATAGAAATACAGAATACAAGGTTAAATGCGAGGCAACAGAAGAATGCAAATGCAGGGAAATGCTGAACAAATTATGAAATACATTTGTTTGGCTTATAGGTGCATATTTTGAGTGCTTATCGTTTTCATTTTTTCATTAACATCGTATAGAATTATAAACTTAGCAGTATGAAATACTTTACGCCGGCGTTTTTTAAGTTTTTTGATGAGTTGGAGAAGAACAACAACAAAGAGTGGTTTGATAAAAACCGCGACCGCTACGATAATGATGTACGGATGCCGTTTAAGAAACTGGTAACCGACCTGAACGAAAAGCTATTGAAGGATTTTCCGGACCTGAACCGCGAGGTGCATAAAAACATCTTCCGCATAAATCGCGATATCCGGTTTAGTAAGGATAAATCGCCTTACAAGAATAACGTAGCGGCCGTGTTCAGCCGCAAGGGCACACAGGATATAGACTACCCCGGCTACTATATACACATAGGCAGCAAAGAGATACTGGTGGGTGGCGGTAAGTATGAGGTAAGCAAAGAGCAGCTGGCCAAAATACGACAGGAGATATATTACAACAACGCTGCCTTTAAAAAGCTGCTGAACGATAAGGCCTTTAAAGAGAAATACAAAACACTGGATGGCGACAGGAACAAGGTGCTGCCGCCCGATTACAAGGAGTTTGAAAAGGAGCAGCCGTATATAGCCAATAAGCAGTTTTGGTATCATGCGCTGCTTACCCGCAAAGATATTACCGGCGATAACCTGGATAAGCTTATTTATGACCACTTTAGGGCCGGGTTTAAAATAAATAAGTTTTTGCTGGAGGCGATAAGTAACTAAAGCATGAAACTACTTCTATGTGTTACTAGTTTGAAAGAGATAGAGCCTGCGCTTGCGGCATTTGCTGTTAAGCCGCAACCGGATGCTGCGCTTAAGTATTTGAGTTCGGTGAAAATACTGCAACACGAGGTGGATATACTGGAGACCGGTGTGGGGGTATATCAAACTGCGTATAAAGTAACCAAGGCGCTGGCGCGGCAGAAATACCATTTGGCGCTAAAGGTGTCGCTGTGCAATGCCTATAAGCCCGAAACGGCGATAGGCACTGTGCTGAACATTGTAAACGAAAAGCCGGGCGACTATGGTATGATGGTAGATGGGGAGTGGAAGGACCAATATGATTTTAATCTGATTGACCGCGATGCAGAGCCGCATGTGCGGGGTGGGCTGGTGAATATGAGCAATGCGTATATGAATGTGTTTTTGCCCATAAAAAAAGTAGTAGGCATAAGCGTGAACAACTATGGCGATGCCAGTATGGTGGCTATGCGCCGCGAAAAATATAAGGCCGATTGCGAAACCGGCGATGGGGTGGGTTTTGCGTACCCCTGCCTATATGAGAAGCAGGTTTTCTATCATATTTGTGTGGTAGAAAGAAATCTTGCTACAGGCGAAGAAAATTTTAATCTTGCAATAGAGAAGATGAATACGGCACTGACCGACATTCTGCAAAAAATATAACATGGCAAACACAGAGAAATTAGAACAATACCGCCAGTGGCGCAAAGAATCGGACCCGAAAGTATTGAAGATGCTGAACAGCCCGTTTCTGTTTAAGATATTTCTGCTGGGCCGTTTGCCGATGGGTTTTTTGGCGGGGCTTAGTGTGCGCACTATGAACCACACCCAGTGCCAAATAGATGTGCCTTACAAATGGCTGAATCAAAACCCGTTTAGCTCTACCTACTTTGCCGTGCTAAGTATGGCAGCAGAAATGAGCACCGGTATGCCGGCCATGATGATGACCAATGGCAGCAAGCCATCGGTAAGTATGCTGGTTACAAAACTAGAAGCCGAGTTTATAAAAAAGGCTACCGGTGTAACTACCTTTACCTGCAACGAATGTGCGGCGTTTAACGAAGTAGT
This sequence comes from Chitinophagales bacterium, assembly GCA_035299425.1. Lineage (GTDB taxonomy): Bacteria > Bacteroidota > Bacteroidia > Chitinophagales > LD1 > Bog-950. The sequence goes on along the minus strand of DATGWP010000090.1, from coordinate 3,786 downwards.
AGAGCGAGCCATAACCACCGGCGAACCACAAACCTATACCGCCACCACCGTAGGCACCAGCAAAACCGGTGAGGTAGAAGCGCGGTTTAAGATAGAGTGGAGTTTTAAAATGCGCAGTAAATGAAAATAACAGGTAGCCGGAAATTCTGGTTACTGGGCGGTTTTGTTTGTGCCGCTGTTGTTGTGCTTACCTCATCGTATAAGCCGCCGGTAGTGGCTTTTCACACTCCTGAAGAACTGGACCAGTTTATTGGGTCGCGCTCACCTATTGAGCCCGGCGAATACTTTTTGGGCAGCAGCAACTGCCAGGGATGCCACGGCTACGATACCTTACAGGTAGCCAATGTAGATGCCAGCGGCAACGATATTAACCTGTATGATGACTGGCAAAGTTCGATGATGGCCTTCTCTGCCAAGGACCCCCTGTGGCGCGCCAAGGTAAGCCACGAGATATTGGTAAACCCCGGCCATGCCGATGAATTGCAAACCAAGTGCACCAGCTGCCATGCGCCCATGGGCCACTTTACGGCTATGTTTAAAGGGGCGCAAACCTACACGCTGGCAGATTTGCTGACCGATACGCTTGGCCTGAACGGCGTAGCCTGCACCGGTTGCCACATGATAGCCAAAGATAGTGTAGGCAGCGCAGGAGTGGAGTACAGTGGCCATATACATTATGATACCAGCAAGGTGGAATACGGCCCCTTTGAAGACCCGCTGATAGGGCCTATGGAGTTGTACGTGGGCCTGATACCCACGCACAGCGTACACATGAGCCGCAGCGCGGTGTGCGCCCCCTGCCATACACTGCTTACCAAAGTGACCGACCTGAACGGTAACCAAACCGGTGCTTTTGCGGTAGAGCAGGCTACTTATCACGAATGGCTGAACAGCAACTTTAACAGCGACCAGCCTTGCCAAAGCTGCCATATGCCGCAGATACAGGACCCGGTGGTAATAGCCAATAATATTTTGAACCTGCCGCCGCGCAGCCCCTTTAACCTGCATAAGTTTATGGGTGGCAACTCGTTTATGCTTAACCTGATAAAGCAAAACAAGAACGCCCTTGGTATAGATATGGAGAGCCGCCATATAGATAGTACCATTAGTGCTACTATGGACCTGCTGCAACACAGTACTCTGAATATGGCATCTAACATTGACTCTATTGCGAACGATACGCTGTATGTAAGTGTGGAACTGACGAATAAGGCCGGACACAAATTCCCGAGCGGTTACCCATCGCGCAGGGCGTATGTGCAATTGGCGGTTACTGTGGGTAATGATACTTTCTTTCAATCGGGTATGCTGCGGCCGGACTATGAGATAACGGGGCAGGGTGCGCTAACTGAACCACACTACGATGTGATAAGCGATAGCACCCAGGTGCAGATTTACGAGCTGGCACTGGGCGATGTAAACGGCAACTTTACTACCGTGTTGGCAAGGGCCGCCAGCGCCATAAAAGATAACCGGATACCGCCGAATGGGTTTAAAACGAACCATTACACGTACGATACTACCAAGATTGTGGGTGTGACTGCGAGCGATGCTGATTTTAATAAAGATGTAAATGGCGAAGGCAGCGGAAAAGATATAGTGCGCTACCATATACCACTACGCGGCAAAGGCGGGGCTATACATATAGCCAGCGCCGTGTACTACCAGGTGCTGCCGCCACGCTGGCTTACAGAGATGTTTGGCCACAGCAGCCAGTTTATAGATAGCTTTAAAACTATGTACCAGGCAGCTGATAAGGCACCGGTACTTATTGCAGCCAGTGAGTTAGATACAACGGTGATTGTGTCATCGGTAGCAAATGTAAAATCTACAGAGTGGCAGGTATTCCCTGTGCCAAGTGTAAGCGGTAATGTAGTCGTACAAAACAGTGGTAGGTTGCCTATACAGCAAATAGAAGTATGGGATGCCACCGGCCGCAAGGTTGAGGAGTTTAACTACGATAGCCGCCGCACATCGGTGAATGTTGCACTGCCACAGGCCAGCGGTATTTACTACCTGCGGATACAAAGCGGTAAACAGGTGGTGGTGAAGAAGGTGGTGAGGCAATAGTGGAAAGGGCTTTAATTTACAGGTTTAGTCTAGGGGGACGTGAAAGTATATATTACACCAAGTGCTTGCTAATCGAAACTCCAAAAGAATAATTTTATATTATGTGGAAAAGAAGTGATGATTTTAAAAATGCAGTAGAAAATTTGCATTTTAAGTATGATGTACTTTCTGAATATAAATCTAATTCACTACGCTCTTTAGTTTATTCTAAGTTTACAAATACACCAAACTATAGCTATCCATTATGGGAGAATTTGCATTCGTTTAAGGGAGTTATTTTTGATTTTGCTTGGGAATGGTTAAGTGATTTATTAAAGGATGAGAAAGTGATCATTTTTTTTGAAGAAGCTAATGATAAGTTGGCTTTTGTGATAATGGATGGCAGTGTTATACCACAAATTATGAATGAATGCCCGGCAATGACATTTTATATAACCAATGAGAATGTGGATTTTCTTTATGCTTATCATCATGACCACTCTATTTTTCGGGTATGTGGAAGTGCTAAAGAAAAGTTCGAAAAGTATATAAGCAAGATTGGGATAAACGTTGATGTATATAGTGCTAACTAAGGAGAAACGACAGTGTGTGACCTGCTTTTTTATTTGTGCTGAGCCGAGAATACTAAGCTACATTTATATTAGCACCATCGATTATGATGATAAAAATAGTTTGGTATAAGTCATTGCTTTTTAATTATGTAACTTGTAATAATATCACTATAAGATGTAGATATCGCCTACGTCCAATACTGATATTGTAAAACTGCACCGCTTGTTAAGATAATACAAAATTGTACCGGTTGGCGCATGTTGGTTAAGCCTCTGTATTCAAATGCAGTCTGCTCTTGGTGGTAAATTGATTACCAAACTGCCAACATTTTATAAAGTTTACTTTTGTCCATGTCATCTGATACATATTTGCCGATAATGAAACACACCTTACGGGTTCTAGTCTTTTTGCTATTTGCCTCGCCTCTGTTTGCTCAATATAAAATTGATGGTTTAGTGCAGGATGCCGACGATAAAACGCCGCTGGCAGGTGCTGTAGTCAGGCTGATATCAGTTGCTGATTCTACCCAAATGCAGGGCGCTGCCGCCGATGATAGCGGCAGGTTTGAGTTTAGTAATGTATCGCAGGGCCGGTATAGCCTGCAGATAAATTATATAGGCTATAAATTCCCCCAGCAGCAGTTGATAATGGGTGCAGAAGACCAGCACCTGGGTGTAATGAGCATTGCCAAGGATGCCACCACACTTAAAGCTGTAAATGTGGTAGAGAATGCTGTGCGTGTAGAGCAAAAGGGCGATACCAGCGAGTACAACGCCAATCAGTTTAAAACCAACAAAGACGCGAATGTAGAAGACCTTGTAACCAAAATGCCCGGTATAACCAGCGAGAACGGCGTGATTAAAGCACAAGGCGAACAGGTTAAGAAAGTATTGATAGACGGTAAAGAATATTTTGGCGACGATGCACAGGTGGCTATGAAAAACCTGCCCTCGGATATTGTGGATAGGGTGCAGGTGTTTGACCAGATGAGCGACCAATCGTTCTTTACCGGTTTTGATGATGGCAACTCGCAAAAGGCCATGAACATTCTTACCAAAAAAGGGATGAGCAAGGGTGTGTTTGGTATAGTGTATGCCGGTTACGGTTACCTGACCGATTCGCGCTACTCGGCTGGTGCCAGTGTAAACTACTTTGACGGTGACC
>DATGWP010000089.1:0-8505 GCA_035299425.1 Chitinophagales bacterium | reverse complement strand
TATTGGTAAGGTGCCCAAACACCTGGTAAGTGCCATGCAAAGCCCCCCATATCACAAATGTCCAGTTGGCACCATGCCACAAACCGCTAACAAGAAACACGGCGAAAACATTAAAATACCAACGGGGTTTAGAAACCCTGTTGCCTCCTATGCTGATGTAAAAATAATCGCGAAACCAGGTGGAAAGTGATATATGCCAACGGCTCCAAAATTCTTTAATGGAGGTTGATATGTAAGGCACATTGAAGTTTACCATTAACTCTATACCCATAATGCGCGATGCGCCTAAAGCTATATCCGAGTATCCTGAGAAATCGCAATAAATCTGGAAGGTAAAAAAGATGATTGCCCAAATTACCGTAATGCCATGGTACTGGCTGGGTTCGCTGAATACAACATTTACAAATATGGCCAGGCGGTCGGCCACTACCATTTTTTTTACAAAACCCCACATCATTTGCTTAAGGCCCGAAACAACGCGGTCGTGGTTAAAATCATGTTTTTCGTAAAACTGGTGTAATACATTTTGTGGGCGCTCGATAGGGCCGGCTACCAGCTGCGGGTAATACATTACATACAGCGCATAGGTAATAAAATTGCGCTCGGCTTTTTGGTTGCCCCGGTACACCTCTATGGTGTAACTCATTGCCTGAAAAGTATGAAAGCTTAACCCTATGGGCAGCAATATTTGCAAATAAGGGATAGGGTTTTCTACACCAAAACTTTGCAGCAGCACCTCTATGTTGCCATTAATAAAATTGAAATACTTAAAAATTGCCAGTACCGCTATATTGGCTACAAGGCTCCACGATAGATAGAACTTACGCCGCGGGCCCGATGCTTCGGCAATAAGTATACCCGCGTAGTAATCTATGATAATGGTAAAGAAGAGAATGAGAATGTAAACCGGTTTAAAAAACATGTAAAAGAAACAGCTGGCTGCCAAAAGCATCAGTACTCTTCTTTTGTATGGTAACAAAAAGTAGAGAATAGTTACAACCGGAAAAAAGATTAGAAAGGGTAACGAGTTAAATAGCAAATCGCACGGTTTTGGGTTCTGATCAATTACTGGTACGGCATAAATCTAAAAGGATTTTGCAAACCGTAGAAATTTGGTTACCTGGGTGGGCGTTTATCGGGGTGGTGAGGGGCCATCATGCGCAAGGCATCACCTATTATTTCGTCAAATTTTTGTTGCTGCTCTGCATTGCAAATAGAGCGCACCTTTTTGAAATTGTAAAAAGTAGCCAGCTCCGTTTGTGCCCGGTTAAATGCAATAGAGTCAGCCAGTTGTTTTACTAATACTGAATCAGTGGAGCCCCCTTGCAATAGTTTAAAGTATCTGTCGTGCAGGGCCCGGTCGTACTGATGTATAGGGGCCATATTACGGCGGTGCTCATCTTGTAGTAACTTGTATTGCTCGTGCTGTTGCTCATTAAACTTCAACTCCTTTGCCAGCCATTCCGAAACCTGTCGCGGGCCGTTTGGCTTGAATCGTTTGCCTACAAACATTACCGTAAGTGTTCCGGCATTCATCAGCAGTAGTGCCGCGATGATAAAATACAGGAATTTGGTTTTGTTGCTCATAGTTTATCTCTAAAAATTATCGCTTTGGGCTGTTAAGTTGTATTCGCTGGCAAAAGCTTGTAGTTGCGCGTGCTGCATGTTCTCGTTCTTAGTAAATGTAGCGCAGGCAAAAACATTAAGCCCCACCAGCAGGGCTATACCTGCCGCTACGCGCAGTATGCTAGCTTTAGATATCTGTGTGCTGTCCTTTACCCGCGCCAGTGTTTTGTTATAAAAACCAGCTGGGGCGGTAGCACGCTGTACGCGCTCTACAGAAAACAGAACATCATTTACCCATTGCTCCTTTTTATGGCTCATAACAATTAGATGCCACCAAGGCAAAAAACCTGCGTTTTACCTTTCGTTTTCTTCGTAATAATCGTTCAAAATCTTTTTCAGGTTCTGTTTTGCCCTAAAAAGCAGCGATTCTACTGCTGAAACAGACATTTGGGTGGCATCACTTATTTCCTGGTAGCTCAGGTATTCTATTTTGTTGAGGGTAAAGGCTATGCGCTGGTTTTCGGGCAATTGTTCTATCGCTTTAAACAGGTAGGCGGCCCGCTCTTTGTTCTCTAGCAATACACCAGGGTGCACAAAGTCGGGGATATGTATGCGCGGCTCGTTGTCGTTTTCGCCAAAAATGCTTTTTACAAAGGCAAAGCGTTTCTTCCTTTTTTTGCCGCGCAGATGGTCAAGCGATTTGGTCACACAAATGCGGTATATCCAGGTAGAGAGTTTCGACTCTGCCTTAAAACCCTGCACCGAGCGGTGAACTTCTACAAATACTTCCTGTGCTATATCTTCGGCATCCTCCATATTATGCAATACTCCCAGGCAGGTGTTGTATACCCTATCCTGAAAATTTTGCACCAGCCATGCAAAGGCCTTCTCATTGCCTTGCTGTAGTTGTTGTATCAATAACTCTTCGTTCAAAATATGGGGTGTTGCTTTCGGCAACAAACCTACATAGCCACTACCTGATATGTGTTACAGTAAAGCTCAAAAAAGTTATAAAATTCAAATTGGGGTAAAAACATTATTAATACATGTCCGCAGGTTTTTGCGGCTGTTGGCGTCTAAGCATTAGTATTGTATACACCAACCCAATACCCACTATGATAATTACCAGACCCATATCTGCCCTGACGCTTGCGCTTTTATTTACAGTTGCTTTACAGGCACAGGTTACAGACCCGGCTATTACCAGCTGGATATTAAATGTAAACAACACTACCGGTTACAGCGGCCTTAGTGCCAATGTGCAGCAGGTAAACTATACCAGTACCGATGTATATGTAACCTGCACCTGCATACCCGGCTACGATATTGGCCCGTGGGCCGGTAATCCCAACACACCGGCTAACCAGAATTTCTGTTTTAAAATTACACGTACACCAGCCGAAAAAACGGGCACAAAAACCAATACCGGCCTTGGGCATATAGGTGTCTGGACCAATGGTGTAAGTATATTTAATGCCAAAGATGCTTTCTCTTATAATAACGGTGGTATTTGGAACCAGGATGCTTACCCTAACGAGGGGATTAGTTTTGATGACTGCCTGGGCCACCCGGCGCCTAACGGTGAATATCACCACCACGTAAACCCGCGGTGCCTGTATGATGACCAGGCTGCCACCGTGCATGCACCGCTTATTGGCTATGCTTTTGATGGGTTTCCTATTTATGGCGCTTATGCTTACGATAACCCCAACGGTACCGGTGGCATTACCCGTATGCGCACAGGCTACCGGTTGCGCAACATTACTGACCGCACTACACTGGCCGATGGTACAGTATTGCAGGCGGGCCAATATGGCCCCGCTATTAGCAACCAATATCCATTGGGCAAATACATAGAGGACTATGAATATGTGCAGGGCCTGGGCCACCTGGACCAGTACAACGGCCGCACCTGCATTACGCCCGAGTATCCCGCAGGCACGTATGCTTATTTTGTAACTATTGATAGCAACCAGGCGCCGGTTTATCCCTACACGGTAGGCGCGCAATATTACGGTGTGGTTAATGCCGGTAATACAGGCCCGCAGGGCGGGCATAATACAGTGCCAGGTAATGCCACCAACTATATCCCCGATATTGCCAACGCAGTACAGGAAAATTTTATAACAACTGCATTATCAATATACCCTAATCCGGCTAATGACAGGCTTTACATAGCTACTGCCAATGCAGAGCCATTAAGTGATATAGTATTGCGCGACATTACTGGCCGTGCGGTAATTACTCTGGCAAACAATACCAGCACATCGCCAATGGTGGATGTTTCCGGCTTAAGCGTAGGCACCTATATGGTACAGGCTAAGGCAGGCAACAAAACATACATTACCCGTGTGCTTATAAACTAGCATCCCCGGTTAATGAAACACTATGAGCTTTAACCCAAAGCCTATTAGTATAATACCCGATAGGCGACTTAAATACATCAGTGTATTCTGCCGCAGGTAGGGGCGCAGAAACGAGGCGGCATATCCTTTTAAAAAATCGGTAGAGAATACAATTAGCAGCGCGCTGAAAAAATGCGTAAGCACCAGGTGCGGCTGATTGGCATACTGCTTTACAGCTACCATTACGGCACCAAACCAAAAGAAGAAAACATTGGGGTTGGTGCTGTTAATCATAAACCCTTTTACAAATAAATCCCATTGGTTTTTGCGCTCGGTTTCGGGGTGCTCCTCAGTAATTTTTGCCTTTAGCAGGTTTTGCAGGCCCATTATAATAAGCACCAGTCCACCGGCTATATACATAGCCTGCAGTAACATCGATTCGCGGTTTACCTGCTTTGCCAGCAGGTAAATAAACAGCACCCACAGTATATCGCTTATAAATGTGCCGAAGGCTATATAGGCTGCACCCTTTACATTACCGCGCAGGCCCAAATCTATTACTGCAAAAGATATAGGCCCGATAAGAGTAGCCAATATCAAACCGGTTGCTATACCCTGCCATACCGCCTCAAACATTCAATCAGGGTTTTGGGGTATATATCTTATCCATAAAATCGAGTACAATGTTCTCCAGGTCGCTGGTGCCCGAGAGAGCCCCCATCATACCATACATAGCTGCTTTGTTTTCATTCTCCAAGTCAGATGATGAACCTTTCTGCATTTTAGAAATAGCACCATCGGGCAAAATACTGCTAAGCCCTTTTACAAAGCCTGTTTGCAGTTTGTTGCCCATTTGTGCCAGGCGCTTTTGACGCACAGCCTCTACAGCCTGGTTTAAATCTGTCAGAAACTCACCGGCCAAATCTTTATGTATATAGTTTACAGTAAAGTGCAGCGAAGGGGGTAGTTGCTGCCGCTCGAAGTGCCAGCCTTTTTTATTCAGCTCATCGGCCAATATATAAACATCTATCTTATTTGATTTAAAGGCAACTATACTCATAGCAGGTTGACCCATTAATTCCAGTTCGGGTATTTGCTCCACACCTTTGCGTATCTGTTCGGTAGCCAGCATGGTGGCTTTTGCCATTTCTACATAGCCGGTTTTGCCTATAGTGCGCAGGGCCGCCCAGGCCGCGGCTATATTTCCTCCGGGACGTGTGCCGGTAATAGTAGGCGAGCCATACACACCGCCCTGCCATTTGGTATACAGCGAAAACTGAAACCGGCGTATATCGTGATTGCGGTACAACACCACCGACGCCCCCTTGGGCGAGTATCCATATTTATGTATATCGGCCGAGATGGAGGTAACACCCTCTACAGAAAAATCGAAAGGCTCCACTGTATAGCCATTCTCCTTTATAAACGGCAGAATAAAACCACCTACGCAGGCATCTACATGGCACAGTAAACTTTTCTTTTTTGCCAACGCAGCAATTTCAGTAATACCATCCATTACACCATAAGGGTACGATGGGGCCGAACCAACCAGCAGAATAGTATTGGGCGTAATGGCCTTTTCCATTTCTGCCAGGCTAACTTTATAATCGGCACCGGTTTTAGCCACCGAAAAATCCATATCTAAAAAATGGAAAGCCTTGATAAAAGCAGGGTGCACCGAATCGGGTATTACCACATGTGCTTTTTTAATAGCGGGCTTGTTTTTGCGGGCCCAGTCGCGCGCCGTTTTTACAGCCAGTATAATACTCTCGGTGCCGCCCGAGGTTATGCTGCCGCACACCTGCTCGTCGCCGTTAAACAGGTCGGCGCACATGCTTACGGTTTCAGTTTCTATATCTACCAGGCTGGGGGTAGCCGTTGGGTTAAGGGCATTATCGGCATAGTACTGGTCAAATACCTGTTTTATAGCATGCTCGCGCTCATCGCCGGGGTGGTATATAAGGCAAAACGCCCGCCCATTACGCCAGGCTATATCTTTTTGTTTTTTCTGCTCAATGGTTTTAAGTAACTCATTTACGGGGGTGGAGTTTTCCGGAAAACTAAATTTTTGATGGCTCATGAATTCACAGTTTAAATATGCGGGGTGTAAATCTAAATTAATCAACGGGTTTCTTATTGCGCCACGCAGAAGATGTTTAAAGCGATAGATATGCGAAGAGTAGCGACCTGTGCTGACAGTGTGAATTTAATTTAGGACAAGCTCATACAAAGGGTTATTTGTATATGGTTAAAAATGCCTCTTTTTTGAATAAATATGAGTCATAAAGTTAATAGTCGCACTGCTATATTTATGTCTTATAAAGCAAAATTTGCAACAAAAAGAAAAATGTTTACAATTTATTTGGTTGATTATTAATAAGATACGTTTTTGTATTAGGAAATACAAATTGTATTTCACTATTTTCCACAATTATTAGTGGACTAAATTTTAAGACTATGAAAGAAACTTTACGTACTACCATGCGTATGAAATGGCTTGCTGCCCTGCTTGTGCTGGGCACGTGGGCTACTACATCTACGGCACAGGTTACGGTTACCGCTACTGCGGGTACACCGGGGCCATCAAGCTACACCACTTTAAATGATGCTTTTGCAGCAATTAACGCAGGCACCCACCAGGGCGATGTAGTTGTTGCTATTGGAGCTAACACTACTGAAACAGGCCCTTGTGTGCTGAATAGCTCCGGTGCTGGTTCGGCGGTTTACACTACCGTAAACATACACCCTACTGCTGATGGTGTTTCTGTTTCGGGGCCAACCACAACAGGCCGTGGTCTTATCGAGCTTAATGGAGCTGATAACGTAACCATAGACGGTGATAACCCAAATACCGGGGGAACTAACCGTAACCTTAGCATTATTAACAGTGCGGCAAACACGGTTACGCTTACATCTTGTATACGCCTTGCCACTTCAGCTGCAGTTACAAGCGCGGATAATAATGCGGTTAAGAACCTGATATTAACCGGAAGTGCAACCGGGCGCAATGTAGCAGGTACGGCTTCTACTACAGGTTCGGAAAATAATACTTTTGGTATAGTAATAAGTGGTAATGCCGGCGCAACTGCCAGCGGCCCACCTGTCGCTATTACATCTGAAACCGGGACAGCACCAAGCGGTACAACTGTTAATGCCCTGCTGTTAGATAATAATGAGATTAACGCATGTGCCAGAGGTATTGTATTTAGCGGTGCAAATGCTGCCGTTTCTTCAGGCGTAACTATTAGTAATAATATTATAGGGGGAGCGGGCACCTTAACCGGTAATGCGCCTTTTACAGCTGTAACCACAACGGTATATACTAAAGGTATATGGGTTGCAGGTACTACTGCAGTATCTGTTACAGGAAATACTTTGAGAAATATCCTGTCTTATGTAAGTCCAATTAACATTACGGGTATTGAACTTGCAAGTGCTATTGGCACAGGTACAATTAGTATACAGAATAACACCATAAACGGCCTAGCGGAAAACAATACAGCCAGTGCGGCTTCGGCGCCAAAGGCTATATTAATTTCAAATGCAGGGGCACCATATACTGTTGCTAATAACACTGTCACTAATGTGCAATGGGCCGGCTATAGCTTTACAGCTTCACAGGTGCTTGTAGGTATTGAGTTAAATACCACCGCAGCTTCAGCTACCGTTGAAAGAAATAAGGTTTCTAAAATTTATAACAATAATACAAACACGTTAGGTGTTTATGGTATTAACGTAGCGGGAGGAAGCAATATTTCTATTTACAATAACTTTGTGAGTGATATATTGAATGATATGACTGGAGGATTGGCTTTCTCCACGCAGTATGGTTTATTCGGTATCCGCATAAATGCGGGTACAGGTCATAAAATAAATTACAACACAGTAAGTCTTAGCGGTACCCGTTTCGGAACTCCGGCATCATCTCTTTTGAGCGCTGCCTTGTGTATAGTTGCTACTACCCGTACAGGTCTAGAAGTTAAGAATAATATCTTGTCGAATACAATTACCGGTGGAACAACAAGTATTGCCGAAGTAGCTCTATATCTGCCAAGCGGTGGTACATCGGGTATGAACCTTACGCTTAATAATAACTATTATTACAGTGGAACAGATGCTGCAAGACAAGGAATAGCCCAGGTAAGTACAACATCAAATGTTGCAAATCTTTACCAGGCGTCTAATTTTAATCCGGCTGCTACTACGCCAACTACAAACCTGCGTGCTTATACAAGCACATTATCTGCTGCCGGCACTAATGATAATGCATCTGGCGCATCTACTGCAGCGGCACCGTTCGTTTCATCTACAGATTTTCATATAAATAACTTAGCAGTTAATGCTACCGACCTGGATGGTAAGGGCGCTGTAATTGCCGGTATAACAACCGATATAGATGGTGCAGTACGTAATGCCAGTACTCCCGATATTGGTGCCGATGAATTTGATTTGCCACCATGCTCTGCTGCAAATGGCGGAACAATTACTCCAACTACCTATACCCGTTGCCAGGGGCAAACCGTAAGTTTAGCATCTACCGGCGCAACTACAGGTTCGGGTATTACATACCAATGGAAAGCGGGTGCCACACCTG
>DATGWP010000088.1:0-13783 GCA_035299425.1 Chitinophagales bacterium | reverse complement strand
ATGCTGTTGGTGTTGCAGGCAGCCCATCGGCCGAAGATGCCGCATTTGTAATGAAACTTAAGCCGGTACAATCCGCAAACCAGTTTAGCAATTTTTCTTTTGTTGTTAATGCGGCGCCTGCACAAAATCAGGGCAACTCCGATGGAGTTATTACCATAGATAGTGTTACCGGAAATGCACCTTATAATATAGTTGTCAGTATCAATGGTAACCAGCATACCAGTGGTAGTTATTCTGCGCTGCCTATAGTTATAGAAGATGTTCAGGCTTCGGTTAATGGCTATAGTATTGAAGTTAGTAATGCCGATGGTTGCAACGGTAGTGCAAGTGCTATAGTTGCCGGATGTTATAATTTTGTTGCAGATGTTACTCCACAGGCAGTTTCGGCTACTGCAACCTGCGATGGTTCGGCCACTGTAAACCTTAGCGGGAGCTGGGGCGGTCCGTTTAATGCAGAGTCTGCTTCTATGTTGATCAATACTCAGTTTAATTCAACTTCATATTTATTGTCGAATACGTTGTGTATAGGTACTGGGTACATTGTAACTGTAACAGATGGCTATGGTTGCCAGGATATGGATACATTTGATGTTACACTTGGTTGTACAGCTCCACCGGTTCCGGTGTTAACACAAAGTAATGATACTTTGTTTGCCAGCACTACCGGAGTAAGTGGTGGGTACGATTGGTACCTGAACGGTGGTATACTTGCTACCACGGCTTTCCCAACAAACTATTTGGTGATTACGCAAAATGGTAGCTATACTGTAATAGCGGGCAACGGCCCTTGTACATCAGGCTTGTCAGATCCTTTGGTGGTTACTACTGTTAGCATTGATGAGGTAACCTCTAGCGCTGCAAGTCTGTACCCTAACCCTGCAAAAGAAACGCTGATGATTTATTGTAGTAGCCCAATAAAAAGTATAGAAGTGTATAGCGCACTTGGTGCACGCATACTGTTTCAATCAGGCAACATGAATAGCCTCGATGTTTCGGCACTTGCTAATGGTATGTATTCGGTACGTATTTTAACTACTACCGGACAACAAACTGTAAATACGTTTATTAAAAAGTAAACTACACCCCAAGGCTCAATTCAATAATTCAGTGAGTTGAGTTTTGTTTTCCCGCCTTTGGAAACAAGGGCGGGATTTTTTTTGTTGCTAGGTTGAGGCTTCAACTTCAATTAAATCCGCTAGCCCGCCAAAGAGCGGGCTCCGTCTTTTTTGTTTTCATTAAATCTTCAAGTAAGCCTGGATTTAATAAAAACAAAAAATCCGCCCTCTAAAGATGCGGATTTTTTTTAGCCTTCGTGTAAATTTATCGAGCCAATTAGCACGGAACTTGAAGCAAATAGAGACAGTTACTTTATGTTTTTTAATTAATTGTTACACGATATCTGATCTGTTTTCTTAACCTTATTGATGTTGTAGCAAAACGGAATTGCTTTGGCAAGTATGCTGTTATAAGTAGCTGTGCTCATTGTTCTGCTGCGGCTTAACACAAACAAAGATGTTTTGTCAGGATCGCCTACCAACATGTGTTGACCATTAGGGTCGAAATAAATTATCCAGTAATCGGCAGCTACCGGCGCAGTTGGGAACTGTACTTTAAGTTTACTGAAATCGGCAGGATTAGGAGCAAAGGCAGTTCCATTAATAACATTTGGAACTCCGATGGTAGCGCCACCTAAGCGGCAACTGTTCCTTACCAGAATATTAGTGCCATTATCGGTGTAAGTTGCTTTGGTGCAGTTACATCCAATATTAAAAAACTGAGGAATACTGCCTATTTCATACCAATCGCCTAGAAACTGTGCTTTGTTAGCAGCCGGGTCGGTAGTAACCGGCGGACAGCTAGCATTTGTGCATGAGGAGAGAGCAATTATTGCCGAGAAGATAAAGCTTAATAAACGAATCATGGTTCCTGATTTTTGGGTTATGTAATAGTGTAATAACAATGTTGTTTAAGTTTTGTTCGATAAAAGTTAAACAAAACTTAAGCGCGTAAGTTGAACTACTACAGGAAGTGTTCTGAAAAAACTGGATTGGCTTCGCCGATCCATGCGCTACGTGGGGGCTTCAACCAAACTAATCCGCAGGCGCTATCGCGCTCCGTCTTTTTTGTTTGTATCAAGCCTTCAAGCAAGCTTGGGCTTGATACAAACAAAAAATCCGCCCTCTTACGAGGTGCGGATTAGTTTGGTTGGCCCAGCTGGATTCGAACCAACACACACAGAACCAAAATCTGTAGTCCTGCCATTAGACGATGGGCCAGTGTCTCTTTTCAGAAACGGACGGCAAAAATAATCATCCTGCAAACTTTTCCAAGTGCTTGCTAAAATTTAGTGCAATGGGGCGTTACTTTTTTACAAATCCGGCATTCCCCGTGGGGATGTTGCGGGAAAATGCAGGTTTTGATAAATAACCCTGTGAGGGGTGTTTTTATCTAAGTTAACCATTCTTCTGCCGTTCGATTTTCGTGCCTGTAACTGTGCCGGAAAAAATTATTTTTACGCCCGCCCTGTTAACAAACGGGCATTTCAACATATTATATGCAGAAATACAAATTGCTCAACAACATCTTCGGATGGGTTTCTTTTGTCTTCGCAGCCGTGGTTTACGGAATGACCATGGAAAGCACCGGCAGCTTTTGGGATTGCGGGGAGTTTATTTCGGGTTGCTTTAAGTTGCAGGTAGTTCACCCGCCGGGTGCGCCTTTCTTCTTAATGCTGGGCCGTATTTTTACCCTGTTTAGTGGCGGCGACCCGCTGGTGAATGGCACAGGCGGCAACGTGGGTGTATCTATCAACTTAATGAGCGCCCTGGCTACTGCCGGCTCGGTTATGTTTACTTTTTGGACTGTAACGGCCCTTGCCCGCAAGTTTGTTATTAAAGATAATAACTACACCAGTGGTGCAATTGTTACTGTAATAGGTGCTGGTTTGATAGCTGCAGGTTGCTGCACCTTCCTCGATTCGCTATGGTTTAGCGCTGTAGAAGGTGAGGTTTACGCCTTGTCGCAGTTCTTCATGTCGCTTATCTTCTGGGCTATAATGAAGTGGGATGCCGACGATAGCAAATACGCCGACCACTGGCTGGTACTTATCAGCTACATGACCGGCCTTTCTATAGGCGTTCACTTATTGAGCTTGCTGGCATTACCTGCCATTGCTATGGTTTATTACTACAAAAAGTATAAAACCACGCTTACAGGTTGGGTAATAACCGGTGCCGTAGGATTTTTGATACTGGGCCTTTACATGAAATTCATTATCTCCTTTACCCAGTCGTATTTGGCGGGTATGGATTTGTTTTTTGTAAACACTGTGGGTGCGCCGTTTAACTCGGGAGTTGTGTTTGGCTTGTTGTTGTTATTAGCGGTTATAGCAGTTATACTACGTTATACCCATACAGGTACCGAAAGAGATTTCAGGATTGCAGTAGTGGTAACCGGTATCTATGCTATAATGGGCCTTATAATTACCGATAGCTGGACTGCCCGTTTTATCCGTTTCGCTATTGTGGGTACGCTGTTCGCTGTTCATCACTATGGTTACGAAGCGCGCAGGTTGATGAATATCGGTATTCTGTCGGTGGCGTTCTCCTATATAGGTTACATGAGTTACATCATGGTGCCTATACGCGCTATTGCTAACCCGCCTATTAACATGAACCGCCCTACCGATCCATTTACCATTAAATCGTATGTAGACCGTGAGCAGTATGGCGACCGTCCTTTATTAAAAGGGCCGGACTATACCTGTACTTCTTACGATATTGAAGATTATATCAAAACCGGCGAACGTTGGGTTAAGGATGAAGCGCAAGGTAAATACGTTTACGGTGGAGATAAGCAGGATTACAAAATACGTGATGATGTGCAGATGCCTTTCCCACGTTTAGGTTTTTGGCAAGAGGAGGGCAAAATTGCTGCTTACCGTGCCTGGCTTAACCCGGAGTATAATGTAATAGACCGTGCTACTAAAAATGTAGTAAAAACATTCCCTCCATCGGGCTTAAAGCAGGCTAATGAATATGCTGCCAGCCTGAATAAAGAGAGTGGACAGGGCCAGTATGCGGTGAAAGATGCCATCACGTTTAAAGATAACCTGGCGTTCTTCTTCAAATATCAGATTGGTTACATGTATTTCCGTTACTTCTTCTGGAATTTTGCAGGCCGCCAAAACGATATACAAGGCACTTATGGTAACGATGATGGCCGCTGGATATCGGGTATCCCTTTTATTGATAACTCACACAAATTCTTTACTCCGGAATGGCCGCAAGAGAATTTATCGAAATCGATGATGGCGAATAAAGCGCGTAACAAGTTCTTTATGATACCATTTATACTAGGCCTGATAGGCTTGATATATACGCTGTTTAAAGATGAACGTACTTTCTGGATTATCCTGGTGCTGTTTGGTACTACGGGTTTCTTGCAGATTGTTTACCAGAACGAGCCGCCGATAGAGCCACGTGAGCGCGATTATGCTATTGCATCTTCGTTCCTCACCTTTACCATGTGGATTGGCTTCGGGCTTATTGCACTGGTAGACCTTTTCAGAAATAAATTCAAATTGCCTGAATTGCCAAGCGCTATTGGTGCATTGGTGCTTTGCGCTGCTGCTCCGTTCTTAATGGGCTCGCAGGGATGGGATGACCATACCCGCCACGACCGTTACCCGGCACGCGATTTTGCTATTGACTATTTGGAGTCGTGCGCGCCTAACGCTGTAATCTTTACACAAGGAGATAACGATACTTACCCGCTGTGGTATGCACAGGAGACTGAAGGTGTAAGGCCCGATATCCGTATCATCAACCTATCGCTATTGGGAGTTGATTGGTATATAGAGCAGTTGAACTACAAAACCAATAATGCGGCACCTCTTAAGATGAGCTTTAAACCAAGCCAGTACGAAGGCCGCAAGCGCGATGTAACCAGGTTTAAACAGGATTCGCGCATAGGTGCCGAAGGTGCTGACCTGAGGAACGTGATGAAGTTTATAGCCAGCGAAGACCAGCGCGATAAGGTAATGTATCAGAACGGCGAGAGCGAAAACTACCTGCCTACCAAAACTTTCTATTTGGATATAGATACAGATAAAGCGAAGGCAATGAATATGCTGTCGCCGGATGACCAGGGTCAAATGGTTTCGCGTATGCAATGGACAATCGACAACAATGCATTGTTGAAGAACGACCTGCTTACACTGGATATAGTGGCGAACAATATTATGGAGCGCCCTATATACTTTGCTGTATCGGTAGCGCCGGAGGCTTATATGGGCTTAGAGAAGTACTTCCAGCTGGAAGGCTTAACTTACCGTGTGGTGCCTAAGGTAAATGCCAGCAACTCGCCATACAGCTCACCGGTACGCACCGATGTGATGTATGAGAACATGATGAAGAAATTCAAGTTTGCGGGTATAGCAGAAAACCCACATGTATACCTGGATGAGAATACACTGCGCATGACGGTGAACATCCGTGGTAACTTTGGCCGCCTTGCTCAGGCATTGCTTGATAAGGGTGAAAAAGATAAAGCTGCGGCAGTAATAGATTACTCGCTAAAGGTAATGCCTGCCGACCGCGTTCCGCACTCGGTGTTCGATTACTCTTATCCTGAGGTTTACTACGAAGCAGGCCAGAAGGAAAAAGCCCGTGCGCTGCTTAACGAAATGCTGGATAAAGCTAAGGACGAACTTAACTACTACAAAACAGTTTACAAGTTTGCCCTTAACCAGGCCCAGGATGCAGGCGATATGGCCTACTATAGCCAGTTGCAGCAAGGTGCGTTTATGGAGCGCCGCGAGGTAAGAGAGCAGCTGTTTATTATGCAGGAGCTTACATTGGCATCTAAAAAATATGATGATGCTGATTACAGCGCAAAAATTGACGAAATTTTCCAGGGTTACCGGATGAGTTTTGTTCAAATGCCTAAGTAAGAGCAGCTATGTAAATAACAAAAACAAATAGCAACTCTACCGGGTTGCTATTTGTTTTTAAAGTAGTAACGGTAATTTGGAGTCACTTTAATTGTCTTTATTATGAAAGAACATAAACAACATTTTTGCGTTTTTGGCCGTAAGGCCGTACTGGATGCATTTAAAGCAGGTAAGCGGTTTGATAAAATACTACTGCTGAAAAGCGCAGCCGGCGAGGACGTAACAGAGATATATAAACTGGCTAAAGAAACGGAAACACCTACGCAGAATGTACCCAAGGAGAAGCTGGAGGCTGTGGCTAAAAAATACAGCAAGCACCGCGATGCCGACCTGCAGGGAGTTATTGGTTTTCTCTCTATAATAGATTATTACAAGATAGATGATGTGCTGGATAGTGTATATGCCAAAGGCGAAACACCTTTGTTTCTTGTTCTGGATGGTGTGACCGACGTAGGGAATTTTGGTGCCATTGCGCGCTCGGCTGAGTGTTTTGGTGCGCATGCTATAATAGTGCCTACGCAAGGCTCGGCGCAGATTAACGCAGAAGCTATGAAGGCCAGCGTGGGGGCATTAGGTAAAATAATGGTGTGCCGCGAAAAGAGCCTGCTGGAGGCTGTAGAGTTTTTAAAAACAAACGGTATACGCATTTATGGTACCGAGATGAAAGAATCATCGGAGATTAGCAAAGCAGATTTTAAAGTGCCTTGTGCCATTGTAATGGGCTCGGAAGGCTATGGCATATCTAAGCCTATACTGAAAGCCTGCGACGAACGTGTGCGCATACCTATGAAAGGCAAAACAGAATCGCTGAACGTATCGGTAAGCACCGGTATAGTATTATACGAGGCGCGCAACCAGCGCTTTAGCTAGTATCCCAATATCTTCATCATACTTTCCGATGTTTGCTCTTCGGCAAATACCTTGTAGGTAAACTCGTTTCTTTTTTTCTCATCTACCAGAATGTGCGGAGGTGATGGTAACAGACAATGCTTAATACCTCCGTAGCCGCTCAAAGTATCCTGGTATGCACCGGTATTAAAGAAGCCAATGTGCAGTTTTTCTCCCTGCTTAATTTTAGGCAGATACACCTGGTTTATGTGTGCATCGCTGTTATAGTAGTCGCCTACATCGCAGGTAATGCCCCCCAGGTTTACATGCTTATACTCATCATCCCACTTATTTATCGGTAGCATTATAAAGCGCTGTGACAGGCCCCAGATATCAGGAAGGCTGTTCATCAGCGAGCCATCGAGCATATACCAGGTTTCGCGGTCGTTTTGGTTTTTTACGCCCAATACGCTGAATATTACACAACCACTTTCGCCTACGGTATAGCTACCAAACTCGGTAAAAATATCCGGCTCATCTACACCTTCGTTATTGCAGGTGGTTTTTATCTGGCTTACAATTTCGTTTATCATGTACTCATAATCGAAATCGGCGGCCAATGAATGCTTAATAGGCATGCCACCACCCAGGTTGATAGAGTTTAGCTCAGGACAAATCTTCTTCAGGTCGCAGTACACATCAAGTGCCTTGTGAAACTCTGTCCAGTAATAGTTTACATCCTTTATGCCGGTATCTATAAAGAAGTGAAGCATCTTTAATTTAAAGCTCGGGTTGTTCTGTATCTTCTCCTGGTAAAAAGGAAGGATATCGTTATACCTAACACCAAGGCGACTTGTATAAAACTCATATTTCGGCTCTTCTTCGGCGGCTATACGGATACCTATGTTCATGGGCTCGCTCAGCGTGCCGTATTTCTCCAGCTCGTCCAGGTTATCCATTACAGGCACAATGTTTTTATACCCGCTGTTGAATGCCTCCAGTATCCTGTCGATATAGCGCTGCGGTTTAAATCCATTGCATATTACGTAGCTGTCTTTCTTAATCTTCTTTTTATCCTCCATCTTCTTGATGATATCGAAATCGAAGGCAGAGGATGTTTCTATATGCACTTTGTTTTTAAGCGCTTCCTCAACTACAAATGAAAAGTGCGAGCTTTTGGTACAATAGCAGTAGTGGTAATCGCCCTTGTAATTGTTATTGGCCATAGATGAATTGAACAGCCTGCGCGCCTTTTGTATCTGCTGCGAAATTTTGGGCAGGTAGGTCAACCGCAGGGGTGTACCATATTGCGCAATAATCTCGGTCAGCGGCAGGTCGTTCCAAAAAAGATTGCCTTTTTCTTCTTTAAAATCCCGTTGAGGAAAATCAAAAGTCTGGGCAATCAGGTCGCGGTATTTTTGGCGTTTGTTCATTTCGGAAAAAATTGTGCGCGAAGTTATATTTTAGACGCGAGATATTTTGAGAAATAAATGCAGGTGTCGCACGGAGACACGGAGGAAAAGACAGGAGAAAGGCAAATACAGCTCGCACAGAGATACGGAGGGAAAGGCAAATAAATTTCGGGGGGAGAAATGCAGGAGTTTAAAGGCAAAATATAATTATGAAATATTCTGACTTAACGGGAGCAATCATTGGTATTTGCATCAAAGTGCATAATACACTGGGTCCGGGGCTGTTGGAGAGTGTTTATGAGGAGGCGATTTGTTATGAACTTGTTAAGGCTGGATTGAGTTTTAAACGCCAGCATGGAATCCCCGTGGTGTATGATGAAGTGAAACTTGATCTGGGATTTAGAGCAGATGTTATTATTGAAGGGAAGGTTATTCTTGAAATAAAATCGGTAGAGTCGGTCGCCCCTGTGTTTGCGAAAACGGTGCTTACTTATATGCGTTTTACGAATATCGAGGTGGGTTTGCTAATTAACTTTAACGTTGTGCTTCTTAAAGATGGAATAACCCGGTTAATTGAAAATAGAAAAGAAATGAACGCGGGCTGCGGTAATTTGTAGGATTTGTATTCTCCTGTATTTTCTCCGTGACTCCGTGCGAAATAAAATTGTATTAAAAATGACATTAGAACAAACATTAAAGCAATCTACAGCCGATATTTTTAAAGAAGAATATGGGGTAGATGTGCCTTTGGATACCGTTACCATCAACATTACCAAAAAGGAACACGAGGGTGATTATACTATCGTGGTATTCCCTTTGACCAAAGTCTCTAAAAAATCGCCGGAGCAAACAGCAGAGTTGCTTGGTGCCAAGCTGCAGGAGAAATCGGGAATAGTAGGCAAGTTTAATGTGATAAAAGGTTTTCTTAACCTTAGCCTGACCGATGCATACTGGACTAATAAACTGAAAGAAATTTCAGGCAATGCTGCGTATGGAACTTTCCCGGCCAATCATAAAAAAGTAGTGCTGGAGTATTGCGGCCCTAACACCAACAAGCCCTTGCACATTGGGCATATACGCAATATGCTGTTAGGTTATAGCATGAGCGAAATACTAAAAGCTGCCGGGTACGATGTTACCAAGGTAAATATTTACAACGACCGGGGTATTAATATAAGCAAGAGTATGGTTGTATGTGCAAGATTGGAAAAAGCGTATGGCAGGAAATTTACCCCTACAAAAAAGGGCGATCATTTTGTGGGAGATTTCTATGTTCAATTCAATCACATAAACAATGAAGAAGTAACAGCTTTTCTTAATAAAGTGGATAGAGCAATAATAGAGACAATCACTCCAGAATTATATGGGCAAATAGCTGTAATGAATAAAATTCCTGGTCTTAAGAAGATTTTGGATGTTTTAAGAGGGTTTGAGTTTGATGATAATCTTAAGGACAATCCTGATGTTTTTCTTAGGAAACAAAAAGATGAATTAGATAAAATTGAACTTTCTCTGCTACAGAGTAATAGTAAAGAAGAGATAATAGAAGTCAGCAAAAAGTGTATTGGTGATGTGAAAAAATTGATTTCTGAGTTCTTAGAAACATCAATTTTTTCAGAAGCTGTTGATTTAGTAAGAAAATGGGAGAACGGCGATCAAAATACACTGGACTTATGGAACAGAATGAATGGTTGGGTATATGAGGGATTTAAAGAAACATTTGACTTACTTGGTGTAGACTTTCAGAAAGACTACTATGAGAGCAAAACCTATATGCTGGGTAAGGATATTGTAGAAGAAGGCTTGCAGAAAAATGTATTTAAAAAGCGCGCTGATGGTGCGGTGATAGTTGACCTGACACCTGATGGGCTGGATGAGAAAGTATTGTTACGCCCTGATGGCACTTCGATATACATCACCCAGGATTTAGCTACTGCCGAACTGCGGTATAAAGATTTTGGCATGGATAAAATGATTTATGTGGTAGCTAACGAGCAGGACTATCACTTTAAGGTGTTGAAGTTGGCGCTACAGAAATTAGGCAAGAAATGGGCTGATGGTATTTATCATTTGAGCTATGCACTGGTTGAGTCGCCTACCGGCAGGTTCAAAAGCCGCGAAGGTAAAACTGCTGATGCCGATGATTTAGCTGGTGAAGTATTGCGTATAGCTGAAGAGAAAACAAAAGAGCTGGGTAAGATTGAAGGCTTTACTGAGGAGCAAGCACAACAGTTATATAAAACAATCGGCCTGGGTGCGTTGAAGTATTTTGTATTACGTGTAAACCCGTATAAGAAGATAATATTCAACCCCGAGGAGAGTATAGATTTTCACGGACAAACCGGGCCGTTCATACAATACACGCATGCGCGGGTTTGTGCTATTATGCGCAAGGCGGGTGATGTAGCAATCACCGGTTTTGAAAACCTGGCTACGCTGGCACCG
The DNA here is from genome assembly GCA_035299425.1 of Chitinophagales bacterium. Classification (GTDB taxonomy): domain Bacteria; phylum Bacteroidota; class Bacteroidia; order Chitinophagales; family LD1; genus Bog-950. Next base: position 3,145 of record DATGWP010000088.1, on the reverse strand, counting down.
GTAGAGCGCGAGTTGGTTATTCATATAAGCGAATATGAAAACACTATCCGTTCTGCGGCCGATAAATACGATCCGAGTGAGGTTGCCAGCTATGTATATACACTTGCCAAACTTTACAACAAATTCTACCACGAGCTGCCTATTTTGAATGCGGCTACTGATGCGGAGAAAAATTTCCGTATTGGCTTATCAAAGCAAACCGGTATTCTGCTCAAAAAAGCAATGAAGCTATTGGGTATTGATGTGCCAGAAAAGATGTAGCGTTCCGCTGCGATTACGCAGATAAAGGCAGTTAGATTACGCAGATGAAATACAAAAAACATGGCGCAGATTTTGCAATTGCAGAGTCTGCGTTTTCATTTTAATAAAAACCTTTTATGAAATATATACCTAGCATACTGACCGCAGCTGTCCTATTAAGTGCCTGCAACAACAAACCGCAAGCAGTTGAAGCAACAGAAGCCGTTAATATGGATACGACTACAGTTACCACAGCTGTGACTAATTCAATTAAGTGCTACGCGTTTACCAGTAAAGGCCTTACTGTAAATATGTATATAGAGCAATATGGTACTGAAGTAACGGGTAGGCTGACTTATGATTTTGCTATTAAAGATGATAATGAAGGGTTGCTTAAAGGCCGCTACTATGGCGATACGCTTATAGCCGACTATGCGTTCAAGTCGGAGGGGACTACATCTATACGCCAGGTAGCGTTTGTAAAGAATGGCAACCAGTTAACCGAAGGTTATGGAGATGTAGCGGAGAAAGAAGGCAAAATGATGTTTAAGAATAGAAGTAGCTTAAGCTTCACAGGTACAGCTCTTAACGAGGTGCCGTGTAAAGAATAGCCTACTTAGCGAACCTATCGGCTACTACTAAATCCTTTGAGCCTGCTGTGTATTTATAAAAGCCTTCACCGGTTTTTACTCCCAGGCAGCCTGCTGTTACCATGTTTACCAATAGCGGGCTTGGTGCATACTTAGGATTACCAAAACCATCGTGCAGCACCTTTAATATAGCTAGGCAAACATCCAATCCAATAAAGTCGGCCAGTTGCAAAGGACCCATTGGGTGCGCCATACCAAGTTTCATCACCGTATCTATTTCGCTTACACCGGCTACACCTTCGCGCAGGGTTTCAATGGCCTCATTTATCATTGGCATTAAAATGCGGTTGGCTACAAAGCCGGGGTAATCATTTACCTCAACCGGTATTTTATCAAGGGCAGTGGTAGCTTCTACTATCACCTTCATGCAATCGTCACTTGTTTTATAACCGCGGATAATTTCTACCAGTTTCATCAGCGGCACCGGGTTCATAAAATGCATACCTATTACCTGCTCAGGGCGCTTGGTGGCCGCAGCTATTTTGGTGATAGAGATAGAAGAAGTGTTAGATGCAAGAATCGTAGATGGCTGGCACAGCTCATCCAGCTGTTTGAAAATCTTCAACTTGATATCCATGTTCTCGGTAGCGGCCTCTACTACCAGGTCAGAATCTTTACAAACATCCAGCGCAGTATTGATAGAAAGGTTTTTAAGCGTAGCTGTCTTGCCATCTTCTGTCAGGCTGCCCTTGGTTACCATGCGGTCAAGGTTCTTTGTAATGGTGCCCAGTGCTTTATCCAGCGCTGGTTGCGATACGTCTACCAGGTTAACCGTAAATCCTTTCATAGCAAACACGTGTGCTATACCATTGCCCATAGTGCCTGCGCCAATAACCGATACTTTTTTAACTGCCATGTGTTGTCTTGTTTATGCCGCGAAAATATAAAAGCTGCGGTATTGTTATTGCTTAACCACTTTGCGGGTTATTTGTGTAGCACGGGGACCCGTCAGCTCAACTATGTAAATACCTGCCGTGTAGTTTTTAAGGTTAAGCTGCAAGGTGCCCTGGCCTGTAACAAGTTTTTGAGATAGCAACCTTCTGCCGGTTATATCCAGCAGGCTAACGCTGTCAAACATATCCTTATCAAATTGCAGAGTTATAGTTTCGTTAGTGGGGTTAGGGTATACATCAAAGTTTGGCGCCTTTGCCGTTTCTTCTATCGCAAGGTAAATGCATTCAGCTTCTGCTACAGTGGTATCGGGCAAGGCTGAATTCCAGATGGCCAGGCAATACTGGCCGGCTTTTATATTGCGCACAGTAACCGAACCAATTTTGTTGTTTACGTTGCCACCGGTGTTTATGGTAAATGAATCGGCTATGGCCCATTCGCTTTCCGGCTTTGAGCGGTACATTACCACGATGCTATCCTCGCGGTTGGTAATAAAGGTATTATCTAAAGACACATCGGTGCCATCGTATTCAAGCTCGGCAGTAGCGCTGTTGGCATTGGTTTGTACATAGCGCGCAAAGGTCCCGCTTATGGTCCAGTAGCGTTTATCGTGCAGGTGCAGCCCGGGAATTTTGGTGCGCATGGGTTCGGGGCGTATCCAGTTATGCTCTACCCGTAAAAAAGATGGCTGTGTTAACTTAGTTACATCTACTTGTAGTTTGGCGGTACCAAAATCGTAAGCACCGGTGCCGTTAATCTGTCTCCATTCGTCGGTAATAGCGTCCTGCAGGCTGCCGTCAAAATCCAAAGCAACCACGCTAATATCCGTGGTTAGCATAGGCACATAAGCCGATGCGTGATCGGTGCAAGGGCCGCTTACCAATACAGTATCTTTAAAGGACTGACCGGTAGAGCTAAAGTAGGTTACTACCACCGGTACATTGTTGTAATAGTGGTTTGATTTATGCAGCTGCTGGCGGATAGTAAATGTTACACGCATAAAATCTTCGGTGCCAAACGTTTCAAGCTCTACAAACTGGTTTTCGATAGAGAAATGCGGAAAGCCTGGTGTAAGCACCCAATCATTAAAGTAATCGTTGAGGTTAATACCCGAGCATTGCGATAAATAATCGCGCATCTGTATTGTAGAAACGGTGTTCCACTTGTATTCATCAATCAGTGCTTTTACGCAGCTGAAGAATTTATCATCGCCCATATAATGCCGTAGTGTATGTATCACATCCGAGCCTTTATCGTATACGGTTGCGCCATATGTATTTTCGGTGGGCACGCCGCTTACAGGCAGGTAACTGCCATCGCGCACATGCGCATCGTGCAGAACGCCTTCGTGGTTAGTGCGCACG
>DATGWP010000087.1:0-28539 GCA_035299425.1 Chitinophagales bacterium | reverse complement strand
GTAGTATTTTCGGCGGTTATAGGTTATTTGTTTGCCGCCCCTGCCATACTTACAGTTACAAGCATAGTATTGCTGGCTGTTGGTGGCATGTTGGTTACAAGCGCTTCTAATGCTATTAACCAGATTATTGAGCGCGATATTGATAAGTTGATGACGCGCACGCAAAACCGCCCCCTGCCTACCGAGCGTATGAATGTAACCGAAGCAATTTTTGCTGCAGGTATTATGGGTATTTCGGGAATTTTAATCCTTACTTACTTTTTTAACCCTATAGCAGGTGTATTATCGGCATTATCATTACTAAGCTATGCATTTGTTTACACTCCGCTAAAAAGGATTTCGCCTATTGCAGTGTTTGTAGGTGCTATACCTGGTGCATTACCTCCAATGATTGGTTATGTATGTGCTACCGGCAATATAGATTTTACGGCATTGGTTTTATTCAGCATTCAGTTTATCTGGCAGTTTCCTCATTTCTGGGCCATAGCATGGGTACAGTACGAGGATTATGAGAAAGCGGGTATTATGTTGCTGCCTTCGGCCAGTGGCAAAACAAGAATGAGTGCTGTACAGAATGTTATTTACTGTACCATGCTACTGGTGGTTTCTATGATACCTTACTTTTTTAATATGGTTGGGGCTATCGGAACTGTATTTATAGCTGTGGCAGGTGTTGTGTTTTTATGGATGGCCTGGAACCATTACAAAAGCTGCGATGACAAAACAGCACGTGTGCTGATGTTTGGATCGTTTTTGTATTTGCCGGTGGTGCAGTTGGCGTTGGTGATTGGTAAAATATGAACGTTACTTTGAGTGAACAGGATATATTAAAAGAGAAGACGGAGTACACTGGTATCCATCCGCAAAAATTTGCACTATGGATAGCGATGGCTTCTATGAGTATGTTCTTTGCAGCTTTAACAAGCGCATTGCTGGTAAAAAAAGGAGACTACCGCAGCTGGGAAAATTTCAGGCTGCCTGTCGTTTTTCTTTTTAGTACCATATCGGTAATAGGGGTAAGCATCTGCATACATGCAGCGCTTATCAGTTACCGCAAGGCAAAATTTGCGCAGTTTCGCTGGCTAATGTTCTTTTCATTTGTGCTGGGGTGTTTGTTTTTGGGCTTGCAGCTTGCCGGCTGGAATGTTTTAAAACAAGGTGGGATGACATTGACAGAAAACCTTTCAGGTTCTTTTATCTATGTTATTACCGGGGCACACGGAGCGCATATTGTTTTGGGCCTGTTGGTTATGCTGGCATTTATTATCCATGCATTTCGCAACCGTAAGGACCCTATTTATGAGCTGCGCAACATAATTAACCCTAAGCGCCAGTTGCACTTAGAGTTGCTGGTTAGCTACTGGCACTATGTAGATGCAGTTTGGGTTTATTTATATGTATTTTTTTATCTGAATTATAGATAGTACTAGAGTAACAATTAACTAATAACGATTAATTATAGAATATGTCAGCACAAGCTACAGCACATCACGGAGATGAATCACCAAAGCAACTTTGGAGTGGAGGAGCATCTCCTTTCAAGGTAGGTTACGGAAAGGTAATGATGTGGTATTTCCTTATCTCAGATACGTTCACATTCGCATCTTTTCTTATTGCCTACGCAGCTTTGCGTTTCGCGCAATCTACCAACTGGCCTAAGCCTTCAGAGGTATTTGCTTCTATACCGGTACATGGTTTAGATCACCTGAACCTGCCATTGGTGTTTGTAAGCTTTATGACATTCCTGCTGATTGTTAGCTCGTGGACTATGGTACGTGCCGTGCAGGAAGGTTACCGTATGAACAAAGATGGTGTGGTTAAGTTCCTTATCCCTACTATCCTTTGCGGTATTGCTTTCTTAGGCTGCCAGTACTTAGAGTGGACCCATCTTATCAGCGAAGGTATGACCCCAACTACCGTAGCACACACTACCAAGGTTCAGAATTTCGGTCAGCTATTCTTCGTTATCACAGGTTTCCACGGTATGCACGTATTGGGCGGTGTGGTATTAAACATCTGGTTAGCTGTTGCTGCTGCCAATGGCCGTTTTGATAAAGTAGGGCACTATGAAATGGTTGAAAAAATCGGCCTTTACTGGCACTTTGTAGATTTAGTTTGGGTATACGTATTCCTTTGCTTTTATCTTCTGTAATTTTGTATCGGCAATAACTATTAAATAACAATATTAACTTTAGCATATGAACTTTGATGAACCAGTACAGGGCCATTTACATTGGACAGTAGAAGAATATAACGATAGCAAGAAAGAGGTGATGAAAACCATCATCATCCTTTCGGTAGTAACTATTGCCGAGGTTGGTATCGCCATAGCTTATGATAAACTGGTAGGCGACGGCGGTGGCGGCAAAATGATCATTAATATGATTATGGCTATTGCCTCTATCATTAAGGTATACTTTATCATGGGAACCTTTATGCACTTAAAGCATGAGAAAAAATGGTTCATCATTACCGTATTTGCACCATTCTCTTTCCTTATCTGGGCTATCATCGCTTTTAGCGTAGAAGGCGCCTACTGGGAAACAATGCGTGGATGGATTAACTTATTCTAAGCCAAACCACTTCAGAATATAAGAGGCCCGTTGCAAAACGGGCCTCTTTGTTTTATAAGCTATTTCTATTTGGCTTTCATTTTATTGCTTTTTGCTTCATGTGTTAGCTCTGCTAAACCAAGTTCTTCCATCAACGGGGGCACATATACGCCAAACCTTCCGCGCAGGCCTTTTTTAAGACCATACCATCCACCTGCTGGGTTCTGGGCCGAACGCCCCCAGGCCTCTACAGTGCCTTCTTTAGCCTCTTTTTGCTCATCGGCACCCCTAGGTCCATCCAGTCTCCATGCTTCTTTAACATGGCGTGTAAATCGTTCAGGCATCGGGCATCGTAAAGCAGCACTGTTTTGCCTACGGTACACACTATCACCTCTTTGCCATCTTTTACGTCTTTATACATCTCGTATTCCGATGTGCCCGGAGGTGTCTTTAACTTCCACGGGTTTTCTTTAGTTCCTTTAGCCATGTTGTATTTTTGTTGTTCTCTAATTTAACTCAATAGCTCAAAAGGGATTAGCCACTAACTGTAAATTAACCTGCCTTTAACTCCTTGTATAGTTATTTCTTCGCCCCCTTAAGATTCTTCTCATACATCTCTATCCAGTCTTTTGGTGCCATTTTAGAAGCCAGCTCGCCTATCAGCTTAAATGGTATCTGTTCCGGCTTTTTAAAGCGTATACAGCTTTTACCCATATCCAGTTTGAATTTAGATGCCTTGGCATATTCGGTGGTAAACCATTCCAGCAGTTTAGGGTCAGCATATATGCCCATGTGGTATACCGCTATAAAGTTTTTTTGCGAAGCGATGGCTAAAAAAGGCAAAGGCAATTTTGGGTCGCAGTGGTAGCCGGCGGGGTATAGCGAGTGAGGCACTACATAACCCAAAGAGCCATAGCTCATAGTTTCTTTAAAGCCTTTCGGCAGGTTCTTCAAAATTACTTTTCGTAACTGTGTCATGGCTGCCTTTCGTTCTTCCGGCAGGCTTTCCAGGTAATCTTCGGGTGTAAGCGCATTAGATTGCATAGCTGTATTTTGTGTAAGTAAACTTATGCTTTTTCCTGTTGTAAGTAAAGTTCATGCTGTTTTGTCACACACTGTATATTTTGGTCTTTGCCAAACTGCTATTCGTTTCTAAATTCACGATTACAAAATGCAACCCTCCAACCTCAATACCAAGCAAAGCACCATCCATATCCGCAATATGGTGTGCGATAGCTGTGTAAAAGTAGTGCGCTGGGAACTGGAGCGCACCGGTTTTATTAAGGTAGACCATGTAGAACTGGGCAAAGCGGTAATAAGCCATAATGAACAGGTTATGGGCCTTTCGCTCATCAACGAGATTTTACAAAACAGCGGCTTTGGTATTATAGATGAGCGGGAAGACAAACTGGTAGAGCAAATCAAGCAATCGGTTATTCAGCTTATATTTTTTGGGAACAATACCAATACCATTTTGCGCAACAGCGACTACCTGAGCCAGAAATTGGGCGAGCCATACCATGTGCTCAGCAAAATGTTTTCAAATAAAACCAACGTTACGCTCGAGAAATACATTATCCAGATAAAAATGGAGAAAGTAAAAGAGCTCATTAGCTATGGTGAGCTTACGCTGAGCGAAATAGCCCATATGATGGGCTACAGCAGCGTGCAATATCTCAGCAATCAGTTTAAACAGGTAACCGGTGTAAATGTGAATGATTACAAGAAAGAGTTCCACAAGAAGAGAATTCCACTCAATCACCTGCCAAACGCAGCCGCCGGCGCATAGCCTTTTACACTAGCGGATTGGTGATTTTTAATACACATTCTTTAGTTTAATTTGCAGGGATAAGAGACCAATACCCCCTGTATAATGAGCAGTGAGATAGAAATACTAACGCAAAAAATTTCTTCGGCCGGGGAAATTACATCCGAGGTAGTAGATGCCATAAATAGCCTTGCCCTGTTGCTATTAGAAAAAAACGCTGCGCAAGCGCACCTTACTTCTCAAAAAGCAGTGGCAGAGGCACGCACAATTCGATACCCAAAAGGGGAAGCGGCCGGATTGATAGGCGCAGCTATGGCTGCCTCAAAACAGCGTAATTATGAAGAGGCTGCAGAGTTATATGACCAAGCAATACGCGTATTAGAAAAGCAGAATGACAAGCAACAGGTTGCCGAGGTGCGAAAGAAGCTGGGTAACACTAAGTACTATCTGGGCCGGTATACCGAAGCTATAGAAAATTATAAAAGGGCTATTGAAATAAGAATGGTGCTGGGTGATGAGTTGGGCACCGCCGATTTGTATGCCAACTCAGGGGCTATGTATGGCTTGTTGGGTAATTACCCCCTGGCATTAAAATCGCACATGCAGGCGCTAAAAATATTTGAGCAGTTCGAACAGCCATCGCGTGTGGCAAGCACGTGTTCTAATATTGGGGTGGTATATGCGGAGCTGAAAAACTATGACGAGGCACTTAAAATGTATCAGCGGGCGCTTGATATACGCTATGTAGAAAATGATGCGACAGAGATTAGCGATATACTAAATAATATAGCTAATGTGTATCACGATGCCGGTAAGTTTAACGAGGCCTTGAATATGCACGAGCGTGCATTGGAGCTTAGGAAACAAACAGGCAATAAAACTAAAATAGCTACCTCGCTGGTTAACCTTGGAGATGTTTACAAGGCGCTTAACCAATACCCGCTTTCTCTCGACTTTTATTCGCGGTCGATAGAGTTGTTTGAAACACTGAATGAGAAAAGAGGTTTAGTACCTGCTTATTATAATATAGGCGAATTGTATTTTTTAACCGGGGACTATAAAAATGCCCGGTATTATCTGGATGAGGCTATTAAGCTGGCAGAGGAGATAGGATTAAAAGACCATTTGCGCGAAGCGTATGAACACATGGCGATGATTTTTGCAGAAGAAGGCAAATTTGAAGAAGCATATAAACTGCATGTAAAGTTTGCAGAGTTAAATAAAGAAGTGGCCAATTTGGAAACAAGCCGCCTGGTGGCTCAAATGACCATGCGCCACGAGATAGAGCAAAAGGACAGGGAAACCGAACTGGAAAGGGTTAAGAACCTTGAGCTGACAAAAGCCTATAATTCTTTAGAAGTAGAAAAGCAACGATCGGAAGAATTATTGCTGAATATTTTACCAGAGGAGGTAAGTGAAGAACTTAAGCAAAGTGGTAAAACCAGGGCACGAAGCTTTGAAATGGTTTCTGTTTTATTTGCAGATATTAAGGGGTTTACCCTCATTAGTGAGCAACTATCTGCCGAAGAGCTTGTAAGTGGAATAGATGAATACTTTGAAGCCTTTGATAAAATTGTGGAGAAGCATGGCGTAGAAAAAATTAAAACTATTGGAGATGCTTACTTGTGCGCAGGTGGAGTACCGGTGGCTGCAATTGACCATGCAGAAAGAATAGTAGCGGTTGCCAAAGATTTTATACGTGCCGCTGATGAATTAAGGATAGAGCGTGCTAAAAAGCAACTTCACACATTCGATTTTAGAATAGGTATACACTCTGGCCCGGTGGTGGCAGGTGTAGTGGGTATTAAAAAATTTGCCTACGATATATGGGGCGATACGGTAAATACGGCATCGAGAATGCAACAACATAGCGAGCCTGGCCGGATAAATATTTCTGAAAGTACTTATCAGTTTATTAACGGGAAATTTAATTGTGCATTTCGTGGCGAAATAGAAGCAAAAAACAAAGGCAAGTTGAAAATGTATTTTGTAGAATAAACCGCAGGGAATATTTTTGTTTAACGTCCAATACCAGAGTTATAAAAACCCCTACTATGAATAAGCAATACCTGTTATTAATATTATCATTTGCTATTAATGCTATAACGTTTGGGCAAATAGAACCCCGCAGCATCGAAAGCATAGGGCTAAACGATATAAGTATTATAGAGCTTCCAGGCAATGGAGATATTTGGGCAGGTTCATCTAGCCAGGGTATTGCGTTTTATAATTCTACGGGTGCAAATTGGACCTATTATAATACCAGCAACACACCGCAACTGGCATCTGATAACATACGGGCAATAGCCGTAATGGCTATTGGTACGGCGCAACACGCTGTGATAGGTACCAGCAACGGAGCCGTTGATTTTGTAGATGCCATTCCTGCCTCGCTTTCATCGTTGCCCGAAACCAGTGTAAGGGGTGTTGTTTACAGACCCGATTCGCTTTGGGTGCTAACCGATAATAACATTACCCGCTACGATTCTACAATTGCGTTCCGCACTACAGCAGCATCGCCGCTTCCCAATATTACTTGTACACAAAAGACTAACTCTGCCTGCGGTGGCGTGTGGGTAGGTACTGCTAACAATGGCTGCTTTTATACAACCAATGGCGTAAACTATACTTACATTGATACCACGCCCGCCAACCAGAAACTGGTAGACAACCGCGTAAATGCAATAGCAGTAGATAATAATTGTGTAGCGAAATTCATAGGCACCAAAGGTGGATTTTCAGTTTGCCCTGTAGCTAATCCCTGCCAGAATTTTACCACAGCTAACGGATTGCCGCAAAATGATATCACAAGCATAGCCACCGGTTGCGGCAAGATATGGCTGGCCACCCGCGACTCAGGAGTAGTAGTGTTTACACCACCTTCTACTTTTACACGTGTTACAATGGCTAATGGCTTGCCGGATAATAATATAACAGCTATAGCCGTAAACCCTGCCAACTGTATGGCGTACATAGGCACAGCCGATGGAAACATTACTTTGGTAGATACGGCACGTAACGTATTAAATGTGCTGAGCGGAATTGAGAAAGTAAACCGCCATTCATTTGTCGTAAGTGTTTACCCGCAACCGGCAGCCGGCCAGCTTAATTTCATTTTCGAAAATGAGATAGCTATTGGAGAACTGCATATAACTGATATCAGTGGCAGAATGGTAACCGTTGCACAGTTGAGAAACGCCGCACGCGCCACAGCCGATGTTTCGGCATTGCCTAGCGGATTATACTTCTACCAGCTATACAGTAGTAACCAACTAATAAAAACAGGCAAAGCAGAAGTTATAAAATAACACGCCATGCCTGTGTAATTATTCTTCGGGGCTATTGCTTTTCCAGGTATTCCGGCAGCGATTTGCCAATAATAAATGTCCAGCCTTCTTCAAAGCTTTCTCTTGCAAAATCCTTGTTGTTTTTCGGGAAAGTTTCAAGCCCTGTATGTGTAAGCACTAAACGTGTTTTATCACCTTCGGCAAACAGTTCAAAAGTAACCTCACTGTTTCCTTCGTATTCATCGTATCGCCAGGTGTAAGCCAGCTTCTTTTCTTCTTCGGCCACCGTTACTTTGCATAGGTGCAGATAGCTTTTTTCTTCGCTTCCACCGGTAAAGCTAAATTCAAAACCTACTTCGGGTTTAAACTCTGCTAAATCAAAATACCATTTCTTCATTTCCTCTTTGTTGCTTATAGCTTTCCAAACAAGCGCTACCGGTGCATTTAGCAGGCGCTCTATCACAAAGGGTTCGGTTGTTTTAATTTTAGCCAGGTACTCTTCCAGGCTAGCCACATGTTGTATACCGCCTTCTATAGCACCATATTCTTTTTCTACACGGCTTAGCTCGGCAGCGCTGGCAAATGTCATTACCATCTTTAATCGTGTTTTACGCCCTTCTGCAGCAAAGGAGATTTTAACTTCAAAACTAATTGGCTCGGTTTCTTCATCACCCGCATGTTTGTATCTAAGCAGTTCAGGCTTTTTCACTTCGGTGAACACGATACGGTTCTGATAATCGCGGCCATCCGGGCCATGCATTACAAAACGCCATTCACCACCGGCAACTAATTGTAGGTTTTTACTGGTGGTGGTAAAACCGTTAGGCCCCCACCATTTTGCCAGGTGTTCAGCTTGCGTCCATACTTTCCATACCAGTTCGCGTGGTGCATTAAGCAGGCGGCTCATAATTATTTCACGGTCAGTAACTTCGTTTCCGGCTTCATTGTCGTGTGTCATTGGGGAGATGATTTATTGGTTTATGAATGTTTTTTTCTTGCAGTTTTCTTTTTTATCGTTTTTGTGCGCTTTTTCTCTTTTGCCTGTATCTGCTCCAGGTAGTTTTCCAGGGCATCCAGTTTAAGCGTCCAGAATTTGCGGTATTGCTCCACCCAATCCGATACTTCGTTTAGTTTATCCAGTTTGGCTTCGCAGTAGCGTTCGCGCCCTTGTTGGGTAATAGTTATCAGGCCGCACTCGGTCAGTATTTTTATGTGTTTGGATATAGCAGGGCGGCTTACATTAAACTGCTCGGCTACACCGTTCAGGTTAAGCCGCTCATGGGCCACCATATTTATTATCGCCCTGCGGGTAGGGTCGGCTATTGCCTGAAAAACATCTCTTCTCATAGGTAGTTGGTCTTTATGTAACCAATCGGTTATAAATATATAGGAAACCATTTGGTTACGCAAAATAATTCTGGAAAAATGTTTTTCTGTCTGGTGTTTGCGTCGGTAAGCGCTCTTAATCCTGTAACTTTTTGTCCAAATGTTATAACGCAGGTTGCGCAAACCATTCCATATTTGTATCGTCTAAATCCCCAAAAGCCATCCATCATGAAGATTAAGAAAAACATAGCACTAAGCGACACGGGCTTTGTGTTCAACCCCTCTACCGGCGACTCGTTTTCGGTAAACCCTATCGGGCTGGAGATACTGCGTAAGCTAAAGGATAACGAACCCTTTGACAAAATTAAGCAGCACATAATGACCGCTTACAGCACCGATAGCGATACGGTAGAGAAGGATTTCTACGATTTTACCAAAATGCTTGAGCAACTACAATTAACCGAAGCAGATGCCAGGTAAAAAAGTAACAGTAGCCGTAACCGGCCTTAATAATGTAGATAGCCCCGGCCCGGGTATTCCGGTAATACGTGGCTTGCTGGATAGCAAGGAGTATGATGTGCGTATTATAGGCCTGTCTTACGATGCGCTGGAGCCCGGCATTTACATGCACGAACTGGTAGCCAAAACCTATCAGATACCATTGCCATCGGCCGGCATAGCCAGTATAATGGAGCGGCTACGCTACATAAATAACATCGAAAAGATTGATGTTATAATTCCAAATTTCGATGCTGAGCTTTACAACTTTATTAAAATGGGCCCTGCTCTGGAAAATGAATTGGGCATAAAAAGCTTTCTGCCTACCATGGAGCAGTTTGAAGAACGCCACAAATCAAACCTGCCGGCTTTTGGCGATAAGTATTTTATAAAGGTGCCTAAAAGCAAAATGATTTTTTCGATATCCGAAATTCATTCGCTCACACCGGAGTTTAGTTACCCATTAGTGGTTAAGGGAAAATTTTACGATGCTTCGGTAGCCTACTCACCCGAGCAGGCCGCCCAGTATTTTAATAAGATAAGCGCCAAATGGGGGCTGCCTATTATTATACAGCAGTTTACATATGGTACCGAAGTAAATGTTACGGCCCTGGGCGATGGACAGGGCAATACAATAGGGGCAGTGCCTATGCGCAAGCAGGTAATTACCGATAAAGGTAAAGCCTGGGCGGGTATCACCCTGGAAGATGATGAGTTACTGAATATTACCCGCAAGCTAATCCGCAACTGCCATTGGAGAGGGCCCTGCGAGCTGGAAATGATTAAAACCAACGATGGCGACTATTACCTGATAGAAATTAATCCGCGCACACCGGCATGGGTATACTTGGCAGTAGGTGCGGGGCAAAACCATCCCGAAGCTTTACTAAAGCTGGCTCTGGGAGAGAAGGTGAAACCTTTCGAAAGCTATGAGTCGGGTAAAATGTTTATCCGCTATAGTTATGATATGATTTGCGATTTGAAAGAATTCGAAACCATATCAACCCTCGGCGAATTATGATAGAATGCAGGGAAGGAATGGAATTTGGATAAATGGAACAGGAAAGCAATCAGCGCTTTGCATGTTATGTGTTATAAGCAAAAAGAAATGTAGAAGTAATACCAAAAGCAAGACCCCATGAAAAAACTACAATACGAAAGGCCGCTTATTCAGCGCTTGAATACCGGCCTGATGAACAAGTTTGGTATGCGTACCGAGTATGCACCGGTAAGCCATATAGATGATGTAAGCGTAAAAAAACTGCTTACCGATTATGGTTCGCCGCTGTTTGTAATATCAGAAAAAACAATGCGCCAAACCTATAAGGAAGCTAACCGCGCCTTTAAAACACGCTATCCCAAAGTGCAATTTGCCTGGAGTTATAAAACCAACTACATGAATGCAGTGTGTAACGTTTTTCACCAGGAAGGTTCATGGGCTGAGGTGGTGAGCGGTTTCGAATATCAAAAGGCTATTAAGAATGGCGTGCCGGGTAGCAAAGTAATTTTCAACGGGCCTGATAAAACCAATGAAGACCTTACTGCAGCTATTAAAAACAATTCGCCTATACACATTGACCACCTGGATGAGTTGTATCGCTTAACCGAGCTGGCAGAAGAATTAAATGCCCGTCCAAATGTAGCTATCCGCGTAAATATGGATACTGGCATCTACCCAATATGGGACCGGTTTGGTTTCAACTACGAAAACGGCCAGGCATGGGATGCTATCAATAAAATTGTGCTGGCCGATAAACTCGAACTGATTGGTTTGCATTGCCACATAGGTACGTTTATGCTATCGCCAAGTGCCTACGGTATTGCGGCAGGTAAAATGAGCGACCTTGCCCTTGGCATCAAGCGCAAGTTTAAACGCGATATACAATACATTGATATGGGCGGCGGCTTTGCATCTAAGAACACCTTAAAAGGTTCCTATTTGCAAGGTGTAGATAGCAACCCTAATTTCGACCAGTTTGCAGAGGCTATATGCACAGCAATACTAAATGCAGGTTTTGGTAAAGATGAATTGCCTCTGTTGATTTTAGAAACAGGCAGGGCGCTGGTAGACGAAGCGGGCTTTTTGCTGGGCACTGTAATATCTAACAAGCGCTTAAGCGATGGCAGAAGGGCAACCATTATGGATTTTGGGGTAAACATCATGTTCACCTCTTTCTGGTACGATCATAAAATTTCGCCGGCGCAGGAGTTTAGCAACTATACCGAAGATTGTGTACTATATGGGCCTTTGTGTATGAACATAGATGTAATACGCGAAAATGTGACCCTGCCACCGCTGAAAAAAGACGACAATGTAGTGGTGCATAACGTAGGCGCCTATAACATGACCCAGTGGATGCAGTTTATTGCCCTTCGCCCGGCAGTGGTTATGATAGACATGAAGAGCCAGCCGCACCTGATACGCAAGCGCGAAACGCTCGATTCGATAGAAAACAGCGAGGTAATGCCTGACTATTTGAATACGTTTAAATTGTAAGTGCAGGTATGGCTGGTTGTTAAATTCTGCTCTGGCAGATGTTACCCTACACAATACTGTTGCTTACCTCAAAAAAGCCCCCTGTACCTCAGCTTGGCGTATTTTTGAGTTGCAAAGTATGTTCATGACCACCACGCAGCGCCGCATTTTATTTCATGCTATTGGCTGCATACTGTTTTTGTCTTTGCCGGTGCTTTTTTCTCCCAACCTTTCCGTGTCTATCGGCCTGCTTTCAATACCGTCTTTTCAGCGCGTTTTCTTTACCTATTTTTTAATCCTGCTGTTTTTTTACTTCCACTTCTACTACCTTTTACCAACCTTTTATTTTACTCAAAAATATATCCGCTATGGCATTTTCGTAGCAGCCTGCTATGCTGTTATAGTCTATGTGCCACACACGCTTATTCCACACCAGCAAGGGGGGCATATGGGGCACGCTATGCATCACAGCCATGGTTTATTGCACCAGGCAGGCCATTATTTCTTTCAGGTTTTAATGGTAATAGTGTTTTCGCTGTTGCTTAAAGTAAACGACCGGTTAAAAATTACCGAGCAGGAGCGTTATAAGGCAGAACTGTCGTACCTGCGGGCACAGGTCAATCCCCACTTTTTGTTTAACACACTTAATGGCATTTACTCGCTGGCGTTGGATAAATCCGATAAAACGGCCAGGGCTATTGTAGATCTCTCTAACCTTATGCGCTATGTAACCACGGGTACTAACCGCGACCTTGTTTCGCTGGATGAAGAGATTGTATACCTAACCAATTACATAAACCTGCAGTTGATAAGGCTGGGCGATACAGTAAAGGTAGATTTTAAACTTAGAGGTAAAATGGAGGGGCGTAGCATTGCGCCTCTTTTACTTATTCCTTTTATCGAAAATGCTTTTAAATACGGCATTAATCCCGAATGGAGCACCTCGATAAAAATTGAAATTGAAATGGTTGAGTCGCAATTACATCTCCATGTTTTTAATTTGGTGGTAAATGAAGACCCCACGGGAAGTAAGTTGGGCATAAAAAATACACGCGCCCGCCTGCTGGCCCTATACCCAAATAAGCATAGATTGCTTATTATTGACGAGAAGACGGAGTATACGGTGGACCTAAAAATAGATTTGGGATGATAAAAGCGATTGCTTTAGATGATGAGCCTCTTGCACTGAAGATACTGGAAAGCTTTTGCAGGCAGGTAGATTTTATTTCGTTAGAGAAAACATTTACCAAACCGGCCGAGGCACAGAAATACCTTAAAAAATTTCCAGCCGATTTATTGTTTCTCGATATACAAATGCCCTCTCTTTCCGGGCTCGACTTTTACAAATCTATTCAGCAGGAAACTATGGTGATTTTTACTACAGCGCATAGCCAGTTTGCTGTAGAAGGTTTTAATCTGAGCGCAGTAGATTTTCTTTTAAAGCCATTTACCATCGAGCGTTTTATGCAGGCGGTAAATAAAGCCAACGATTTTTACAACTATACGCACCAAACGGAGAAAGCTCCAAATCAATTTCTGTTTATACGGGCCGATTATTCGCTTATAAAAATTGCCGTTAACGACATTCTTTTTATCGAAGGCCTTGATGACTATCTTAAAATCCATTTGCATAATCAAAAAATGATAGTTACCCGCATGACCATGAAGGCCATAATGGAAAAACTGCCTGCCCGCGAGTTTATCCGCGTGCACCGTTCCTTCATAGTGCCTTTCTCGCGTATAGAGAACGTGCGCAATAAGGTCATTACCGTAGCAGGTACCGAAATACCTATAGGTAGCAGCTACGAGGAGGAATTTTTCAAGGTATTTAAGCCTTAATATTTTAGGCTTCGTTTTTACGCAAAATAAGATAGCCTCCGTATCCAGAATTCATCTTTTAACTCACCGCTAAAATTTATCTATTCACCTCAATTTGTTGCAACAGTTGAGCCGCCGCTACATATTTGTTGCAACATCTAATTGATGTGTTTTTATAGTGTGATAACTTCATAATGGTTTTTTAGTCTGTGGGGGTTCGGTACGGGGGTGCCGGCCCCCTTTTTTATTTGTACTGCTTACCTGGTTAAAGTTAATACTACCGGTGGAATCTGGCGAAGCAGGTTTGTAAAGCTGTAAACACGCGATGGTACAAGCTAAAGCTGTTTAAACATCAATTCACCGCAACAAAAAAGCCATATACCGCAATTAGTTTATACAGCAACTTTAAAGTGTATCCTTTGTATTGTGAAAGCAGTAGTAGATTATACAACGTTGTTTGAATAAAGTATAGAGTGTTTTTTTAGAGATAATAGTGTGATGGAGATAAAGGCCGGTACGGGGGTGCCGGCCTTTTAATCGCACTTTACAATAATTAGCATAGTCGAGGAGTTTAATAGTGTGATAGAGAAAAGCTGGTGCGGGGGTGCCAGCTTTTCATTTTTCTCCTCATAAAATATACCGTTTACCGATAAAAGGCAAACAGTAGAAAGTGATTACCCATCTTTATAGTATCAATTTATTCAGACTTTAAAAACTCAGCAAATGAATAAGCCAAGAGGACAGGAAGTAATCAAAATAATCCCATGAGATAACCTTATAGGTTACATACGAAAAGGCGCCAGGACGGCGCTTTTTCTATTTTATGCCGGTTCTAACCGGCATTTGCATTTTAACCGGTCTGTTTCCTTTCGTGCGCTTTTATAAGTCCTGCGTACCACAATACACCTACTACGTAAAAAGCTACTGTAATAAAAATAATGTTGCTATAAGTAACTCCGGCCTCGCGCAATACAGAAAATATTTTGGCACTGATAAACCAGCAGCCGCTCCATATCGAGGCATTTATAGCTGAAATCATCTCACGGTTGCGTTCGCCTACATAGTTCATTGTTAGTTCACTGGTCATTGGGCCGGCCATATTCATAAGCGGCTGCCGCAGGGTAAAGGTAACCACTGCCACAGCTAGCCCTATTGTAGTATGGTTATACCACTCGGTAGTTGCCATTAAGAAAAGGAAAATCACTGCCAGCGATTGCATTAAGGTAATAGCCACCTGGTAGCCAAAGCGCCGCTTAATTTCCGGTATAGCCAGTGCAGATATGGCCACCAGGGTAAATGTCACGGAGTTCATCAGCGAAAAAGCCGGTGCTTCCATGCCGTGTACATCGTGAAAGAAAAGATTGATAACCGGTATAGTAAAACCCGCGCCTAGCGCAATTATAAAAGTAGGTATCACGGCCTGTACAATCAACTTCCAGTCATAATCCGAATGGAAATTGCTCATGGGCACCCTGGTACCAAGGTTTTCTGTGTCCGGTAGTAGCTTAATAAACCAGATGCCTGCCAGGCCCACAGCCGAGTAAAAAATAAGTAATACTTCGGGGCTAAAAAAACTACTAACCAGCGGCAACACAAAACTGAATATGCCTACTATTATGGTAGTAATATTACCGGCAGAGAAAAACAGCGCAATGCTTTCTGTTTCGTGCTCGCGGTTACCGTTTAGCAGTATGTAAGGCATTACCAGTATTTGCAGTAAGGCAAACGCTATACCCCATAGCGACATCAGTATCCTGATTAACTCTGTATTGTGCGTGTGTATGCCAAAAATAAGCAGTAGGGCTACGATAGGAGAGGAGATGGCTCCTGCCATCATAAACGGCTTTAAACGCTTTCCCTTGGCTATCAGCGCCAGCGGCACTGAGCAAAGCAATACGGTTAAATACCGGTTGCCTATCATGCTCGCTATTTCAAAATCTTTAAACCCATGGTCCAGCATCTGGTAGTTAAGCAACATGGTAAACGCCGAGTTGATTAACTGCAAAAACACATCCGCCATCATCAGGTTGATGATAGGGCGGGGGATAGATAAATATTTTGAGAGCGCGGCTTTCACAGATGCAAGATTGCAATTACTATGCTAAAATCAGGTTAATGTTATTCAGCAGGTTGTAGCTTCTGGTCAATATAGGCAACTATCTCCTGCTCTTGCTGCGGCTGAAACCATTGCACCCCATCATCTTTCTTAAACCAGGTCATCTGGCGCTTGGCGTAGTTACGAGTGTTTTGTTTTATAAGCGCTACGGCATCTTCCAGGCTTATCTTATCCGCTATAAAGTCGAATAGCTCAGTATAACCTACCGTATCAAGCGCATGTAATTTTTTATGCAGGTATAGCTGTTTTACCTCTTCCAGTAGGCCTTGCTCCATCATTTCATCTACACGGTGGTTAATGCGCTCATTCAGCACTTCGCGCGGCAGGCTTAATCCTACTTTAATAATATTAAATGGGCGCTCGGCTTTTTTACCTATGCGCTGCTCACTGTATTTTTTACCGGTGGTATATATTATCTCCAGTGCACGTTTAAGTCGTACAGGGTTCTTTCTGTCAACTATGGCGAAATATTCAGGGTCTAACCGCTCTACTTCCGTTTGCAGCCAGCTCAAATCTTTCTCATTCAAAAAACGGCGCGTAACCCATAGCTGGCTATCGTCTTCTTTTTCAAATTTGTCAAAGCCACTGCACACGGCATTAATAAACAAACCGGAGCCACCCACCATTACTGCTATATCTTTTTGCTGGTAATACTTCTCTAAAAAATCCAGTACCTCAAATTCATATTTGCCCGCGCTATAGTTTTTGGTATGTATCGATATGTTATTAATAAAATGATGAGGAACCGCATTCAATTGCGCTTCGGTAGGCTTGGCGGTGCCAATATTCATTTCGCGGTAAAACTGCCGGCTATCTGCAGATATGATCTCGGCCTCATAATGTTTGGCTACATCAATACTCAGGGCCGTTTTGCCAATGGCGGTAGGCCCGCAGATAACTATAAGATATTTTTTACCTTCTTCCATCACTATCAACCTACTCTTTTCAATCCTAGTTTTTCGCCCAGTTCCAGCATCATATTAAAAGCCTCGTTGTAATCGTTGCGTATTTTACCTTCCAGTATAGCCTCTTTAATTTCTTCCTTTATAGTGCCTATTTCTTTCGATGGCCCAATGCCAAAAGTCTGCATAATCAATTCACCGGTTACCGGTGGCTGAAAATTACGCACTTGGTCCTTTTCTTCTACCTCTTTCAGCTTTTCGCGCACTATCTCAAATTTCATAAGATAGCGCTTTACCTTTTCGCGGTTCTTGCTGGTTATATCTGCTTCGCACAGCATCAGCAGGTTCTCTATATCATCACCGGCTTCAAACAATAAGCGGCGCAGCGCAGAGTCTGTAATTTCTTCTTTGGTAAGCGCAATAGGGCGCAGGTGCAAAAACACCATCTTGCGCACAAACTTCATTTCGTTACCCATGGGCAACTTCATGCGCGCAAATATCTTAGGTACCCATTTGCTGCCCAATACTTCATGGCCGTGAAAGGTCCAGCCCACACCGTCCACAAACTTCTTGGTAGGTGGTTTGGCTATATCGTGCAGCACAGCCGCCCAGCGTAGCCACAAGTCGTTGGTGGTTTTGGTAATGTTATCCAGCACCTGCAGGGTATGAAAGAAATTATCTTTGTGCCCCTTGCCTTCATAATTTTCTACACCCTTCAATCGCTGAAACTCGGGGAATATAATTTCCAGCAAACCGCACTCTTCCAATAGTACAAACCCTATGCTTGGTGTTTTGGCCAGTATTATCTTGTTCAGCTCATCGGTAATGCGCTCCTGCGATATTATTTTAATGCGCTCCTTATTTCGCTTAATAGCAGCAAACGTCTCCGGCAGTATGGTAAAACCAAGCTGGGTAGCAAAGCGGATGGCGCGCATCATGCGCAGGGGGTCATCGCTAAAAGTTATATCCGGGTCCAGCGGCGTGCGGATTAGTTTGTTCTCTAAATCCTGCACACCGTTAAACGGGTCAACTAATTGGCCAAACGTATCCTGGTTCAGCGATATAGCCATGGCATTAATCGTAAAGTCGCGGCGGTTCTGGTCGTCTTCCAGCGTACCGTCTTCTACAATCGGCTTGCGGCTGTTGCGGTCGTAGCTTTCTTTACGTGCACCTACAAACTCCAGGTCAAGGTCGTTCCACCTGAACTGGGCGGTGCCAAAATTCTTAAAGTAGTTTACGTGCAGGTTGCGGTCTATCTTTTCAGCTGCTTTTTGTGCCAGGTCTATCCCGTTTCCTACGCACACAAAGTCAATGTCCTTGCAGGGGCGGTTTAGCAGCTGGTCGCGCACATAGCCACCCACGGCGTACGCGTCATAGTTCAATTCAGCAGCCGCTTCAGCTATTATTCTAAAAACGGGGTTCGATAAATCAAAGTCTTTCTTCACGTGCCAAACCTAAAAAAAATAGGCAGGAGCAGGGCGGTAGTTCTCAAATCAGGGTTTTATAGCCATATGTTTTAGCTTATATTCGCCACCCAAACCCCAAAAATGACAAAAACCTTTACCCTCGCGCTCTTCTTTCTTGTACTGGCGGCTAATTCGTTTGCCCAATCTTCTATGGATACCGTAAAAGGCCAGTATGCTAAGATTAATGATATTAAAATGCACTACAAGATATACGGCAACGGTGCCGATGTTATGGTATTGCTGCACGGCTCTATGGAAAGCATGGCCGACTGGGCCAAGCAGATCCCCGATTTCTCTAAGCGCTATAAGGTATTGGCTATAGATAACCGCGGTCACGGCAAATCTACCTTCACCGATAGAAAGATGGATTACAACCTCATGAGCGATGATGTGCTGGGCCTGATGAATGTATTGAAGATAGACAGCGCCCACGTAGTAGGCTTTGGCGATGGTGGTATTATCGGCTTATACCTGGCTATAGAGCACCCCGAGCGCGTGCGCAAACTGATAGCTATTGGTGCCAACTATAAGGTAGATACCAGCGTGGTTTACCACGAGGTATTAGAGAAAGTAAAAGCATGGGATACCGATAAGGTATATTCATTTGTGCGCAGCAACTTTCGTGGCTGGCCAAACGATAAACTATTGGTGCCTTTTACCGACCGCATGAAAACCATGCTGCTTACCGAGCCTAACTTAACTATTGCCGACCTTAAGAGAATTAAATGCCCTGCCTTGTTCATCACCGGCGACCATGATATTATTAAACAAAGCCACACCAGCGAAATGTATGAAAGTGTACGCTATGGCAACCTGGCCGTAATACCCGGCACCAGGCATTATCCACAAAAGGAAAAGCCCGGTGTAGTAAACACTATCATCATGGATTTCTTAAGCAAGAAATTTGTGAATATCGAGAGGTTTTAACGGCCGCCCCCGGCCCCTAAAGGGGGTGCTAACAGCCCATACAAAACACAAACAGCCACGAGTTATAGTGGCTGTTTGTATTTAAGTCCCCTTAAGGGGATTTAGGGGTTTTTTACTTTACAAACCTTTTCACCACCGTGCCGTTCGCCGATTGCATTACAGCGAAGTAAGTACCGGCAGATAGTTTATCGGTTGCAATTTCAGTTTTAGTTTTACCGGTTGCTGTTTCGCTTAACACTACGCGGCCTTCCACGTTCATTATTTGCACTGTAAACTGGTTGCCCAGGCATTCAGCTGTTTCAATAGTGAGCAACGAGCCTACTGGCACCGGGTAAAGCTGCACATCGCAGTTTAAAGTGGTTTTAGGTATAGTGTTAGGGGCCACGTCGGCATCGTAAAAAGTGCTGTGTTGTATACCTGCTAATGAAGCGAGGGTAGCCACCGCACCTTTTACCACATTACTCATAAATGTAAAACTAAGTGCACCAATAGTATCCGATGGCTCATGGTAATTTTGGTTACGGAAATTTGCACCATCAGTCAGCATCAGCGCCGGCACATCGGCATCCCAAAAAGGGGCATGGTCGCTTCTTCTAAAATCCATAGCAATGGTACCATTGCCCGGCAAGCCCATCGACATTACTTTAAGCGCCGGCACATATTGTTGCGATAGGTTATGATAGGCCTGGTTAAGTGTGTTAGACTCTGCATCGCCTACGTTTACTATAAAGTTACCTTTAAAGCTATCTGCCTGCAATTGGCTATACTGGCTGGCAAACAGCAAATTAAACCCAGCCGGTACTGTTTGCGAGTTCGGCTTATCGGTATAGTAGCCTATCATTTCAAAGTTCAAAACACCTTGTAGTTTCTCCCACGCAGGTATGCCGCTGTTTACATATTTTACACTGCCATCCAGCCCGGTCTCTTCAAAATCGAAACCTATAAAGCGAATGCTCTTGCTAAAATTGTAGGGCGCTAATACACGCAGTGCTTCCAATACACCAACTACACCCGAGCCATTATCATCGGCACCGGGCGCATCATTTACCGAGTCGAAGTGCGCATCAATAATATAAGTGCTGTCTTCTTTACCCAGGCCCGGCTTGCGGCCTATTATATTCTGCCCAAGGTAATTCAGCAGTGTAAAATCCTGCGTATAGGTTTGCAGGCCAGCGGCTTCAAACCGCGCCTGTATAGTGTCCTTTACTTCCTCCAGGTGCGATGGTGCTGCCTGGTAGTGGCGTATGCCTTGTACAAACTCAAGGTTCTGGCGCATGCGCACACTGTCTACCTGGTCTACAATATCCTGTATGTTGGGTACTTGTTTGTCATCGGCCACAATTCTTAACCGGTAGTCGTAAATATTGCTGATGGTATCGTAGTTCCAAACAATCTGTTTACCGGCACCGGGGCTTATAGCTGTCCCCACATCACCGGTTATGGTGCCTACACGGGTTATATATGTTTGGCCGCCATTGTTTGAGGCAAGCAGCTGCACATCAGCAGGGTTGTTTTCTGCATCGCTCAGGTCGTAGTTAACCGTTACCTGCCCGGCATTTACATTTATGGTTACGTTAGATATTACCGGTGCCATGTTCTGGGCAAATGCTATTTGGCCCATTAACAAAAAAGCAAGTAGTTGAATCTGTTTCATACACATTTGTTTTGTGTAAAGGAAACAAATTCAACTAAGAGTTCGAAATACAACTTTGTTTATTACAATCTTTCGTTAAACCAGTTAAGGGTAGTGGTACGGGCCCGCTCCAGGTCTTTACCGGTCCATATGTGACCCGAACCTTCAAACGTGTACAACTCATTCACTACACCCAGTGCATCAAGTTTGGTTTTCATCTTCACTGCATTAGAGTAGGGTATACCTATATCCTCAGTGCCATGTAGTAGTGCGGTAGGTACACTGCTGCTGTTCACCTTCCAGTAGGGCGATGCTTCTTTATATCTTTCTATATCATACCCCGAGTTGGCCGCCATGCCCATATACACTTTTAGTATGGCCGATGAACCGGTAATTTTCAATTGCTCCTCATCGGTAAAATCCAGCGGCCCCGCCCACGATGCGCATGCCTTTATCCGCCCATCGTTAAGTGTATAGGCTGTAATAAGTGCCAGGTGCCCGCCCGCACTATGCCCGCATAATCCAAACCGGTTAGACGCTATCTGCCATTTATCCGATTTAGAGGTTATGTAATTAACCGCAGCCAGTACATCATTGGGCAAATCGGGGTGGTGCACATTTGTTACATCCGATGCAAACCGGTAATTAATAGTAGCGCACGCAATACCTGCTTGGGCAAATTGCTCAATCTCTTTCATAAAATAGGCTTTGTCGCCCATTACCCAGGCACCACCGTGTATAAGTACTACCACCGGTGTGTTTGTGTTGCGGTTAGCCGGCAGGCTTATGTCCATTACGTTGCGCATTTTGCTGCCATACTTAATGCTATACAGCGTTTGCTGCTTACCAGTGCTCAATTGCGTTTCCTGAAATTCTTCCAGCTTTTTATTGCAGGCAGTAAAGGTTAAGGCAGCTGCCAGCACTAATAATATTCTAAGGGCTTGCATATAGGGTAGTTTATAAATGAACGTACCCTGTTAAAATTTAGTATGTGCTGTAAGTGGTGCGTAAGGTGGCTGCTATTTGCTTCTGTTCATCCTGTCGGTCATCCATAGGTCCAGGTCAATTGTCCCCATAATCACACTGTCTGAATTTAGCTGGTTCAATGCTGTAAATTTTGGGTGATAGTTTTTTAATATGCGTTGCACATCCTGTTTGCTGTTGTGCCGGGTAAGCTCGTTAAACATTTTAATAAAAAGGCCAATCGTTTCCTGTTTAAAACCTCTCGAACGCGCAAAGCGTTCAACCGATTTTAGCAGGTAAGGAAGCAACTGGTAATTTTTCAATTCAAAATGTGTAATTACATGTAGCAGGTGTGAATACAAAAACGAGTCACTCCGTTGCTTGTCGTCTATTTCGTCAAATACAATCCGTAAGTGCTTTAGCGCATCGGCATACCGGTGCAGGTGTAAATAGCATAAAGATATAAGCTGGTGATACATACTTAAGAAAGTAGGCCTGAGCGTTTTTTTGTTCTTTTCAATCTCTGCTTTTGTTTTTTCATACCATTCAATGCCTTTTTTAAAGTCACGGCTAAAGCCATATATCATCAACCTCCTTTCTGTAGAGTAGATCAAAATTTCTGTTTGCAGGCTTTTGGGAATTTTAATGCCTTTTATAGTGTGCATCTTCTCCAGCTTTTCAATTACCCGCAGGGCCTCATCATACTTTTCATAATTACTGCACCGGTTAGCCAGGCTCGATAATGCTGCCATGTATGATTGGGGGTGCAGCTTTATTTTTGCCGGATTTTTTTCAATGTAAGCTACCATCCGGTGGCAATTCTTATAGGCATTTTCTATCTGCAGCGTATGTTGGTAATACCAGTTCCAGCAGTCGAAGTAAAGCAGGGTAGCGTTGTGGCTAAGTGCGTTTTCTTCTTTTTGTAAAATGGGGTGTTTAATTAACTCGGTAAACCCCGCCATCTCTTCTTCGCGGCGCGCATTGCCCTTTTGCGATATTAAGTACAGAAAATTTGCCTGCAGGTCTTTAAAGTACATCAGGTTTTCCATTTTTTGCAGGCACTCTTTTTCTTTAGCTATCAGTTCGGGGTTTTGTTTGGCCACATCGGCATATTGCCCTTTGCGTATCATAATCCGCCGTTGCCATTTAAGCAACTGCATTACCATAGCAAAATGCTCATTTTCTTCTGCCACGGCCATGGCATTTTTAATTAACATTTGGCACAAATCGTAATTCTGTTTATTAAACAATATTTCTACATCTGTCAGGGTTTGGTGTAGCCATATTTCGGTAGATGAATCCTCGTGGAAGTTACGCAATGCACGCATCAGCATTTTTTGCAGGTAGGCCTTTTCATAGCTAACATTCATGTTAGTATTACTCATGCGCTTCTTTAACTCCTTAGGGTCTTTTATTTTATCCTTCTCTATTGCATTAAATAGTTTTTGATAATTCTGGTCGCCCGATGAGTTGGCTGTAAAAAGTTTAAAGTACCGTTTCTCGTTGGTAGAAAGAGAGTTGATGAGTTCCGTTAAAGGGGGTGTTTTGCCTGAGGCCATAATGCAGTGTAGCTGGGTTAAAGCAATTTTGCACTAAAGAAAATGATTATTGCACAAAAATTACGACTAAAAGTGCAGGTAATTGAGGAGTCCGTTTCGCCCTGCATGTAACTTGCACTGTATTTGCCTTTTCGTATTTTGGTTTTGAAACTAAAAACACGATGGAAGATTCAAACCAATTTCTCTCAATAAAAAGCTGGGCCGAAGAAGACCGGCCGCGCGAAAAGCTGTTGCTAAAAGGCAAAGCCGCCCTAAGCGATGCCGAGCTTATTACTATCCTGCTGCGTACGGGTGTTACCGGTAACTCAGCACTGGATATTGCAAAAAAAATACTGCATCGCGTAAATGGCGATTTGAATGAGTTGGGCAAGCTATCGGTAAGCGATTTAAAAAAGATGGAAAAGGGCTTGGGCGATACCAAGGCTATAACTATTGTGGCTGCGCTCGAGCTGGGCCGCAGACGCCAATCTACTGAGGTGCGCGAAAAACAGGTAATTCGCAGCAGCCGCGATTTTTTCGATTACATGTACCCCGAAATGAGCGACCTGCGCCACGAGGAGTTTTATGTGCTTTATCTTAACCGGGCCAACAGGCCTATTACCTTTAAGCATATAAGTACCGGTGGCGTATCGGGTACCGTAGCCGATGTTAAGATAATTCTGAAACACGGTATCGAGTTGCTTGCTTCATCAATTTGTGCCTTTCACAATCACCCTTCGGGTAATTTAAAACCCAGCCAGGCCGATATCGAGCTTACCCGTAAAATAAAAGAAGCCGGTAAGCTATTGGATATATTGCTGTTGGACCATCTCATCATCGGCGATAAAAACTATTATAGCTTTGCCGATGAGGGCATGTTATAAATTAAAAACCCCGCGCCACGGGCGCAGGGTTTTGTAGCTGAGTAACTGTAATTTATTTGTTCACTACAAACTTCATTGTCTTTACCGTTTTGCCATTCTCTTTTAGTTGTACAAAGTAGAAGCCGTTGGCATAGCTCGCTGTGTTTATAGCTGTATTGTAGTTGCCCTCCTGCAGGTTAACTACCGGATAGCTAACCATGGTTTGGCCAATCATGTTGTTTACTTCCATGCTAAAGCTGGCGTTGCTGTTTAACGCATAAGCTACATGAATTACATCAGTAGCAGGGTTAGGATATACCGAAGCCGTAGCAAGCGCGGCAGAGTTCGTATTTTCAATAGCTGTGTTAGGGTTCGCATTAAGGCCCGTAGAGTCTGCCGTATTTAGCTTTAACTCAAGCGCGTTTAATATCTGGCGGTTGTATTTGTTGTTGGCATCGTAGCGTTGTACAATGGCCACAACTTCTACCTGCGATTCATCCCACCCGTTAGGTAAGGTATAGGTATATTGCTTGTTGTATGCAACACCATCGGCAGTGGTAGCGGGTACTACACCTGTAGAACCCCAGGTAGCTCCAAACATGTGGCGTACTACATGGCGGTGCTGGTAACCCACAATGGGATTTCCCTTTTGATACCATTCGCTCGTATTATCATTGTTAGATGCATTCGATTGGTTGTATCCGCTGCCGGTACCCGATACGCTGTCTTCTACAATGTAGCAGTTAACCCTGAAGTCGTCAGATATAGCCGAGTAAAACGTGGCAGAAACATTTACAGTAAGTTGGCGTGTGCCACCATCGTAGGTGTTGTTGGCTGCTATCGAAACCGGGGTAATTTCGGCTTTCCGCTCAATGCTATATGGTTCCCATTTGTCGTATGGGTCATTGTAATAGCCTATGGCTACACTTTTATCATCAGCCTGGTATACGCGGTCAATCATTATGGCCGGCGCACCGTCTGTGTATTCATTAGCCAGTGTATCATGCTCATCTATTGTCATTGCATCGCTGCCAAAGCCCGAGTGAATGGCTACACCTATAAGGTTTTGGTTACGGGCCAGTATGGCGTTCATACGCGTAGCTGCATCAGGGCAATATTGGCAGGGGGCAGTGGTAAATTCTTCCAGCAGCACGTTTCTTTTCGGAAACTGCGAAAGCACATAAGCCATGGCCGATTTAGCATTGTTCGAAGGGTTCAAATCGGTACCGCCGTTAGGGCTGGTAGCGTTAGCTACTATTGTATACGACTGCACAGCGCTAAGATTAGCGGGTGTGTTAAACGAAAAATTATATGTATCGAAAGGTTGGATAGCCAGGTTGCTTAGATTTTGGGTTACCGGCGCACCGCCGTTTATGGTATACGATAGAGTTACCTGGCTGATAGGGTCGCTGCCCAGGTTTTCCAACACACCCGATATAGTCTGGTTAGAAGGAGCCACATATTCTTCTACATTCAGGCTTTTTATCGCCACATCCAGTGCAGCGGGCTCTGTTATTTTAATATCATCTACAGCCCAGTAGCCATCCCAATCGCCGGTAAACTTAAACCTTACATAAAGGCTGTCCTGGTTAGCTGCATAAGCCGATAAGTCCACGTTTACAACAGCCGGGTTATCGCTGCTCTCTGTGGTAGACCATACCTCTGTCCAGGTTGTGTTATTAGTGCTTATCTGCACATAGCCAACGCTGTTGGTGTTATTCTCAAAATATGTATAGAACCAGTGCTGAAATCGTAAAAACACTTTCGCATTGGCCGAGCAATTTATACGCCCCGATGTCAATTCTCCATCTTCGGGCAAATTATCATCGTTTTGCGCGTCAGAAAGGAATATCCAGTAGCCATTAGAATAAGTTTCAGATTGAAACTGGCTCGATGTAAATCTTTTCCAGATACCGTTGGTAGCGTTGTTGCCCGTGCGGTCCACATTGGTCCAGCCTACAGGCAGGCCTGCTGATGAGAAATCCTGCGAGTAAATTACTGTTTGCGCCTGTAATCCTAATGATGTCGCAAACGCCATCATTATTGTTAGTGTAAAATGCTTCATGCTTGTAAATTATGGTTGAAAATTGCTTGTTTGGAAATTCTATAAAGTTAAGAAGTTGGCGAAATTATATCTTTTATAGCACTTTCCGCTTTATTAGTATATCTATTACAGGCGCATTTAATAAGGTAAATAAGTTTAAAAAGCCACTGCTTTTTAAACTAAAAAATAACTTGCTACCCACAGAACTATAATCCCCTAACCTTTTATTATATTCGCATACAAGCGTTTTGTTAACCCTAAATGAAATCATGAAAAAAGCATTTACCCTGTTTTGCGCCGTTACCTTTTCATTTGCTCTATCATTCTCTCAGGATTTAATTGCTTTTCCCAACGACTCCGACTTCATATCTGCCAATGTAGCAGAGGAGTTTGATCTGGTAGAATCGCATTTGTATGTAATCAACAATACTGCTTCGGCTACTACCTATACATGGGGTATGCTCGATTATTCGGCACCTGTTCCGCCATGGGAGCTAAAACTATGCGATAACAATAATTGCTACGATTTGTTATTGGGCAGCAGCCGCCACGAATCGCTTGTGGTAGCGGCAGGTGATACCATGGAAATGAAGTTCCAGTTTTCGCCGCATTGTGTTAATGCCCTGGGCAATGTTAATGTTACAGTATATGCCACCAACGACAGCGCTAATGCTAACATAGTGCTTAACTATAAGGCCGACCTTACCACCAGCTGTGCCACAGCCGTTAGGAATATAGCTGCATCTGCTTTACGTATCTTCCCTAACCCTGTTAAAAGCTCATTTACAGTTGCCGGGTTAGAATCTGCCGGTGACCTTTCGTTTGAGGTATACGATCTTAAAGGCGCAGCGGTAGCAAGTAAAGTAAGCAATGCCACTGCCACCAGTATCGAAATTTCGATAGAGGGCTTGCCGGTAGGTGTTTATGTCTTAAAAGCATTTGATACCAATGGTATAATAATGGGCACTGCCCGCTTAAATAAGATTGATTAGTAGCTAACCGTACTTCTATATAAAAGCAAAGGCCCTGAATTTTCAGGGCTTTTGTTTTTTGCATAAATGCGTAATTGCTAAGAACGTATTACAACTGTCAACTTTTTTTCAGGATATAGTGTAAACAAGGCTGTTTTTGAAAAGTGTATATCCTGCCCTGTTGCAATAAATTAATAATAAGATAGTTGTAGAAAAGTCGTGAATATGACCTGCCACCTGGAGTGTACACCATCGGCATTTTGGTGGTTTAAAATTTTGCCATGTATTGTAATGCGAAAGCTAGAAACGGGCTTTAGATACCGAAAATACAGCTATGATTTTGTAAAGGCCTATCAGAACAGGGGCTACAGCTTTATCAGTTTCTGCACTCTGCTTTTGGTGCCTGCTTTTATAGTTAGCAGGTATATGCCCGGTGATATACCCGGTTCTACCTTCGATACCGGCGATTGAATGGTAGACGTATAAACCACCTTGCCTGTTACATCTGTTATTTCAAATGATTTACCTACTAATATGTTGCCCACCACCAGCTGCCAGCTGCCGGTAGCATTGGGGTTCGGAAACACCTCTATACCTGCAGTCTCAATATCTTCAATACCGGTTACTACCAATGGGTTCGATACTGCTACGCAGCCATTGGCGTCTGTAATCTGCACGGTATAGCTGCCTGGCTGGGTGGCTATATAGGTGTCGCTGTTCGCATTGGCAATTTCTGCGCCATTGCGGTACCATTGGTAAGATGTGGCATTAAATGCCCTTAGCGTATCGCCGCTTACACTTACACTTACCGAAGGTACCTGGTAAACCGATACAGCCACAGAGTTAGATGTAGAGGTGCAGTTAGCATTATCGGTTACAGTTACATAGTAATTGCCCGCCAGCGATGGACGGATACACTCTGTCACTGCCCCGTTATTCCATAGGTATGCCGCGTAGCCGGTAGGGGCACAAATGTTAGCGCTATCGGTAGCGCATATACTTGTCTGTGTGCCGGTAATAGTCACATTGCCTGCGCCCGATGTGTTTACAGTAGCACTGCCTGTAGCCGAGCAGCCTGCTGCATCATTTACAGTTACATCATACGTGCCGCCACCTATGTTCCATATAGTATCTGTATTGCCGGTATTGTTCCAGCTATAGGTATAAGGGCTTGTGCCGTTGTTGGCTACTACACTCGCCTGGCCGTTATTCAATCCGCAGGTGGTGTTTACAGCTGCTGTAGTAATATCCAGCACCAGCGCCGATACTTCTACCGCGTCGGTAGCCGAGCAGTTGCCGTTGGTAACAGTAACAGGGTAAGTGCCGGGCGTGCTTACCGTGCGCGTTTGTGCCGATGAGTTGTCGCTCCACTGGTAAGTAGCGCCCGCATT
>DATGWP010000086.1:0-4612 GCA_035299425.1 Chitinophagales bacterium | reverse complement strand
TGATAGAAGAAAGCCCTTCACCATCTATTAACGAAGATTTGCGCAAAGAAATGGGCGAAGCCGCAGTGGCGCTGGCCCGGGCAGTTAAATACACCAATGCAGGCACTGTAGAATTTTTGTTTGCCCCGGCTACTAAAAATTCCGATGCCGCTTTTTATTTTCTCGAAGTTAATACCCGCTTGCAGGTAGAGCACCCGGTTACGGAAGAAGTAACCTTAACCGATTTGGTACAAATGCAGATTCTTGCTGCAGAAGGCAAAGTAGTCGAGCCTGTATTAGCCGATGACTTTAAGCCATTTGTGCATGCAATTGAGTGTCGTATATGCGCCGAAGATGCTGAGAATAATTTCTTTCCCTCTACCGGCACTATATTGTATTACGAAGAACCCGAAATGACTGGTATACGTTATGATAGCGGGGTAGAAACCGGTAGCGAAATACCTGTGCACTACGACTCTATGATTGCTAAGGTTATTTCGGTGGCAGAAACCCGTGAAGGTAGTATACAACAAATGTTGCACGCCCTTGATAACTATGCGGTACTGGGTATTACTACCAATAAAGATTTTTTAAAAGATTTATTAAGCCATCCCTCGTTTATTGACGGTAGTTTTGACACTAAGTTAATTGAACGTGATTTTTCGGACTATAAAAACAGCGCTGATGAAAAAGCAATAAACGAAGTAGCTGTAGCCGCATTTTTATACGACTGGAACAACCGGCGCGCTCTTGGCGAAAAGGTATCTCATACCTTAAACGGCTGGCGTGGTATCTTTTATCAGCCACAGTTTTATGAGTTAGAATATGCAGAGGAAAAAATCAGGGTTGATTACCGCTATCTGCAAAATATGCAGTTTGAAGTTACTATACACGGAACCAGTTACTCGGTTGAGTTTACCGGCGCCGATGATAACTATATAAGCTTTGTGCTGGGCAATCACCGTCAATCATATTTGATAGCTACATCAAAAGATGGTGTTTTTGTACAGCATCCATCTGCAGGTTCATTCAGGTTGAAAGAAGTGCCACGCTTTACCGAGCCCGGTGCTGCATTGGCAAAGGGCGGCTACACAGCCCCTATGCCCGGCGAAATTGTAAAAGTACTGGTTAAAGCCGGCGATAAAGTATCATCCGGTAAAGGCCTTCTGGTTATGAGCAGCATGAAAATGGAAACTACTATCGAAGCACATAGCGACGGCGAGGTAGAAGAGGTTTTTGTGGCCGAGAAAAACTTTGTAGAGGCCGGGACTGTATTGGTGAAAATGAAAGCAGAATAATTTGTGACATCAAAACAAAGAATTCTCCTTCTTACTCCACCTTTTACACAGCTTAATACCCCTTACCCGGCTACGGCTTATCTCAAAGGCTTTTTGAATACACTGCATATAGAAGCCCACCAGGCCGATTTAGGCATAGAGGTTATACTTAAATTGTTTTCATCTGGAGGGTTGAGTAAGATGTTTTCTTTTATGGAAACGCTTGACCTCGAGCTTTCTGAAAATAGTTATAGAGTATATGCTTTGCAGCGCGAGTATCTACACACTATCAATCCTGTTATTCGGTTTCTGCAAAATAAAAACCCTACCCTGGCGCATTCTATTTGCGATAGAACTTATCTGCCCGAGGCATCACGCTTTGCACAGTTAGAGGACTTAGAATGGGCCTTTGGTACCATGGGTATTCAGGACCGGGCGCGGCATCTTGCTACATTATATTTAGAAGATTTAGGCGACCTGATAACAGAAGCCATTGACCCTCACTTTGGGTTTAGTCGTTATGCCGAAAGGTTAGGAAGAACGGCAACTTATTTTGATGAAATAGAACAATCCCTGCTTACCGAAAATTCCATCATCACCAGATTTTTAGATGAGTTGTTACAACAGAGAATAGAAAAATGGCAACCCACTGTGGTTTGCTTATCGGTTCCTTTTCCCGGCAATTTATTCGGTGCTTTAAAATGTGGGCAGTTTATTAAGAAGAATTACCCGCACATAAAAATTGTATTAGGCGGCGGCTATGCCAATACCGAACTACGCAGCCTTAGTGACCCGCGTGTTTTTAATTATATAGATTTTGTAAGCCTGGATGATGGCGAAGCGCCTATCCGGTTTTTGCTCGAACACCTCGATGGAAAAAGGGAGGCATCTCAGCTTAAGCGGATATATGCCTGCGACAACGGCAAAGTGGTTTACTACAATGGCGCTAAAGAAAAAGACGTAGCGCAGCGCGAAACCGGCACGCCTGACTATAGCGATTTTATATTAGATGATTACTTATCTGTAATTGAAGTGGCCAACCCCATGCACCGGCTTTGGAGCGATGGGCGATGGAATAAACTTACGCTGGCACATGGCTGCTACTGGGGCAAATGTTCTTTCTGCGATATATCGCTGGATTATATTAAAAACTATGAGCCGCTTACTGCATCTATTATCTGCGACCGCATAGAAGAGATAATTGCGCAAACCAATCAAAATGGTTTTCATTTTGTTGACGAAGCCGCCCCGCCGGCTTTGCTGCGCGATGTAGCGTTGGAGATTATACGCCGCAAAATTACGGTAACCTGGTGGACCAATATTCGTTTTGAAAAAAGCTATACCTACGATTTAACCCGCCTGCTCAAAGCATCGGGTTGTATTGCTGTTGCCGGTGGGTTAGAAGTAGCCAGCGACCGGTTACTCGCTATGATGAAAAAAGGCGTAACCGTAGCCCAGGTGGCGCGTGTGTCCGATGCGTTTACGCAGGCGGGTATTATGGTGCATGCCTATCTTATGTATGGCTTCCCCACACAAACGCCCCAAGAAACTATAGATGCACTGGAGATGGTGCGGCAATTGTTTTTAAACGAAGCTTTGCAGTCCGGTTTCTGGCACCGCTTTGCCATGACCAGCCATAGCCCGGTAGGCTTAAATCCCGCACAGTTTTCGGTGCAGCGCACTGGCCCGCATTTTGGCGGCTTTGCCGATAATGATTTGTATCACGATGACCCCAAAGGTGCCAATCACGATTTGTTTGGAGCTGGGTTAAGCAAATCTCTATTCAACTATATGCATGGTGTGGGGCTAGACTTGCCATTAAAAGAATGGTTCGATTTTAAAACTCCTAAAACCACTGTGCCTTCCAACTACATAGAACAAAGTTTACACGACGGAGAAGGTTTTATCGCTAAGCCAACTTCATTATTAGTCTGGTTAGGTAATATGCCCGAAGTAAGTTTTTTTGATGTGCAGCAGGGAAAGGCAACTGTACAAATGGCCGAACTGGATTTTTACGATAAAAAGAAAAACTGGCAGTTGAATTTGCCGGCTAACGAAGCAAAATGGTTGGCAGAGGTTTTTCCTCAGCTAATTCCAGGCTCACATGCGGCTGTTACATACAGCGCAATAAGGAAAAGCTACGAGGAAAAAACCGGTAACAGTTTCGATACTCTTCTTCAGTCAAAACCATGGCAACAATTGCGCGAAAATGGTTTATTGTTTTTATAGTCGGACAATTGTCACCTGATGTTGCAGTTAACCCAATCTAATCATATATAGGGTAGAATCTAATAAGTGCTGTATGTTTTTTGCATCACTCTAACATCCTTATAGAATAACTCAGCAATCACTTTGTTATGTTAAAACAAATCTTTGCTGGTAACAAACCACCCTAAATGAAAAAACACCTACACCTGCTTACTGCAGCTTTGCTGCTTGTAGTTAACGTATTTTCTCAGGCACCCCAAAAAATCAATTACCAGGCAATTGTGCGCGATGCATCCGGGCAGCCTTTGCCAGGGGGTACGGATGTAACGGTTAGGTTTCTAATTCATGATGGTTCGCCGGCTGGCACTATTGTGTTTCAGGAAACCCACACAGCCATAACCAATCAATTTGGTTTGGTTAATCTGGTAATTGGCAGCATCGGAAACTTTACCGGGGTGAACTGGAGCAGCGGGGCAAAACACTTACAGGTGTTAATAGATATACAGGGCGGCTCTAATTTTACTGATATGGGAACTTCTCAATTGCTGAGTGTTCCTTATGCATTATATGCAGGCAACTCTGCTATAGGTACTACAGGCCCAACAGGGCCTACTGGTGCTAATGGAACTACGGGTGCCAACGGCGCTACAGGAGCAACTGGTGCGCAGGGAGTACAAGGCATTGCTGGTCAGGCAGGTGCCACCGGTCCTCAGGGTATTCAAGGTGTTACCGGGGCACAAGGAGAAGTTGGTCCTACCGGTGCTCAAGGTATCCAGGGTGTAAAAGGCGATACAGGAGCCACTGGCGAGGTTGGTGCTACCGGCCCGCAGGGTGAGCAGGGAATTACCGGGGCACAAGGAGAAGTTGGCCCTACCGGCGCTCAAGGTATCCAGGGTGTAAAAGGCGATACAGGAGCTACTGGCGAGGTTGGTGCTACCGGCCCGCAGGGTGAGCAGGGCATTACCGGGGCACAGGGCGAAGTTGGTCCTACCGGTGCCCAGGGTATTCAGGGTATAAAAGGCGATACCGGCGCAACGGGTGAAGTGGGTGCTACCGGTCCTCAGGGTGAGCAGGGCATTACCGGGGCACAGGGCGAAGTTGGTCCTACCGGTGCTCAGGGTATTCAGGGTATAAAAGGCGATACCGGC
>DATGWP010000085.1:0-12370 GCA_035299425.1 Chitinophagales bacterium | reverse complement strand
GCTGTTAATGTATAAGTGCCTGATGTTTGCACATTAGAAACAACTACATCAGGATTGCTTGTAGGCGATGACGAATAACCACCTGCACCAGACCAACCAAAGAAATACGCTAATGATGCTGTAGCGTCCAGGGTAACGTTTGAACCCTGGCAGGCAGGATTTGGGCTAGCTACAATTGCAGTAGCGGTTGGCTGAGAGTATCTATATGTAAATACGGCAGAACTACCAGTCCATGTACCACTGCTTCTATTAGGACTCATCCTAATAGAGGTAGCATCTCCCGAAAACCAGTTATTAGTATTGGCCGAAAAAGAGCCGCTGCTGGTTGTTCCGTTAGGGGCAGCACAAAACCCGCTTATATTAGCGGTACTCTCAGAGAATGTCCAGTTATAGTATGTGTTTTGCGAAATGGGCAAATCGTAATAAGCTCCAGAACCTAAGGAAAAGCTACCGTCTGAACAACCAGATGGTGCGTTAACACTGGGAATTTCCTGAGCTATGTTACATTGTCCATAAATAGAAGCAGGGGTAAAAATAAGCGCAACTATTGCAACAAGAGCTAACCTCTTGAACAAAGCAATAGTGCCAGGGAGCATGTGCTTTTTCATAATAAAAAAAATTTAAAAAACTAGTGTGTCTATATGCCAAAAACCCCTTGCCTTTTGGGCAAGGGGGATTTTTAGTTGCTATTTCATTATCGTAACCGTTCCGCTTCTCTTCTCTAACAATTTAATACTCTCCAACGGTTTAATTGTCATCTGCCAAACATAGGTATCGAATGGAGCTACTTTGCCATCTATTGTACCATCCCATCCATTAGTTCCGGTAATACCGTTTGGTTGCGCTGGATTAGCATATATTTTATGCCCCCAACGATCAAATATTTCAATATCGATAGATTCTGCGCCTAAGATATCGAACTCGAATCTATCGTTCAATCCATCACCGTTAGGTGAGAATGCCGAAGGAACGAAAGCCTTAGGCTCAGATTGAACAATTATAGAAACAGTGTCTGATGCGTAGCAAGAATCCGAATTCATAACAGTTACTGTAAATACTGTAGTAACATAAGGCATTACATTAGGGTTAGCACAGTTGGCAGCATCTGCACAAGCACTGAAATCGAAAATGCTACGTGTGCTGTCACTTGGGTCCTGAAGAGGACTCCACATGTGGCTAACCACCGGCAAGTTAGAATTGGCAATTAAAGGAACCTTCATGCCTTGTAAAATAACTATTTGTGGGGCTACTAAATCAACTGTAAGAGTAGTAGCTGCTGAAATAGTAAATACCTGCGAGCCTTCGCATCCGTTAGCATCGCGCACTACCAATACATAATCGCCGGGAGCCAGATTGGTAAATACATTGGTTGGCTTAACTATACCATTCAACTCATACATGTAAGGTGCTTTACCACCCGTTGCAGTTGCTGTTACGGTACCTGTAGAGGCATTAGAGCACTTAGAGTCGGTTGGTGTGGTTGTAACTATAATAGGCAGCGCGTTATTAACTGTTGCTAAAACAGTAGAAAGACAACCACTGGCATCGGTTACAGTTAAAGTATAAGTACCGGCAGTTAAATTAGTAGCAGTTGCACCTAATTGAGAAGGACTGGTGCTCCAATTATATATATATGGAGGTAATCCGCCTGTTACAGCTACGGAAACAAAACCATCGTTGCCATCAAAGCAAGCCGGATTGTAAATAGAAACCGTAGTATTCATACCAGGGTTTTCGGTTACATTAAATGTGGCTGTTGTAACACAGCCCCTGCTATCAGTAACAGTTACGCTATAGGTACCGGCAAATAAGTTAGAGTTAACAGGGCCATTGCCACCATTAGACCATACATATGTATAACCTGGAGTTCCGCCCGTTACAGATAAGCTTATTTCACCTGTATTTGCACCGTTGCAAGATACATTAGTAACTGTACCATTAAGAAGTAATTCGCCAGGTTGAGTTACCGATATGGTATCTAACAGGTGACAGCCGTTAGAATCGGTTAATAATACCGTAAACTGGCCAGGGCATAAACCCACCTGAGAAGAATCGCCCACAAAATTGTTCCATAGATACTCATATGGGCTGGTTCCACCGTTAGGTATTGCCGCTACGGTGCCGCTGCATGTGCCAAAGCAAGATGTAGGTGTAGACACCAACTGAACACCAAGGGGAGCAGG
The DNA here is from genome assembly GCA_035299425.1 of Chitinophagales bacterium. Lineage (GTDB taxonomy): Bacteria > Bacteroidota > Bacteroidia > Chitinophagales > LD1 > Bog-950. The sequence goes on along the minus strand of DATGWP010000085.1, from coordinate 10,187 downwards.
CTCAGAAACGATATATAATGATACAGCTTCACAATCATTAGCATCGGTAACTGTTACATAATAGTCGCCACCGGCAAGTATTCCTATATCCTCTGTACTGGCTACAGACTGGTTATTTGTTTCCCAAGAAAAGTAATAAGGCAGGGTACCACCATAGGCGGTAATATCAATAAAGCCATCTTTGTTTCCGTTGCACGATACGTTCTTAACAAATCCTGATGTAAATATAGCACCCGGTTCAATCAACTCGGTAGAGTCAACTCTTGTGCATCCTCTTGAGTCGGTAATAGTTACTATATACACACCGGCTGCAATGCTATCCTGATCTTCGTCATTAACATTATTACTCCAGTTGAAAGTGTAAGGATATACACCACCAGAAGGTATCAAATCAATTGAACCATTAGCCTCTCCAAAGCAACGTGGATTTTTACCAATAAAGCTGGCGTTAATAGGAGTAGGAGCCACAATAATTCCACAGGTAACCGCTGTACATCCATTGGCATCTGTAACTGTTACACAGTAGGTACCACCACCTAATCCGGTTAAATCTTCGGTTACTTCGCCGTTAGACCAGTTATAAGTATAACCCGGCGTACCTCCCGAAACTGTCAGGTCAATAGCAGCATCATTGGTATTAAAGCATGATGTTTGTATAACATTAGTAGTAAGTACAAGTTGAGTAGGCTCATTTACAGTAACCGACTGGCTGAACTGGCAACCGTTAAGATCGGTAATAATAACATTGTATATACGTCCGCCTTCAATACCGGTTAAATCTTCAGAAGTAGCAAAAGTAGACCACAAGAAGGAGTAAGAAGGAGTACCACCCGATACGCTAAGGTCTATTGCCCCATCAGCAGCACCAAAGCAAGATGCATCGGTAACAGATAATGTAGCTGTTATAGGAGTTGGTTCAGCAATAGCTTGCGAAATCGTAGCAGTACATCCGTTACCATCGGTAACAGTAACAGTAAATGTACCCAACTTAAGCCCATAAATATCTTCGGTAGTTTCGCCGTTGCTCCAGGCATAAGAATATGGAGGAACACCGCCATTTGCTGTAATATCTATAGCACCCGATGAGTCACCTGCGCAAAGCAGGTCGTTATAAGATGCAACATTTAAGAACAATGGCAACGGTTGGCTAATAGAAGCCGAACCGGTTGTAGTGCAACCTCTTGCATCTACTACGCTAACTGTGTAATTACCAGCCGCAACTCCTAAAAGATCTTCGCTTGGGTTACCGCCCGGTGTCCAGGTGTAGTTAAACGGAAGTGTGCCACCTGTAAGGGATATGAAAATGTCACCAGTGGCAGAGCCGTTACATAATACGTTATGCACTGAATCTACTACTACTGTGAAAGGAGTTGGTGGAGCGATAGTAACGGTAGTTGTTTCTGTACAACCCTTTGAGTCGCGGCCAACTACAGTATATGTACCGGCTACCAAACCTGTAAAGGTTCCTGAATCCTGATAGCTAATACCGTTAATTGAATATTCATAAGGGCCTATACCGCCATTTACATGCACTGTAAATTTACCATCTCCATAACCTACGCAAGACACATTTGTCTGACTATCCAGATCTACAGATATTATATATGTATTAGATATAGTAATGCTTGCAGTATCCAAACAGTTGTTGCTGTCATAAACACTTACCAGGTACGAACCTGCAGCTATATTATTAAAAACATTGCCAGGTTGCAGCGGACCATTGTTAAGTGTGTATCGGTAAGGGGCTATACCGCCATTTGCGGTTACAGTAATAGATCCGTCAAATACGTTGGCACAGCTGGCATCTACACCCACCAGAGTTTGCGTTACATCTGTAGGTTCGCCTACTGTTACAGGATTGCCGTAAGGTTGCACACAACCAAAATTATCGCGCACATACACATTATAAGTGCCGGCAACAAGGCCTGTAAATATAGGAGAAGGCTGGTAATTGGTGCCATCCAAAGAATATTCTAAACCACCGTTACCGCCTGTTGCGCTAACAGTAATGGTACCTGTATTTCCGCCGTTGCAAAGTACATCGGTATGGGTTACAGAGTTGTAAGTTATAGGAGCAATAATATCTACCACGGCACCATTGGTAAAACCAGTAGTACGAATACAACCATAGGCATCAACAATACCAGTAAATGAATAGTTGGTAGGGTCGGTTGGTGGTGTTACGGTTATAGCATCGCCGCTGTTAAGGCCAGTAGCACTAAATACGGGGTTAAGGCCATCTGTATATTGGATACTGAATGGACCGGTACCCGGACCAAGCGTGATATTAATTGATGCAGTTGTTCCCGGGCACACAGATTGTGTAATAGGAGACATGCTTGCATTAGGTGTAGGTCGGCCAATAACAGAAATTGCATTTGAAATAGATGAGTTACCACACTTATCGGTGGCCACTCTTCTAATAACATAAGTAGAGCCTGGTGGAACCAGCGTTGAACTGTTCCAGCTATCGCTTGTTGCGCCTGCCACAGGCGCAAAGGTACCGCCACCATCAGTAGAAAGTTCCCACTGGTAGGTAAATGTTCCTCCCTCAGCAAAACCAACAGAACCGCCCGTAGCGCCTAAAATATTTGTAAAGTTACCAATAGGCAACCCTTCGCAAACACTTGAGCCATCTGCTATACCGCCAATAGTACCTCCGTTAACTGCAGGCAGAGGAAGTAGATTGAATCCTACATTGGCCTCGCCCGGCGTGCATATATCTACCAAACGTATCTCTACATTATCGGTAGCGCCCAATACATATCCATTGGTATTACCAACTACACCAGCTGGAGGCCCGCCGGCTGCGTTATATATTAAAGAACCATTTACATAAATCTGGATATTATCATCATGTGCATTATCAGATATAGTATACAAACCGCAAGGGAAACCAGTTCTTCTTGCACGGATTGCAGCTCTGTCTTCAGGAACTTCGCAACCTATCCAGGTAGGAGCGTCAGAGGCGCTACCTAAAGTAGGGTATGAGTTAGTTGTAACGAAATTCAGGTTATTATCTGTATAATATCCGTAACGGGCACCAGGAATCGGAATGGCAATATCCGCTGTAGCAAATGCGTCTACATTCCATGAATTAACCCCTGAACCCGGGTCGGTTGAAGGGATACATTCTTTATAGGCAAGAATAGCAGACCCTTGCCCAGGTACATAGCCTGCACAGGCTCCGTTCCACGAATTAGTATTGATTGCCAATATACCGTTGAACGAACCAGACCACCATTCAGCCGACTCTGGACGTACTTCCACAGGACATTGACCTCCGGTCCATGGATCCTGAATTGGAGTTAATGAGTTATTGTAGTTAAGCACACCCGATGAGGTAGACAAGGTCATATCCCATACATAAGGCAGCACAGCCGAATTGGTTACATATTCAAAAGAGTAAATCCTACCTGGCAAAGTATTGAAATTTACGTAAGTACCACTACCAACACTTACGTTTGTCCAGGTTCCGGTGGGGCTTAATGTTCCACCCTCTGGAAACAAACTAATACCACACTGGGCATTGGCATTGCCTGTAAAGAGAGCAGAAAATACAACCGCAAATACAATACTAACAGCGAAATTAGAGAATAAACTTTTTCTCATGCGTTTATGAGTTTTGCTTAAATAGGTAAAACAATAATATGCGCCACATCTGCCCGAAATTATTATTTAGGTAGACGAAACTTGCGGCAAAATAAGACGTAAAAGGAGAATCGCAAAAAAAACGCAGTTTTTTTTTCGAAAAGCAGTAAAAATCAATGCAAAGCAACTATTGCTGTCAAAAATCAGTCAAGTGTAACTTCTTCATTTTTAAACACTGAAGCAATTTTGAATGAATTGCTAACAAATAGTATTTTAGGGTTACCATTCCGCTCGATGTGATAATATAGCAAGCTCAATAATCTCGACATAGTGTCCAGCTGTTCAGGCATTAGCCTGGCAGACAGGCCGGTAGCAACCTTCAATTCTTCTCCATCCAGTTTTTCGCTTTTGCCTGTAAGGGCTATTAAACTGCACTGATGCAAAAAAAACAAGGCATATTTCAGAAATATCTTCTGGTTCTCACGGCCAATTTTAGATATTTCTTCTACCCAATCAAACAGATTAGAAGAATTGGTTGGGGAGCTCTTCAGTTTTAAATTATAACAACAAACCAACCATCGGTGAAGTAACTTATCGTTAGCATTTTCTTCACCCTGGGCAAAACCCTGGGCCGCATTAAAATTACCATCGCTTATGCGGGCAAGGCGCTTAGCTGCACTATCATCCATTTCGTATCGCTGCAAAAGGGCATTTTTTATGTCCTCATCTTCAATGGCAGGAATTTTAACCAATTGAGTGCGCGAAATAATTGTGTTAAGAATCATCTCAATGTTTTCTACCACTAAGATGAAAATTGTATTAGCCGGCGGTTCTTCAATAATTTTTAACAAAGTGTTACCAGCCTCCTTTAAATACTCGGCTAGCCATATTAACTGAATCTTAAATGCAGACTCGTAGGTCTTCATGTTCATGCTATGAATAATTTCATGGCACTCGCGCACGGTAATGTTACCCTGGCGGTTTTCGGCGCCTATGCTTTGCAGCCAATCGTTTACCGTCATGTATACATCCGAGGCCAAGGCAGCCCTCCACTCAGTAAGGTAATCGGTGCTTACCGGCGCTTCGCCGCTCTTTTTGGGCACTACCGGAAAGGTGAAGTGCACATCGGGATGAATAAACTTCTGATTTTTAACACAGGCCGAACACTTACCACAGCTGTCTTCAGGCTGCTTATCTTCACATTGTATGTATTGCGCCAGAGCCAGGGCTAATGCCAGATTACCATTGCCTTCGGGCCCCAGCAGCATTAGGGCATGGGGTATTTTGCCCGTGGCTGCCATGCCGAGAAGTTTGTTTTTTACCAGTTGCTGTCCTATAACCTCGCTGAATAACATATTTACCTTTCTATCTCTTTCAAAATCTCTTCCGACAAGGGCTCTGCCATTGGCGAAAACACCTGGACTAAATGGCCGGTTTCATCTACCAAGTATTTCTGAAAATTCCATTTTACCTCACTATCGCTGTGGCCGTTCAGTTCTTTACTGGTAAGATACTTATATAATGGATGCGCATCTGCGCCCAATACTTTTATTTTTTCGGTTAGCGGAAAGGTGACACCGTAATTAACCTCACAAAACTTCTCTATTTCCTGCGGTGTACCAGGCTCCTGTTCACCAAAATCATTACAGGGCAATCCTATTATCTGAACCTTGTGATTAAAATGCTGGTGAAGCTCCTCCAGCTGTTTGTATTGGGGGGTGAGGCCGCAAGCTGATGCTGTATTTACCAGTAACAGTTTTTTGCTTTTATATTGGGCAAGGTCAATTGGGTTGCCCTTTATATCGTTAATAGAATAATTGTATACCGTTTGGCTCATGGCGTGAAAATAGAATTTTTTGAAAGGCGTGGGTAAAGATGAACCTCCCGGAAGTGTAAAACTTAATGCGCCTATAATTTTTAGATTTGTTTGATAATGAAACTGGCACATATAATTAACCCGGTAAAGGTGGACACCAACAGTGACCTGCATGTGGCACAGCCCGTAACCTTTGAAACCATACGCACAGCCAGTGAGCTTGCCAAAGGCAAAGTTGGGGTAGAATTATATACCGTTTGCTACCCTGAAGACAGGGAGATAATCCCTGATTTTTTTAACCGGCTGCCCGACCTTGAGCGCTCCATACAGGATTTTGGAAAGTTTAGCCGCACTAAAAAATATCCGCTGATAGGTGATGTGCTGCAGGCGGTGTTTGCCGCTACCGATGCCGAATACCTGATATATACCAATATGGATATAGCCCTGATGCCCCAGTTTTATGTGGCTGTAGCCGGTATATTAAAGGAAGGATACGATGCAGTATTGGTAAACCGCAGAGGTATATCTACTAAGTACCGAAGTATAGCAGATTTACCGATGATGTATTCGGAGTTTGGCAAGCCGCACCCGGGGTTCGATTGTTTTGTATTTAAACGCGAACTGCTAAACAAACTAATACTGGCAGATGTATGTATTGGTGTGCCGTTTATAGAAGTTTCGCTAACCCATAACCTAATAGCCTTTGCCGACCGGTTAAAGCTTGTAGATGATTTACACCTTACCTTCCACCTGGGTAGTGAGGTAATGCCGCCGGTAGATGAAGAATATTACAGGCACAACCGTAAAGAGTATGAGCAAAAAATATATCCGCGCATAAAATCCAATTTAGATATAAGCAAATTCCCTTATTCAAATCTACCGGTTTATAAGCGCATGCTAAAATGGGCATTGAACCCGGTTTTCAGAACACACCAGGTTGCAGAGCTGGAAGGGAAAAGCCTGGGCCGAAGACTAAAACACACAATAGACGGTTGGAGATTTGGGCTGATGGACAAGATAAAATAACAACCCAAATTTTCAGCTTATGTAAACCCCTTACATTTACATACAATTGTCAGTCAATTAGTTACAAAAAATCGTGTAAACCCCTTTACAATGATTTGTGTAAACCCCTTAGCTGTTCCGCAGCATTATAAAATCATTCATAAAGTAACCGCCGCCTATATCAAAATCGCCGGTTGATTCTATTACAAAGCCATTTTTAAAGTAGAAGTTGACAGCTTTTATATTTTGGCGATTAACCTGCAAGCGAATGGGTTTGGAAGAATCGATTTGCTGTAAAACATATTGAAAAAACTCTTTGCCTATACCCGACCGGTGCTTTGCCACATCTATATAAAATTTGTGTAGATAGTAGTAACTGTCTTTTAACTCGATAGATGCGTAGCCCACCGGTTCCCCATTAACATAAGCAATAAAATATTGCTCGCCCTGTGCCATACTTTCCCTGATAACTTTTGCCGAATACCGGTTTAATAGCATAAACTCAATCTGCTCTATGGTAATTACAGAGGGATAATGCTCTCTCCATATTTTTTGCGCCAACTGCTCTATCAGCGAAACATCGTCAGTAGTAGCTTTATTAAAGGCAAGGGTCATAACAAAGTGATTTTGGCTGTTTAAGTCTTCCCCTTTAGGGGAGATTTAGAGGGGTTTTACTTTTTTAAATACAAAGGTACATCCAGGTTTAAAAAATACATAGGGTGAAACACCACTTGCCCCAGCGTATTAAACTCTAATGCCGGCATAGGCAGCTTTACAATATTTAAAACACCCAACACTGCCTTACCCATTTTAGAGTTTGTCTTAAACTTTGTAAAGTCAGCATCGAGCGAGATTAAAAATTTGCGGTAGCGCTTAATATCGTTCCTATCGTGATATACGCCGTTCTTATCTGTCCAGGTATTATCAAATCCGCCATACATATTACCGGCACCGTAGCCAAAAGCAATATTGAGCCACTTTGGCTTTATGCTATGGTTAAAGGAGTAAAGATTGAAACTAACCCAGGTAGTAATACCATTGTAATCTTTCAGAATTTTCTCGGCAAAGGTGGTACCGTAAAGTTCATTGGCACGCGTTCGCAATTCTCCCTTTGGGTAATGTACCTCGTGCATGGAATACTTAATAATAATGCGCTGTTCTTTCCAAATGAGGTATTGCGTAGTGGCCAAAGCCGCGCCACCAAAATTAAATACAAGGTCGCTCCAGCTGGCGCCATATTTTGGGCTCATGCCATCAGGTATTTCTATGGCCGATAGGCTTAAGAAACCAAAAGCCCCTGCAGCAAGTGCAGCGGGAGTATTTTTCATACCGCTCCAGCGCAGCATATTGTAAGTAGCAGTAGTAATAAAGTAAGGCACATAAAAGTGGCCGGTCTTATCTATCTGGTTCCATTCTTTTGAATCGTTGAACCAACGAAATTTACCGAGCGGTTGTTTACCATACCACTCTATACCCACACCTACCATAATTGCAGAATACAGACCAACGGTACCCACCGCCACACCGGTTAGCCGTTTCTTGTTTACCCGGTCGGGAAAATCGAGAAAGCTGCGGCGAAACGCAATAGAATCCTGCGCTAAAGCCGGTTGAGCATAGAGTGCCAGCAAAACAGCCATAACAAAAATACGGACCGGATTCAATAGCGGGGATTTTAGTAACCCAATTTACATAATCATAGCATACTTACCCTAACAAGGTAGCGCGTACTTTATCCAGAATTATCTGAACTCTTTCATCGCTACCGGCTTCTACGTATACACGCAGCACCGGTTCGGTACCACTGGCGCGTATCATCACTGTTTCTTCGTCTACCAGGTGAAATTTATAGCCATCTATATCTTCTACACTGCTCACCGGTATACCACCAAATTCTTTATAAAGACCATTCTTGCAGTTTTCTACTATCTGCAGCTTCTGTTCTTCTTTCAAATGCAAATCATCGCGATTGTAAGAGAAACGGCCAACTACTTCGTAAACTTCATCTATAAGATCTTGTAATTTCTGACCGTTTTGCACTAAGTGTTCAACTATCACAAGTCCATCCCAGATACCATCACGCTCGGGTATATGGCCCTTAACGGCAATACCGCCGCTCTCCTCCCCTCCTACCAGCACATCTTCGTTCTGCATTATTTCGCAGATATACTTAAATCCAATTTTTGTTACCTCGTATGGCAAACCATATTGCTCACATAATTTCTTCACCTTGTCTGATACAGAGAATGCAATCACTACTTTACCATCCAGTCCTTTATACTTGTGTAGAATATGTATAAGCAACAATATAATATGATGCGCATCTACAAACTTACCGCCGGCATTGTACAAGCCAATTCTATCGGCATCTCCATCGGTGGCTATCGCCATATCTACGTGCTTCATCTCGCGCAGGTAGGCTTCCAACTCCTGTAAGTTTTTAGCTATAGGCTCCGGTGCCTGTCCATAGAAAGACGGGTTGTATTCGCAGTGTAGAAAATCGGCATGCGGCATTATGCGCTGAAACACACTTTGACCTGCACCATACATGGCATCGTAAGCTACAACCAATTCTGAGTTTTCGTTAATAGCATCCAGGTCGAAGTAACCCTCCACATGTTCAAAATACATCGTTTCAAGATCTACAAACTCAAGCAGGCCCTTTGCTTCCCACTCTTCTAACGATAAATCTTCGGTAGAGAAAGTATCCGGAATAAGCGCCTCTACTTCGTTTATATACTTTTGAATAAGCGGCCCACCGTGTTTTGTTTTTAGCTTATAGCCATTGTATGATGGCGGGTTGTGGCTGGCTGTAAGTATAACGCCCACTTCGCAACCCAGGTTTTTGGCAGCTAAGGATATCATAGGTGTAGATACAAAGTGCTTATCGAAATATACCTTGATACCCTGCTGGCAAAATACGTTAATAGCAGCCTGTGAAAACAGGTTGCCACCAAAGCGGCAATCGAAACCAATTACAATTTTAGCATTGGCATCTTGTTTCTGTACCCAATCTGCCGTAGCCTTGGCTACGCGCTTTACATTGTCAACAGTAAAATCTTTGGCAATAATTCCGCGCCATCCGTCGGTTCCAAATTTTATTTTGCTCATTGTTGTTTTTTAAACCCAGCTAAGTTTTGGGAAGCGCTAAACTAAAAAAATGTGCGAAGGGTAATACATACCACCTAAACCTCATGGGGACGACCAAAAACGACTGTCCTATTTCTTTTCCCGTTCACTTGATTTGTGAAAAACGAGCACAATTTATGCGGTGCTTTTAATGTTAGTTTGTAGCAACATGCAGCAGACAGATACATACAGGCACAAAGGGCTACGGAAAGAACTGGTAGCTAATCTTCGCAGAAAAGGAATAAGCGATGAAACTGTGCTGGCTGCCATTGAGCGCATACCTCGTCATTTGTTTTTTGGCAACGATTCTATATTTCACGAAACAAAAGCCTACGAGGATATAGCTTTCCCAATAGGTGAAGGGCAAACCATATCGCAGCCTTATACCGTAGCGCGCCAGAGCGAACTGTTGCAAATTAAACCGGGCGAAAAAGTATTGGAAATTGGCACCGGCAGCGGCTACCAGGGCACTGTGCTAATGCTACTGAAGGCACGCGTATTTACCATAGAGCGACACAAAATATTGTATGAGCGCACGGCTAAGTTCCTGCCTTTTATAAAAGAATATATACTGGGGCAAGGGGCCAATAAACTGAATACTGCACCGGAACCGGAAAGGCGCACCTGGAAGAACGAACAGGAATACTGG
>DATGWP010000084.1:0-3624 GCA_035299425.1 Chitinophagales bacterium | reverse complement strand
TCAGGCTACCCCCTTTAGCATTTAGTTTTGTAATCAATTCGTTTACCTCTGCCCAGCCGTTATCATCCAGTTGCAGGCCTATTTCTTCGGGCTTATGCCGCAGCACCAGGCTTATAAATTTGCTGGCACCTTTAAGTTTCTTATCCATTCGTCTTACTATTTAAAATTAAAAAAGGGTGCCGCTATTGCGGCACCCAGGTAATTAAGCTACCAGGCTAAATCCTATTTTACCTTTCTGCTTTTCAAATGTTTGCTCGCTCTGGTTAAACACTTCACTAACTGTCATAGGATACATGATAGTAGTATTATAACCAATACTATCTGACAACCGTTGCGCTTTAGCCACACTCAGCTTACCAAATTCATAGCGAGCTATAAGGCGGCCTTTACGCATTAGCGCCGAATCGATATTGCTGAGCTGTGTATTGAAAGAACATATAATCTGTATATTCAGACAATCGGCCAGCAAGCCGTCGGAAATATTAAGCAGGTTCGAAACAGCTGAATGGCCGGCTTCTCGCCTATCCTGCAATACCTGTTCGGCATCCTCTATCACCAATACCGAATTAGGATTCTCAATCAATAGATTAATAAAATCCGGATCGGTTAAATTGACCGCTACATTGTTAGGCACAAACATCACCTTCTTCCTCAGTTTTGCTATCAGGTAGCGCAGGTAGGTGGTTTTACCCGTACCCGGCACACCGTGCAGCAACACAATACCTTTATCGTTCTTGGTATTTAACCGCTTTTGAATAGTATTGTGCACTTCGGTAAAATCATCTTCATAGTTCATGCCTATATCCAGCTTTGTCTTTTTAATTTCAAGCTCGGTAAGCGATAAGCCATGGGCACCCTGCACAATCAGGTTTATCTCCCTCTTTTGTTTCTTCGCTCTTTGCTTAAACTTTAAAAGCAGTTCCGATACTTCTGCAACAAACTCACGGTCACTATCCTGTGCCAGTATTCCACAGCCGTCGCTATGAAACTTAAGCATACGATCGTTATCCATAAGTATAACCGCATAGCCCAGTAAGTTCTTCTTCTCATCGTAGTCGTAATATCTGTCAGAATATATTTTGGTTATATCCGCTGCATATTGCTTTACTACATGGTCATAAGCCTTTTCCGCGTCTAACTGCCAGCACCATGTCTCTACCGGCATGTTGTTATACAGCTTGTAGTAAAATCGTGTTGCATCTACATAGTTATCTGAAAAGACATTTGTAAAGTCCCGCTTAGCAAACACTTCTCTGTATTTAATGCTCATTGTTTTTGCTTTTTAAAAAATCATTTCATAAATATTCTGCAATCCGGCTATAAAAACTGAGATAATAGCTAAGCCAACAATTGCACACCCCGCTGTTTCGTACCAAGGTGGTTTGCTTACCGGCATATCCGGATATGTAACATCCGCCAATCGTATCTCAAGGCTATACGGAGAGATAAGGCGATACTTGCTATACAAATCAATTAATAGCGGACTATCCTCATTAGACATCGATGCTTCCAAAAGCTCTACAGCAATTAGTCTCAATCCTTCTCTTGATGCATAAATGGTTAATTGATCTTCGTCTAATGGAAACATCGAAAAAGTCATCAAATCCTTATCGGTAAACAGTTTCAATTCCGTTACCAATTCTGTTACTCTATTTTCCATTTTCATTATCCATCCATTTTTACAATCCTCGGATAGAAGGAACCGACAACTTCAACTAAATCCAGTTGCGATTTCATCACTGTGTGAATATCCTTGTATGCGTGTGGCGCTTCATCCAGCCCTCCACCAAATAGTTTCACTCCATGCGCTTTCAATTCGCCTTTCATCAGTTCGTGCGTAATATTCTGCATAGCTTTAGAGCGGCTCATTTTACGTCCTGCCCCGTGCGATGCTGAATTTATACTCCCTGTTTCTCCTTTACCCTTTACAATAAACCCCGGTGCAGTCATAGAGCCCGGGATTATACCCAGCACATCTTTACCAGCCGGTGTAGCCCCTTTACGGTGCACTATCACTTCCTGCCCGTTCCATGTTTCTTTCCATGCAAAGTTGTGGTGGTTTTCTACCATCGCTATCGGCTTTTGACCAATAGACTTTGCCATCTTTGCATGTATTACATGGTGACAAGCCGAGGCGTAATCACCGGCCAGGTTCATAGCCAGCCAGTATTCCATACCCTCTTGCGAGTTTAGGTCTAACCATGCCAGGTGCTTTGCTTCACCAGGCAGTTTAGTCTTCTCCATCGCAATTTTGGTATAGTGCCCCGCTATGCTGGCCCCCAATCCGCGCGAACCGGAATGCGATAGCAGCGCTACATACTTACCTATAGGAATGTTCAACGCATTCTGCTCGTTAGGTATATCTACTATACCCCACTCTACAAAGTGGTTACCGCTACCCGATGAACCTAACTGCTTAGCCGCTTTCATTTGTAAATTCTTTACAAATGGTATCTGATTAAACACCTCGTTATCCAGCACATCGTTATGCACCAGTTGCTTAAACTCGCGGCCGGCGCCAAACAAAGTATTCTCGTTCAACTCGCGCTCGAAAAACTTGTCCCGGTTTTTCAGCTCCATGGCCTGCACATCAAATATACTAAGGCACATACGGCAACCTATATCCACACCCACCCCGTAAGGGATAACGGCGTTTTTCGTAGCCAACACACCTCCTATCGGCAAGCCATAGCCCTGGTGCGCATCGGGCATCAAAGCCCCTGCCACCGATACCGGCAAGCGCGAGGCAATATTCATTTGCTTCAACGCACCTTCTTCTATATGCTCGGCACCATACGTACTGAAATCAACCCCTTCGGCATTCAGTTCAAACAACTCACCGGTTAAGCTATTCAGGTATTCTTTCAAATCCTTATTCGACAGCGTGGCATACTTCTCCTTCAGGTCTTGTTTTGCCTTATCATCCAACAGCATTTTTGCTATTGCCTTCAGACCATCTTCCTCCATAAATTCATGCGGGTTAGCCAGTACATTTTTCAAAAGTTCCAACGCATCTTCCAATGAAGTATGCTTATAGTTCTTTTCCATAGTGCTCATAGCCAGGCTTATCACCGGCCCTTCCGGGTAACCTATTGCACGTATTTCTTTTCCTTTAAGTTTTAATTTTCCCATTTCGATTTTAATTAATCGTTAATCTGTTATTTAAAATATTCTTTTTTTATCAAACTTTTATCAATCATATGCTTATCATTTTTTTAATACCGGCAGGCTTGCCCGCCGGTATTTTTGGTTAATTAATCTTCACTCCTCTCCTTAGAGTAAGCCATTCTTACAATTCTTGGCCTGAACTTAGCCAGCACCTCTACCAAATCTGTTTGAGCGGCCATTACGGTATTTATATTCTTGTATGCCATAGGCGATTCGTCTATACCGCCACCGGTTAAGTCTATTTTATACCGCTTTAACTCCTCATTCATTTCTCCATTGGTAATGGTTCTTTGCGCTTCGCTCCTGCTCATAATTCTACCAGCACCATGCGAAGCAGAATTAATAGAGCTGCCAAAGCCCTTGCCTTTTACTACATACCCCGGTGCCGACATACTACCCGGAATTATTCCCAGGTGTTGCTTACCCGCCGGTGTTGCGCCTTTACGGTGTACCATC
>DATGWP010000083.1:0-33190 GCA_035299425.1 Chitinophagales bacterium | reverse complement strand
AATGGTACATGGCGGGCTAAGGCAACCACCGGTAAGTGTTACAGTACCAGTACCGTTGCATAAGTTGTAACAGGTAGCATTGGTAGAAGAGGCACTGATAGGCTGTGCGCCATTTTCGTTAATAGCAAAGGTAGTAGTATCCCTACACCCGCTTACATTGGCATCTTCAACTATTACGGTATACAGGCCAGCGCATAAGCCATTGACCGATGGCGTGGTTTGCTGCGGTGTGGTAAGCCACTGGTAGGTATATACACCATTGCCGCCGCTGGGGTTTACTGTAGCACTGCCATTACATACATTGCAGGTTGCATTTACCGGTGTTACCGGTGCCAGCACCGGTGGCGGCTGCGGAATATTTACTTGCGTAGTTAGCGTGCAGCCATGTGCATCGGTAACTGTAACCGAATGGGTGCCGCCCAGTAAGCCCGAAACGGTATCGGTAGTAGCCCCATTAGACCAAAACGAACTGTAAGGTGGCGTGCCACCGGTGTATTGCAGCAATGCCGAACCACCCGCCCAGCCATAACAACGTACATTACCGGTAATGGTAACATTAGACGCCAGCGGGTACGGAAAATCGTTTACTGTTACCGGCTGGTTAGGCGTAGCGGTGCAACCGTTGCCATCGGTAATAGTTACACTATAATTTCCGGGGCAAAGGTTAGTGGCTGTTTGTGTGGTTTGATTTCCCGGGTCGCTCCATTGCACTGTATAAGGAGGGGTGCCGCCCGATAGTGTAGTAGTAGCTGTGCCACTACACTGGCCGGTGCAAAGTGTTTGGGTAGAACTTAGCCCTATATTAGAAGGGCAAAAAATGCCGGTAAGCGAATCGATATAACCTACACACCCCCGGTTGGTAAATATGGTAACCGTAGTGTAGTTAATGGCAGGCGGGCAGGCATTGTAAACATAAGAGGGCGTGGCCGAAAAACTAATGGAACTATCGGGAAAGGTCCATACCCAGTTTACAATGGGCCCATCGGGCACTATTAAAAAGTGTGTGGTATCGCCGGCGCAGCTACCTGCTGTAACCGAAACGGTAGCAAAGCTTTCGTGTATGTATGGTTCATTGTCGCCCAAATCGTTGGAGTAGGCAAAGGGAGTACAATCTACATATACCCGGTGCACCACCGTATCATCGCCCAAATAGCTACAGCACGGCGATTGGTTCTGCACTATCATCATTACATCAAATGCACCGCAGCTATCAAATGTATAACTCGGGTTTGTAGCATTGCTGGTAGTGCCATCGGGAAAAATCCACGTATATGTATTGTTGCCACCGGGGCTGGTAGTTGTATTGGTAAAATGCGTTTCGGTACCAAAGCAGCTGGTATCTGCAACAAAATTGGCTACCAGTGGCACCGTATTAGCGGGCACTACTACCTGCTGTGTAATATGGCAGGTGGTGGTAAACAGGTTAAAAAAACTATTATGGCAATATGCCACTATCGTCATAGTAACGGTATAGGTACCCGGGCCCGGAAACTGGTGGCAGGGGTTCTCGCCACTGGCGGTGGTACCATCACCAAAATTCCAGTCTATGCTTACTACTTCATCGCAGTCGCTTATATAGTTACCGCACACTTGCCAGCAGTTGCACCAGGGTGAATAGGTCATGGTAAACCATGAGCCGGTGCAGCCATTGGCCTGCGCGGTTCCGCAGCCCAGCAGGTACAATACCGGGAGTAAAAAAACAATTTTGCGTAAAGCAGCTTTCATGCTGCGGGGAATTTATTTGAGTGATAAAATCTTACTATTCACACAAACTCTTACTGCGCACTTCTCTACGGTTTTCTACAATACTTTTAGCATCCGGTTTGGCCACATTTGGCGGATACACGCCTTGCTCCACCGGTTCTGTACGGCCCTTCTCAATTTTTCTTCCCGTGGTTTGAAAGGCAGCTACTGTCAACACAGCATCCTTACCCATGCATTTATTGTTCCCGTTTAAATCTGTTTTCATCAGCAGTATGTCAAAACTTTCGGCCCCCTTGCTTCCTGTGCAGCCCAAGGTTACTATACCGCTTTTAAGCAGCGCCAGTTTACTCGGGTATTCTTCATTTGCACCACCATAGGCTTTTGCCCACTGCACATTTCCTTTAGCATCTGTTTTAAATGTAAGGGCATCGCTTATTCCGCTGCCAAAGCTGTAGCTCATAGCCGAAACCAGTAACCCGCCATCGGGAGTCTGCAGCATATCTGCCACCGATTCAAATTTGGGCCCGCCGTATGTTTTAGCCCACTGCATATTGCCATCCTTATCCAGGCACATTACAAATACATCTATGTTGGTGGGCGATATATCTGTATTGCCACTTAGTAGTATCCCCCCATCCGGTTTTTCGGCCACTGTATAGCCCATGGCTATTTTGCCTGCAGAGTATTCCTTTGCCCATAGCAGGTCACCGTTTGCCGATACTTTCATTAGCAATACATTGCGCACATCGTCAAGGTTAACCTGCCGCGCGGGCCGCTCTATCTTTTTGTCTGTTTTACCTACCTTGGCAATATTGCCGCAAACCAGGTACGAACCATCTTTTAATACCGCCACCGATGTAGCCGTGCCCGAAACATTATCCTGTCCGTATATAAAGGCCCGGCTCCATATCTTATTTCCATTGGCATCTACTTTAAGCAGGTAAGCGCTTTGGTCTTCGCTGCGCATGGTAAAAAATGCACTGCTTACTACGCTCATTTTTTTTACCATGCCGGCTATAATAACCGCCCGGTCGGGCGTTTGTTGCATGGTAAAACCTTCGGTTTCGTTACCTCCTTCGTCAAATATTTTTTTCCATTTCAAATTTCCATTGGCATCGGTGCGTAGCAGGGTAAGGTTTTCGCCCTCCTGCTTATTTGGCTGGTATTTTTCGGCGGTAAACAACAAATCTCCGCCCTGCAGTGGCAATACATCGTTCACCGTTTCTCTCTCGGGGCCGCCAAAAGTTTTTGTCCATACTACATTGCCGGCGCTGTCGGTTTTCATTAACAGCATATCGCGTTCCTGCCGACCATAGCTTTCGGTTTCACCAACTATTATAAATGCCTGATTGGGTAATATTTTTAAAGCGGTGCCTTTTTCAAAGCCCTCCATACCTATTGCACGCTGGTACCCTGTTTGTGCAAACAACCCGGGTGCTGCGCAGCCAGTAAAAACAAAGCACGCTGCCAATACGCATTTGGCTATAGCGTAAACTTTAAAACCCATATTGAGCGCCATTAGTTTAGTGTGGTTTCTGTTTGGCATGTGAAAACTACTGCATAATTGCGGTAAACAAAATTTTACAGATGGTTTTTTTTTGCCATTTTGCAAACACATGTCTAAAAACGGGCTAACCAGATTTTTGCAATGGCTGCAGCAAAATACTGTTTTGTATTTCAGGTTTGTGCTGTTTATAACCTTTACGGGCCATGGGTTGGTATCGCTGGGTTTCAGCGAGGGCTATGAGTTGCACTACCGCATTTTTGAGGCGGTAAATATTTTTGGTATTGAGCCCGCATTTTTCCTCAGGGTTCAGGGGATATGGGACCTGGTGCTGGCAGCTTTAATCCTGTTTGCTTTTTTCCCTAAAGTCGTACTACCGGTGGCAGGTATTTATCTACTTACGGTGGCGGGCTGCGGCTGGGCGTATTTTGTGCACAAAACAGGTTCGTTGTTTGGTATCGCCGAATCTTTCCGCCGGTTTCCGTGGATTTTTTATTGCCTCTTTCTTTCTCTTTACTACTATAGGCATACAGAATATTATAAGCTGCTTCGTATAGGTATTGCATTTGCATTTCTGGCACATGGACTAGCCTCCCTGGGATTATTTGGTTTAAAGGGGGCGCATATAGAATTGGCCTCGCAAATTTTTTCCGAGCAGGTAGCCAATAACATTGTCTTTTATAGCGGATTTACCGATACCTTTTTAGGCCTCTGGCTGTTAACCGGTTTTTACTCGCGCATGCCGGCTATTATTGGTAGCGTCTGGCTATTGGTAGTGGTGTATTTATCGTTGCTGTTTGGAGTGCCCGAGTTTTTGTTTCGCAGCGGTTTTCTGCTGTCATGCATATATGTGGCTATCGATAAGCGGTGCCATATAAGGCCGGTTTGAAATCAAAATTTTAAGTTTGAGCAATTGACTCACAACCACATGAAACCACTTCACATTGTAATTGCCGTAATATTTTGCCTCACCGCCTGCAACTACAAACCCGCCAACCCCGAAATTGAAACAACTGTATCTGATACTACCTATTCGAATGGAGAAAGAGCATTTCAGTTTGATACGCTGATACTGGATGAATACGTAGTTTATTCTACCCAACACATTTTCTCCGACTCACTGACCCAGGATAGCTTTGTAGTTGAATTGTCTGCTGGTAATGTAATGCACAGCTATTGGTATCTGCGGGTGTTTAATTCCAAGGCCGAATTAATTTACACCGACTCTCTGGGTGCCGAAACTTTTGCCCGTGAATCTGACTTAAGCCAGGAAGTAATAGACCATGCAGAGGTATTGGCAGCAGTAAAGCGTCGGTTGTTCGGCCTTACCGATATTAAAAATTATAGTGTATCTGGTAGCGAAGATGCCATTAAAGGCGCACCCGCTTACAGCATAGAAAATATGATTGCCTTTAACGAAGCCGTCGA
Organism: Chitinophagales bacterium; assembly: GCA_035299425.1. Lineage (GTDB taxonomy): Bacteria > Bacteroidota > Bacteroidia > Chitinophagales > LD1 > Bog-950. The sequence continues at coordinate 28,554 of DATGWP010000083.1, read as the reverse complement.
TAATCCCTCTACTATTTTATATCGGTATGATGATGGTTATACAGCTACCTATATTATGTACTCGAAAAAACTACAAAAGGTAGTGGTAGTAGTTAAAGAAGAATATGGAGAAGTATAGTGCAGTGTATTTGCTGTTTGTCTACCTGAGGGGTCACAGGGGCTACACTTCCCGAGCCCACGAAAATTTCTATGTTTGAACAGATGTATTTCTGTATTCAAAATTAACACATCAACACTTAAACACGTACGCACAATGAAAATCATCTGCATAGGCCGTAATTACAGCGAACATGCCAAAGAATTAAAGAACGAAATACCCGATAAACCGGTGGTGTTTCTTAAGCCGCAAACTGCTTTACTTAAAGACAATAAGCCTTTTTATATACCCGAGTGGACCCAGGACCTGCACTTTGAAACCGAGCTGGTTTTAAAAGTTTGCAAGCAGGGCAAATACATAGATGAGAAGTTCGCCCACAAGTACTTCGATGAAGTAACGGTAGGTATAGACTTCACTGCTCGTGACCTGCAAAGCCAGCAAAAAGCTAAAGGCCTGCCCTGGGAAATCGCCAAGGCATTCGACAACAGCGCAGTTATCGGCACTTTTAAAAAAGTAGAATCAGAAGAATGGAAAAGCGGCAACATCAACTTTAGTATGAAGCTAAGCGGCACCGAAGTGCAAAAAGGAAACACTGCCGATATGATGTTCTCCTTCTCTAAAATCATTGCTTACGCATCGCAGTTTTTCACTCTGCAAACCGGCGATTTAATTTTTACCGGTACCCCCGCCGGCGTAGGCCCCGTTAAAATAGGCGACAGGTTAGAAGGTTTCTTAGAACAGGATAAGGTTTTTGATTTTGAGATAAAGTAATGTTCCAAGACTTCCGAAGTTTTTAAAACTTTGGAAGTCTTTTAATCTCCTGTGTTTACTCCGTGTCTCCGTGCGAACATATTGTTGTCACATCCGGGATTTTTTTTGCTTTTACATCAATCATATATCTCAAAACGGACCTGCTGTTAAGCTTCAGGTAGGGACGCTATGGTAATACCTTTACCCTGGCAGGTAATGGTATTACCATAGCGAGAAGTGATGGGGTGGACACCGCTCACTTATAAACACCTAATTACCAACTATTTGAAAATCCAGGGGGTGGACACTTTTTCAAAAACGTCATTTTTTTGCATTCCGGCATTTATCAAACCAATTAGCGGCTAAGTGCATTAATGCATTCCGGCTGTTGGCTGTTTAACCCCTCGCCTTAGGAGAGGGGCAGGGGTGAGGTTCATTTTGTTTTTCTTACCAAACCGTTTATTTATGCCAGCAAACAGATTGGCTTGAAACCCTCAAAAGAAACTTTGCTCAATGCGTTCCGCTTAATGTCAACGGCTAAGGCCCTGACAGAACTATACGAGGAACGGAAGGATATAACACAAAAGTATGTTCATGCTACCAGTCGTGGGCACGAGGCCATTCAACTGGCAGCGGCCTTTCAGCTAAAGCCGCAGGACTTTGTTTTCCCCTACTACCGTGACGATGCCATGTTGCTGGGTATGGGCTTTACACCCTTCGATTTAATGCTGCAGCTAATGGCCAAGGGCACCGACTATTTCAGCGGTGGGCGCACTTATTACTCGCACCCTAGCAGCAACAGAGAAGATTTACCCAAGATACCACACCAGAGTTCGGCCACCGGTATGCAGGTGATACCCGCCACCGGTACAGCTCAAGGCTTGCAATACAAAGAGCAGCAAGCGCTTGCTGCCTTTAAAAAGGGCGAAGAACCATTGGTCATCTGCTCATTGGGCGATGGTGCCGTAACCGAAGGCGAGGTAAGCGAGGCCCTGCAAATGGCTGTGCTGCACAACTACCCTATTATTTACCTGGTGCAGGATAACGAGTGGGACATTTCGGCCCACAGCAGCGAGGTGCGCGCACAGGATGCACCCGAATATGCCAAAGGCTTTAAAGGCTTAAAAGTAGAGAGTATAGACGGTACCGACTTTGAAGAGTGCTACGAAACCATGAGCCGCGTGGTAAACTATGTGCGCACACACCGTGCACCTTACCTGGTACATGCTAAAGTACCCCTGCTAAACCACCACACCAGCGGTGTGCGCAAGGAGTGGTACCGCCCTAAAGAGAACCTTGAAAGCGATGCCCTGCGCGACCCTTATAACAAACTAAAAAAGTATTTGCTATACGAAAAAGTAGCTAATGCTACTGAAATAGAGCAGATAGAGGCGGAGGCCCGCCAGGTCGTTAGCTCGGATTTTGAGCGCGCGGTGCAGGAGCCTTTCCCTACTGCCGAAGATTTGACCACGCACATATTTGCGCCCACACCGGTAACAGAAGAAACCGGTGAACGTAGCCCCGCCGGTGCCGAAACCAGCATAATGGTAGATGCCGCCCTACATGCGGTAGATGAAATACTGAACAAACACCCCGAGGCACTATTATACGGGCAGGATGTAGGCGGCGAACTGGGCGGTGTGTTTCGCGAGGCAGCCCTCCTGGCAAAAAAATACGGCGATAAGCGGGTATTCAATACGCCCATTATGGAGGCCTATATTATAGGTTCTACCGTAGGTATGAGCGCCGCTGGTTGCAAACCCATAGTAGAGGTGCAGTTTGCCGATTATATTTTCCCCGGCATTAACCAGCTGTTTACCGAGGTATCGCGCTCTTGCTACCTCAGCAATGGCAAATGGCCGGTGCAGGCGCTGATACGCATTCCTATTGGCGCTTATGGCAGCGGTGGCCCTTATCACAGCAGCAGCGTAGAAAGCCTTGTATTGCAGATAAAAGGCGTAAAAATTTGCTACCCCAGCAATGCTGCCGATATGAAAGGCCTGCTGAAAGCTGCCTTCTACGACCCTAACCCGGTGGTAATGTTTGAGCACAAAGGATTATACTGGAGCAAAGTTAAAGGCACCGAACTTGCCAAAACCATAGAGCCGGATGAAGATTATATGATTCCGCTGGGTAAGGCACGCATTGCATTAGAGACCAGCGAAGATGCCTTAGGCAACGGCGAATCGCTAACAGTGATTACGTACGGCATGGGCGTGCACTGGGCTATAAATGCAGCTAAAAGCTTTGCCGGACAGGTAGAAGTAGTTGACCTGCGCACCCTTAACCCGCTGGACGAAGAAGCCATCTATGAATCGGTAAAGCGCCACGGAAAGGTGATAGTGCTTACCGAAGAAACCATTACCCATTCATTTGCAGAAGCTCTGGCCGGTCGCATTTCATCCAATTGCTTTAAAAACCTGGATGCACCGGTAAAAATTATTGGTGCTGTAAACACACCAGCCATACCGCTAAATGAAAACCTGGAAAAGGCGATGCTGCCTAACGTAGAAAAGGTAAAACAGGCAATGGAAGACTTGATCTCATTTTAAATAAGAATGATAATGGGCGATTATTATACCAATGTAATTCCAATTGATGTGGAGGCTGCCGATGCAAAAGCTATAGCCGCTAAAGTGCTGGAGTACATGGTAGGCCATAAAATAATACAGCCCGAAATTACCGATTGCACACTTACCAAAGAGGGTGGCCATGCACCGGCAGAAAACTACGCCCTGGCATTAGCCGAACCTAACCCGGATATTTTAACCCTGCGCACCAATGGGGTAGAGGTGATAACTCAACGCAGCGCCTTCGACTCAGGTGGACTAGAAGACATTCAATGCCCTGCCTGCGCACAAAGCGTAATAGATGAAGATTGGGGCCATGCCCTGCAGAAGTGGCTGGCCCGTCAGCCAAACAATCAAATTATCTGTCCGTCGTGTGCCTACAATGGTTCTATTACAACCTACATATTTGAACCACCGTTTGTTTTTGCAGAGCTTGGCTTTACCCTCTATAACTGGGGAGATAACCTCAATCCTGATTTTATTACACAATTAGAAGAAATTACCGATTCGCGTATTGCGGTAAGCTCGGGCAAGTATTGACCTTTTTTGCACAGATTACTCTCAAATGGGGCGTTTTATACAAATTCTAATAATTACCGTTTTAACAATATCGGCTTCTACTTGTTTGTAGCACAATAACTTAAGTTTTGGCTTGTAATTTGACGCTAACTTTTAGCAAAATTTATCGTAAGAATTATACAAGATTCCGATAACTATTTCGTTACTTTAGATACGGAAACCGATTATTTAACCTTTTAAATTGTTCTTTATGAATGTGGTAATCCATCCGGTGCATTTTGATGCATCAGCTAACCTTGTAGATTTTATAAACAAGAAATTAACCAAGTTAGAAACCTTCTTCGATAGGATTGTAGAAGCAGAAGTATTTCTGAAACTTGAATCGAAGCAAAGCGTAAAAGATAAAATTGTAGAAATTAAATTACACGTACCCGGCAAAACACTATTTGTAGCCAAAACATCTAAAACATTTGAAGAAAGCACCGACCTTGCCTTACATACCATAGCAGGCCAGCTAAAAAAACAGAAACAAAAAGTAAAAGAGTTTTAAATAAACCAAAGAAACGGGAGCAAATGCTCCCGTTTCGCTTTTATAAAGTGCCCCTACCCTACTGGCCTATGCCATCGCCCGGAGCACTTTTGGGGCGGGCGTGCTACCTTTGGCAAGGCAGGCCGGTAAAATCTCCTTGCAATTTTTATTTTCCATTTTTTGAAAATTCAATTAACTGTTTAGATTTGCGCTCCGTTTTTCAAGACGGAGTGTGTTCATTGTATTATTGTACCAGAAAAATTTACCAGGCCCGCGTAGCTCAGTTGGTAGAGCAGCTGATTTGTAATCAGCAGGTCGGAGGTTCGAATCCATCCGCGGGCTCCAAAAAATGTTTTTGCCCTGGCCCTCTGCAAAGAGAAAGGCATAAACAAGGAGTTTTTTCATCATTCACCCGAACTGGGGAGATAGTCAAGTGGCCAACGACAACAGACTGTAAATCTGTCCTCTTACGAGTTCTCAGGTTCGAATCCTGATCTCCCCACACATTCTAATTCGGAAACCGGAATTAGAAATGCGAAATAACAGGTGAAAAGCAATTCCGGGTTCGGCGTTCCGAATTCTGAATTAACTTGCGGGAGTAGCTCAGTTGGTAGAGCGGCAGCCTTCCAAGCTGCAGGTCGCGGGTTCGAACCTCGTCTCCCGCTCCACAGTAAGGAAGTAAAACACCTTAACAAGCCGTTGTAGCTCAGTGGTAGAGCACTTCCTTGGTAAGGAAGAGGTCGCGAGTTCGATTCTCATCAACGGCTCAACAAAAAAACGATTATTGATTAGTGATAATTGATAGATCAGCGCAGGAGGAAAAAGGGAAACACTAAGCAGTAAACAGTATATTTAAATATTTAAAATCAACAATTAAAAACAATAACAATGGCTAAAGAAAAATTCGTAAAAGACAAGCCGCATGTGAACATCGGTACCATCGGACACGTGGATCACGGCAAAACAACTTTGACTGCCGCAATCACAACGGTACTGTCTAAGAAAGGTCTAGCAGAAGTGCGTGACTATTCTTCAATCGATAATGCCCCTGAAGAAAAAGAAAGAGGTATTACGATTAACACTGCTCACGTGGAATATCAGACAGCGAACCGCCACTACGCGCACGTTGACTGCCCAGGCCACGCGGATTATATCAAGAACATGGTTACCGGTGCTGCCCAAATGGACGGTGCTATCCTTGTTGTTGCCGCTACGGACGGACCTATGCCTCAAACACGCGAGCACATCCTTCTTGCACGTCAGGTAGGTGTTCCTCAAATCGTTGTGTTTATGAATAAAGTTGACCTGGTTGAAGATCCTGAATTCCTTGAGCTTGGCGAAATGGAAATCCGCGACCTTCTTACTTTCTATAAATTCGATGGTGCTAACATCCCGGTAATTCAGGGTTCTGCTCTGGGCGCTCTTAACGGCGATCCTAAGTGGGTAGCTAAAATCGATGAGTTGATGGAAGCTGTTGATAGCTTTATCCCGGTTCCTCCGCGCGCTACAGAACTTCCGTTCCTGATGCCGGTTGAAGACGTGTTCTCTATCACTGGTCGTGGTACTGTAGCTACAGGCCGTATCGAAAGAGGTGTAATCAACTCTAACGATCCGGTAGAATTGATCGGTTTGCAGAAAGAAGGTGAAAAACCACTTACTTCTACTGTAACTGGTGTTGAAATGTTCCGTAAGATTCTTGACCGTGGTGAGGCTGGCGACAACGTAGGTCTACTACTTCGCGGTATTGAAAAGGAAATGATTAAGCGTGGTATGGTTATCGTTAAGCCGGGTTCTGTAACTCCGCACACTGAATTTAAGTGCGAGGTTTACGTACTAAGCAAAGAAGAAGGTGGACGTCACACTCCATTCTTCAACCAATACCGTCCGCAGTTCTACTTCCGTACAACTGACGTTACCGGCGAAATTACTATGCCAGCTGGTGTAGAAATGGTTATGCCTGGTGATAACGTAACATTGACTGTAAAATTGATCTACCCTATCGCAATGGAGAAAGGTCTTCGTTTCGCTATCCGCGAAGGTGGTCGTACAGTAGGTGCCGGTCAGGTAACTGAAATATTGAAGTAATAGCCGTAAGGTTTTAAATAGCAGAAAGCGCTCTCAGCAATGGGGGCGCTTTTTGTTTTATGCCTACTAAGCCAAAGCAGAGTATCCACACAAAAAGGCTGTGCATACTTTTGTACTGAGACACTGGTTCATTGCCGTCAGCTTTAGCTGACGGACAAAGAAACAACACCCCCATTTGGCTTTAGCCAAACCTATGTTAAGCTAAGTGCTGCGTATATACCATATTACATTTTGGCTAAAGCCAAAGAAGATCAATGAATTCACCGTTGGCTAAAGCCAACGGCAATGATTAATTGCACTCATCTGGGCTTAGGCTATGCCCATACTTTTCGAAACATCAAATTTTGCGCTAAGCCACAAGGTAGGTTCCGTACCATACGGCACGGAGAACCACTCTTAGCTATCAATTTCTACCCATATTTAATCCCTGACGGGATTTATAGTGCCGTAGGCACTTAATACGGGTAGAAAAATACGATGGTATATCGCCGCACCCCGTAGCGGGTGCAACCTTTAGTACATAGCAAGAAGGTTTCAAACAGTTATGGGCGCAGCTTATGCTGAGTGGTATTTCGGTGTACACTGTGCCTATTTTGAAAAGTGTACACCATGCCCTGTTGCAATAAATTGGTTACAAAGGTTTTATAAAAAGCCGTGTACATGACCTGTCGCGTGGTGTGTACACTGACCGCTTTTAAGCGGTAATGGTTTTACTTAAATTAGGTAAAGCCATTACCGCTGTTGGAGTTTGGCGCGGGTTGGACGTAGGCACAGCTTACGCCCAGTGGGGCCTATAATAAGCGCTGGAGTGTAATTGAGCCGGGAATGGGTCTGACCTGTGGTGCAGACCATAGAACAGCCTTTAGTGCACTCTTATCAAAACCGCCTACTCCTTCACCACCCGCTCCACCATCATTCTATCTCCGGTATTTACCGCCACAAAATAAACTCCGTTAGCCAGGTAACTCAAATCCAGCATTTTGGTATAGCCGGTTGCCAGGTTGGTTTCTGTTTGCTGATACACCACTTGCCCCATCAGGTTGGTAATGGTAAAGGTAGCACCGGTAACGTGCTCACCGGTGAGGGCTATTGATAAATCGGTAGTAAACGGATTAGGCCACACCTGTATTTGGCTGTTGCCCGTTGTCTGTAGACCGTGGTCTGCTTCTATCCCTACCACACAGTTCTCTATCTCACACCCATTGCTATCCAGTTTTAAAAACCAACCCACTTGCGGCGGAGTGTGGCCGGGATTTTGGCATTGGCCTACTGCTATCAGGCTGCCATCGGGTAATACATCTATATCGCTTAAGAAATTTTTAATTGCCGGTTGATTTATGCCGGTGTATATCCTTTCCCAAATAACCTGACCGGCAGAACTTAATTTGATTACCCACCCTCCTAAGGTATTGCTATCTATTGCGTAATAGGGATTATTACCGCAAGCTAAAATACTCCCATCAGGTAAAACTTCTATATCCGTTAATCCTGTATATATACTTCTCCCACCTCCCTGATATGTCCATTGTTTCACAAATTGGTTATCCATTTTTACAATAGTACCTACGGTAGAAACTAAACCTCCAGATTCTCGCCCCTTTTTGCGGGCGCAGTAAACAAAACCGCCATCTTGTGTTTCCAATAAGCCCTCTGCTACATAAGTGCTATCATTGGGATCAAACCATTGTCTCGCTACATTACCACCGGTATCCACTTCTATCAGCCACGTATTAGCATGTTGGGTTGGTGTTAAATCTGCCGTATTTCTTACTGCACCCAATAATAAATTTCCATTGTTTAATTTTATAACAGAACCCGCATAATCCAGCTTATACTGGCCATAACTTTTTTCCCATAGCCGGTTGCCCGCAGAATCTATTTTGAGCAATATAACGTTCGCATTGTTATTTATAGTCTGTACGCCAGCTATGTAATAGCTGCTGTCGTCGTATTGCAATACCTTATAACCTTGGAAAGCTGTTGCATTTGGCGTAGAGTATTCATAAGTGATTACGGAATCGTTTGCGAGATTCTGCATTAGCATTAACATTTTTTGAACTGAATCTCTGGCATAACCAGCGTAAATAAGCCTATTTCTAGTGGTCTTAATAAACGCATTATAGAAAGCTCCATAATCTTTAGTTGCAGAATCATAAACAACCTGATATTGTTCCAAATCTCCTTCAAAAATCAATTTTCCTAACATGGCTCGCGAAAAATTAAATGCAGTGGAGTTTGAAGTTACTCCAGATACATAAAAGACGTTATCATGATATACCACACTACTAAACAACATAGTGGGCCTGCCATCTATATAAGTTTTGTTCCAAACCTGCGCTTTAACCAGCTGACTAAAACTAAAACAGAGCAACAGCGTTGCTGTTACTCTGTTTAGTATGTATAAACTTAGTTTCACTTTAATATTACAAACTTGCTTTTTAATACGGCATTGCTGCCGGTTTCAACTCTTGCTAAATATACGCCATTTTGGTAAGATGTGGTATTCAGTTCCAGCTTCCCCGCCGTATTTATAAGCCGCATTTCTATTATTTCGCCGTTCTTGGCATTATAGCTTACGTTAATATATAACAGAGCCGCGTTACCAACGGCGGCATCAGGCTAACAACGGCTGAAAAACCTGCACCAGAAAAGCTATTTTTATTTTAAACAGAAAAGCAAACTATATGAAAATAGCAATCATCGGTTCTGGTAATGTGGGTGGAACATTGGCAAAAAAATGGATTACAGCAGGACATACTGTTTTGGTGGGCGCCCGGTTTCCGCTAAGTGAAAAGAACATCAAATTGGCTACGGAAATTGGTGAAGACCGGTTTGCCACATTTGAAAACGCCGTTAAGCAAAGTGATGTGATTTTAATTTCAACACCCGCCCCGGCAACAGTTGAAGTAGTAAAATCGCTTGGCGACACCTCCGGCAAAGTAATTATTGATGCAATGAATATTGTTATGAAGAGGGGGCCGCAAGGTTACAAGCATACTACCGATGCCATTTTAGACAACACACAAACCAAAGATGTGGTGAAGTGTTTCAACACAACGGGTTTCAACAATATGCTTAACCCAAATTATGGCGACGCCCAGCTTGACTTATTTGTGGCGGGTGACAGTGAAAAAGGAAAAGCCGCAGCCATTCAATTAGCCAAAGACGCAGGCTTTGCAGAGTGTTACAGCATAGGAGGTAATGACAAGTTTGAACTAATGGAGCAATTTGCCTGGTTCTGGATAAACCTGGCCATGTTTCAGGGGCAAGGCCGGGAAATTGGTTTTAAACTTTTGAAACGTTAAGCACCATCCAACCGGAGCGCGCATATAGGATAGCCTGCCCATGGTTGCTGGTGACACTGCTCTGTTATATATTAGCAGAAGCTATAACACCAGCAACGGCGGAAACGTTAAGCGGCCTCCATCTGATGGATGCAGCAAAGCAGTAGTGGGGGATTTGGTACAACTCAGTAAATTTGGTGCCATACCAAGGAGCAACGTTGAAATAAGTATGAATAACGTCGATCGTATTTTGCAGGATCAAATCAACAGTAATGCTACCCCGGGCGTTCAATACTACTTTTTTAACAGAGAGTCGGTAATACATAGTTTTGTTGGCGGATTTGCAGATGTAGGTAATCGTTTAAAAACCACCGCTGATACTACATACCACGCATTTTCGTGCACCAAAACATTTACAGCATTGGCTATTCTTCAGCTGGAAGAAAAGGGGAAACTGCGGATAGAAGATTCTGTGAAAAAATATTTGCCGGATATGCCATTCTCTGCGGGTGTAACTATACAACATCTGCTGACACATTCGGCTGGTATTGCCAACCCTATTCCTTTAAGCTGGATACATCTTAAGCAGGAACATGAGGCTTTTGATAGAGATAAGTTTTTTAAGCCAATGCTTAGCAACGCACACATTAAACATGAACCCAATGAAAAATTTGCTTATTCAAATTTGGGCTATGTACTGCTTGGTAATGTTATAGAGCATGTTGCGGGCGTATCTTATGAGGAATATGTAACAGAGAATATACTATCGAAGCTTGGTATTAACCCCGCACAGCTTGGCTTTTTAATTAATGATGATGCGCAACACGCCAAGGGGTACGTTAAACGCTATAGCTTTTTAAATCTGATGCTTACATTTTTGATTGACAAATCGAAGTATATGGGTGGGGCAGAAGGAGAATGGAAACCCTTTAAAGACTATTATGTAAACGGCGTGTCGTATGGTGGTTTGATAGGAACGCCTTATGCCTTTGTAAAATACATTCAGGCAATTTTGGAGCCTCAGTGCGGGTTGATTTCGGATAGGTATAAAGAAAAAATGTTTACAGAAAACTTTACCAATAACAACCAGCCAACCGGCATGTGCCTTAGCTGGTATAGCGGGCAATTAAATGGCGAAAAGTATTTTGCGCACGCAGGTGGTGGTGGTGGTTTTTATAGCGAAATACGGATTTACCCAAAAGCAGGGGTGGGAAGTGTGATAATGTTTAACCGGACGGGAATGACCGACGAGCGGTTTTTAAATAAGCTGGACTGTTATTTTATTAATAAATGAAAATAGGCCGGTTACGGTTTTTTGTTGTTGAAGAGATTATAAACAACGGAGAAACTCTTGCGCGGCAATATATACCCGTTTGTTTATAGTTCTTCTGGAAGTAAAGAAAGTAAAGCAGAAATGATTTGAGCCATTATAGGACTTAGTTACGGCTGCTTAATTCGTCCTTCGCCAAAATACCACAGCTACGTTATCGGGGCGGGTTTCGGGGCCGGCACCGCTGGTCATGTTGCCTACGCTAAGATTGTGCGTGTGTGTATGGTCGGCTACGGTGTGCGTATGGGCACCATCGGCTGTTATGTTGTGTATGTGGCCCATGCAGGCATCGGTAAGCAGGCCCATAAAGTTGCCGGCGGTAGGGCGGCCATCCCATCCGGTGCCGCAGGTGCTGGGGTTGCTGCCACCAAAGCCGCTGCCGGCATCGCTACTCAGGTTATCATCGTAGGGTATGTAAATATTAGGCGCATTGGTTACTGCACCCGATGTGCCGCCACCATGACTATGCGAGCCATTGCTGCTGCTGGTAAGCACACCACTGCCATTTATAGTGCCTGCCAGGGCATGGGCATGGTCTAGCATGGCGCTGGCCTGCAGTGTGCCACTAAGCGCACCACCGGCCGCTACGTTGGCGGCTCCTCCCCTGGCGCGTATAAACTCGCCATTGGTAATATCGCTGCTTACCCACTGGGTACAGGGGTAAAGGGTGTTAGGGTCGGCTGCATTAAACCATTGTATATATGTAGACCCTATAGGTGGTGTATTCACGTTTTGCCAGCAGGTGCCGGTGTATACCTCCATAGCGCCCAGCGTGGTGTTGTAGCGCGTAGCCCCTACCGGTGCACCGGCCGGTTGCTGCGCTGTAGTGCCCGAGGGCACACCTATAGCGCTGGTAGCATTTACCTGTAGTGCCACCGATGGTGTGGTAGTATTAACCCCCACATTGCCCCCGCTTTGAAAAATCACAGAATTGCATAAATCGGTAGCCGAGGTAAACATGCTTACATAGCCATTGGCTGCGGTGGCGCAGATAGTGCCGGGGCCTGTGGCACCGGTAGCACCTGTAGCACCGGTGGCACCGTTTGTACCATTAACCCCATCTGCACCACTGGCACCTGTGGCACCGGTAGCGCCCGTAGGTCCGCTAAGCTGGCAAAGCGAGTTCCAGGCACCATTGTAATAATAGTAGCAGCCGGCATCGGTATCGTATACCAGCAAGCCGGGGGCAGGGGCCGCTATGGCAGTGCGCTGAGCGGTAGTCATACGCGGGGCCAAAAAGCCTTTGGTATTAGAGCTAAGGTCGAGTATAGAAGATGCATCGGGAGCGGGGGTGCCTATGCCTACGTTATTCTGTCCATAGGTATTTACTAATAACAATGAAAATAAAATGAGGGGAATACATTTTAGCATAACAGCGCTTTAGAAAAATGAAGATAGGAGAATTTAAGAAACCGGTTGAATGGGAAGGGCAGGGTTTAACACAAAAACAAAGAGGCACACCTTGCGGAGTGCCTCTTGCTATATACCAGGGTATACTAATTACTTTACTTTGGCAGCAGCTACACGCTTAACCAAACCGCTTTTAAGGTTGGCAGCTTTGTTAGCGTGGATATAACCGCGCTTAGCTAACTTATCGATAGCAGCAAACACTTTAGGCAATGCTTTGGTAGCTTCAGCTGGTTTCTTTTCTGCACGCACATCACGTATTAAGTTACGTGTAGTTTTTGCATAAAATCTGTTTGCAAGTCTTCTCTTTGCAGTTTGACGAATTCTCTTTTTCGCTGATTTGTGATGTGCCATTTGTTATCTCTTTTTTAAAAAGGAATGCAAATATAGCCCTCTAAGCCAAATTTCCAAATGCAGGCTCGCTAATTTACCATAGGGCTAACATTTTTCGCTGCGCTTAGTTTGTTAAAATGAGGCATTTATGTAAGAGTTTGAGGAGAATATGATTTTAATTACTTTTGGCGTCCCCAAAGGGGTCCTTTGGGCCAATTTTTACCAAAAATAAATGGATAACTACTCTTTTATCAGCAACGCCACACCCCAGTTTCTGGAAAATCTTTACAACGATTTTAAGAAAGACAGCACCCAGGTTGACCCTGAATTCCGCAAATTTTTTGAAGGCTTCGACTTTGCCACCCTAAATTTTAACGGCAGCAAGGCAGGCGGGTTTTCGGCCGATGAGTTTAAGGTGTATAACCTTATAACTGCCTACCGGAACAAGGGGCACCTGATAGCCAAAACCAACCCACTTAAGCCACGCAAAAACCGCAAGGCTAACCTGGAGCTTGAAAACTTTGGCCTGAGCGATAAAGACCTGGATAAAAAATTTGTGATAGGCCAGGAAATTGGCCTGCCAAACGCTACCTTAAGCGAGATACTGGCCAAGCTTACCAAAATATACTGCGGCAGCATTGGATTTGAGGCCGGCTATGTGCGCGTAAAAGAAGAGATAGACTTTTTCCGTAAGATAGAGAAGAGCGAGAGCCTGTATAAGTTTTCGGTAGAGAAAAAAGAGCGCATACTACGCAAGCTGAACAAGGCCGTATCGTTCGAAAAATTTCTGGGTACTAAGTATATAGGCGAAAAGCGCTTTTCGCTGGAGGGTGGCGAAACCACCATACCTGCCCTGGATGCCATTATACAAACTGCCGCCGGCAGTGGTGTAGAGGAGGTAGTAATAGGCATGGCGCACCGTGGCCGATTAAACGTATTGGCCAACATAATGGGCAAAACGTATGAAGAAATATTTAATGAGTTTGAAGGTAATGTAGAGGCCGATGTAACCATGGGCGATGGCGATGTGAAATACCACCTTGGCTTTTCGTCGCAATACCCTACCGACGGCGGTAAAGATGTGTACCTTAAGCTGATGCCTAACCCATCGCACCTGGAGGCGGTTAACCCGGTAGTTACCGGTTTTGCCCGCGCCAAAGCCGATGCTATTTACAAATCGAACTACGACAAAATACTGCCGCTGCTTATACATGGCGATGCAGCTGTGGCCGGACAGGGTATAGTATATGAGGTACTGCAAATGGCTAAACTGGATGGCTATTACACAGGTGGAACCATTCACTACGTAATTAACAACCAGATTGGTTTTACGACTAACTTTGACGATGCACGTTCATCGGACTACTCTACTTCTATTGCGGCTACCATTGAGGCTCCGGTGCTGCACGTAAACGGCGATGATATAGAAGCGGTAGTGTTTGTATGCGAGTTAGCCGCTGAATATCGCCAGACTTTCAACAAGGATATTTTTATAGATATGGTGTGCTACCGCCGCTGGGGACACAACGAAAGCGACGACCCTAAGTTTACCCAACCGGGCATGTATAAGCTGATAGAGAAGCACGTGAACCCGCGCGACCTGTACATTGCGCAACTGGAAGCCGAAGGTGCTGTAACTGCCGAGTTGGCCAAGCGCATGGAAAAGGAATTCTGGGATGAATTGCAGGCGCGCCTGGACTCGGTGAAACAGAACCCGCTGCCTTACAAAGTGCAGCCAAATGAAATAGCCTGGAAAAAGCTGAGCAAGGCCACTATTGAAGATTTTAAAAAATCGCCGGATACGGCCATTACTAAAAAAACAGCCGATATACTTACCGAAGGGTTGAATAAAGTACCGGATGGTTTTGTGCCGCTAAAAAAAGTCCAGAAGTACCTGGAAGAAAGAAAGCGCCTATCGGTAGAAGATAAAAAGCTTGACTGGGCCGCGGCTGAGTTAATGGCCTATGGCTCTATACTGCTGGAGGGTAACGATATACGCCTGAGCGGTGAAGATGTAAAGCGGGGTACGTTTACACACCGCCATGCTGTGCTTACCGATGAAAACAGCGATAAGCCTTATTGCCGCCTGAGCAACCTGGCCGAAAAACAGGGCCGCTTTTTTGTATATAACAGCCACCTGAGCGAGTATGGTGTATTGGGTTTTGAGTATGGCTACTCGCTGCCAAGCCCCGATGCTATGGTAATATGGGAAGCCCAGTTTGGCGATTTTGTAAACGGCGCACAAATAATAATAGACCAGTTTATATGCAGCGGCGAAACCAAATGGCAACGCAGCACCGGCCTGGTTATGTTATTGCCACACGGCTACGAAGGCCAGGGCCCCGAGCACTCCTCAGCCCGCTTAGAGCGGTTTTTGCAGCAATGTGCCGAGATGAATATGGTAGTGGCCAATATATCTGACCCTGCCAATTTCTTCCATGCGCTGCGCCGCCAAATGCACTGGAATTTCCGCAAGCCACTTATTGTAATGAGCCCTAAGAGCCTGCTGCGCCACCCTAAATGCGTATCGCCAATAGGCAATATATTGAAGGGCGGTTTTGAAGAGTTGCTGGTAGATGATATTAAAGGCAAGGCACGCAAAATACTTTTCTGTACCGGTAAAGTTTACTACGACCTGCTGGAGCATAAAGAGAAAAACAACATTACTGATGTGGTAATAGCACGTGTAGAGCAACTGTACCCGGTACCGCAGGATAAAATGGTAGAGCTAACCCAAAAATACCCCGGGGCAGAGGTGTGCTGGGTGCAGGAAGAACCTGAAAACATGGGTGCATGGTATTTTATCCATGCCCGTATGTATGATAAGATTACAATTAAAGGCATTGCCCGTAAAAACTCTGCTTCGCCGGCTACCGGATTTAAGAAGGTACACCTGCAGGAGCAGAAGGTTATTATGGAAAGGGCTTTTGAATAAAGGTACGCTTAGATAATAAAAAGCAAATGCAGCATGGTTAGCCATCCTGCATTTGCTTTTTATGCCTCAGCCCTCTGCCTTTCCAGGCAAAGGGCTGACAGGGACGATCCGTTTTAGTAACGCTTTTACCTTGGTGCATCGGTGCTATGCACCTCATCCGCCCTTTGGGCACCTTCTCCTAAAGGAGAAGAGCAATAGAATAAAATTTTGAAGATAATACCAGCCTTACAAAGCAAAAACGGGAAATTGCGCTTGCACATTTATAAACTATTGTGACTGCTGTCAGCGTGTTTTTTCGAATAACTCTAATATTTTAGCGCCTCAAAACAAACCATGAGTAAATATAACGTAGTAGTAATTGGCAGTGGCCCGGGTGGCTATATAGCGGCTATACGCTGCGCGCAGTTAGGTATGAAGGTGGCGATAGTAGAAAAGTATGATGTATTGGGCGGCACCTGCACCAATGTGGGTTGCATCCCATCTAAAGCATTGCTCGATTCATCGGAGCATTACCACAATGCCGAAAAGAATTTTGCCGACCATGGTATTGCTACCAAAGGGCTGAGCTTCGATTTTGGTAAAATGGTAACGCGCAAAGATGG
This sequence comes from Chitinophagales bacterium, assembly GCA_035299425.1. Classification (GTDB taxonomy): domain Bacteria; phylum Bacteroidota; class Bacteroidia; order Chitinophagales; family LD1; genus Bog-950. The sequence continues at coordinate 12,113 of DATGWP010000083.1, read as the reverse complement.
CGTGGTAAAAGCCAATAACGATGGTATTGCCTTTTTGATGAAGAAGAACAAGATTGATACCTTTTACGGTACCGGTTCGTTTGTAGATAAAAACAAAATAGCAGTTACCAATAGCAAAGGCGAAGTAACTGAACTGGAGACTGAAAAAACAATAATAGCTACCGGCAGCAAGCCAACCAAGTTGCCGTTTTTAGCTATCGATAAAAAGCGCATTATAACCAGCACCGAAGGTCTTACGCTGAAAGAAGTGCCAAAGCATCTTGTAATTATTGGTGGCGGTATAATTGGTGTAGAGCTGGGCTCGGTTTACCTGCGCCTGGGCGCTAAGGTTACGGTGATAGAGTTTCTGGATAAGATAGTGCCGAGCATGGACGATGAAGTAGGTAAGGAGTTACTGCGTGTATTGCGCAAGCAGGGCATGGAGTTTATGCTAAGCACCAAAGTAACCGGAGCTACTACCAAAGCTAAAGAAGTAACGGTAACTGCCGAAAATAAAGCCGGTGAAAAAGTGGAAGTAAAAGGCGACTACTGTTTAGTGGCTGTAGGACGGGTGCCGTACACCGAAGGTTTAGGTTTAGAAAAAGCAGGCTTAAAGGCAGACGAAAAAGGCCGTATAGCTGTAAACGATAAGTTAGAAACCGCAGTGCCGGGTATTTATGCCATTGGCGATGTAGTGCGTGGCGCTATGCTGGCCCACAAGGCAGAAGAAGAAGGCGCTTATGTAGCCGAAGTAATAGCAGGGCAGCACCCACACATAAACTATAACCTGATACCGGGTGTAGCTTATACCTGGCCAGAGGCTGCCAGCGTAGGCGCTACCGAGCAGGAGCTAAAACAAAAAGGCATTGCTTACAAGGCGGGTAAATTTCCTTTCCGTGCATTAGGCCGTGCCCGCGCCAGTGGTGACCTGGATGGCTTTGTAAAAGTACTGGCCGATAAAACTACCGATGAAATATTGGGCGTACACGTAATAGGTGCCCGTGCTGCCGATTTGATAATAGAAGGTGTAGTGGCGATGGAATACCGTGCCAGCGCAGAAGATATCAGCCGCATGAGCCACCCGCACCCAACCTACACAGAAGCGTTTAAAGAGGCTTGTTTGGTAGCTACCGATAACCGGGCGCTGAATATGTAATTGAAAAACAGAAATCCTTTTATATTTCCATCCGAAGCGTAACAGCTTCGGATTTTTTATTTAACCACATTTAGTTTCATGAGTACAACCACTGCTGCCATTGCCGAAGAAAATTTTTTAACGCGTTACATCATGCCCCTGTTTTTGGTGGGTGTAACCCCTTTCTTTGCCATGCTGTTGTGGCATACTGCCGTAAACTTAGATGGTTCTTTTCTTAACCTGTGGTACGAGATAGTAGACAAAGGTTTCTTTACAGTGGTAAATGAGGTGTGGTTCTCGCGCTTTTTCGGCACGGCCATAGCCTGGAAAATAATAGGCGTGTTTGCTGTATTGCAGTTGTTTTTGATGAAGGCCATACCGGCTAAAACGTTTACCGGTACTATCACTCCAATGGGTAATCTGCCGGAGTATAAAGACAATGGGCTTGCATCTTACATTATCACCTTTGCCTTGTTCTTTGGTTGTTCATTAGGCCTTCACTTATTCGAGCCATCTATTGTGTACGATAACTTTGGCGACATACTGGCCGCGCTTAATTTTACAGCGCTTGTTTTCTGCTTGTTCCTATATTTCAAAGGGCGCTTCTTCCCTTCTACCAGCGACAACAGCCACACCGGTAACTTTATTTTCGATTACTACTGGGGCACCGAATTATACCCACGCATTTTTGGCTGGGATGTAAAGCAGTTTACCAATTGTCGGTTTGGTATGACCGGCTGGGCAGTAATAGTTACATCGTTTGCTTTTGCACAAAAGAACATATATGGTGTAGCCGATTGGTCTATCATAGTATCGGCAGCGCTTATTGTAATCTACCTTTTCAAGTTTTTTATATGGGAGGCGGGCTACATGCGCAGCATGGATATTATAGTTGACCGCGCCGGTTTTTATATCTGCTGGGGCTGTTTGGTATGGGTGCCATCTGTTTACTGTTCACCGGTATTGTTTATGGTTAAGCACCCGGTAGGTTTACCACTTTGGGCAGCGGGTTTAATATTCGCGGCGGGCCTAGCGTCTATCTTTATTAACTACTGGGCGGACAGGCAGCGCCAAGTAGTGCGTGCCACCAATGGCAACACTACTATATGGGGCAAAGCACCGGTGCTTATTGAGGCTACTTACACTACTGAGACCGGCGAAAAGAAAAAGAACTTATTGCTGGCTTCGGGCTTCTGGGGTATCAGCAGCCACTTCCATTATATACCTGAACTAGCTGCGGCATTCTTCTGGAGCTGTGCTACGGGTTTCGATTACCTGATGCCTTTCTTCTATTTCTTATTCCTGTGCATACTCCTCACCCACCGGTCGTTCCGCGATGAGGTTAAATGCCGTAATAAATATGGTGAATACTGGCAGCAATACCGCAAGATGGTTCCTTACAAAATTATTCCGGGCGTAGTTTAGTTACATGGTTAAAAAGAAACTTTTCATTACCGGTGCATCGGGCTTCTTAGGTTACCACCTGTTAAGGGTAGCCCAGGAGTGGGAAGTTTATGGTGTTACAAATTTGCATAACATAGGTTTTGAAAACGCCACTCTTGTTAACTGCGATATCCGCAATTACATAGAATTGGGCAATTACATTGACGATATAGAGCCGGATGCTATTATACATGCTGCAGCTATATCTGATGCTAATTTTTGCGAGCAAAACCGAGAGCTGAGCTACGATGTAAATGTAGAAGCCAGCAAAAACCTGGCAGGCATTGCGGCGGATTATAATATACCCTTTGCATTTACATCTACCGACCTGGTGTTTGACGGCAAGAAGGGAATGTATAAGGAAGATGATGCAAAGAACCCTGTGAGTGTTTATGGCGAGCAGAAATCTGTAGCTGAGGAAGAGATATTAAAGATATATCCAAATGCTACTGTGTTTCGTTTGCCGTTGATGTTTGGCGAAGCGGAAGCAAGTGAAGGAAACTATCTTCGCAAATTTATTGCTCAACTACGCAATGGCGAAAAAGCAAATTTGTTTTACGATGAATACCGCAGCGTATGCGGTGCCAAAAGTATTGCAGAAGGGATATTGCAATTGCTATTCACGCATGAGCCTACGATACATTTAGCAGGTAAAGGAAAATTATCGCGTTACGATTTTGGAATGAAAGTGGCCGAGGCATTTAATCTGGACAAATCGCTGCTGCAATCTTTATCGCAAAAAGACATTCAAATGGCTGCGCCCCGACCGGCTGATGTATCGCTGGATATTTCAAGGGCATTGAGCCTGGGTTATAAACCTATGCCTATAGAGGACGAACTAAAAGCCATTGCACAGCATAAATATTTATAGGTGAAAAACATTCTGCTAATAGCGTTTTTGTTTTTGAGTGCCTTAGCAAGCGCACAAAAAAGTGAGCCCTTGCTAAAACCCGGCAGGGTTATATTTTATAACCTCGAGAATCTGTATGATACCATAAACGACCCTTCTGTGAATGATGAAGAGTTTTTGCCGCAAGGCCGCAACCAATGGAACAGCGATAAGTATCAAACCAAGCTAAACCATACTGCTAAAGTGTTAGCTGCCATGCTGGATACTATACTGCCCTTGGTTATTGGGCTGGGCGAAGTAGAGAACAAAAAAGTGCTGGAGGATTTGATTGCACAACCCGACCTGAAGAAATTCGACCTTGGCATTATTCATCACGATTCACCCGATGAGCGCGGCATTGATGTGGCCTTTCTGTATAACAAAGATGTAATTGAAAGCATATTCGACGCTTATTTAAAAGTAGACATGGGAGATAGTGACCGCACGCGCGACATCCTTTATTTTAAAGCCTATTTAACCGAAGAGTACCCCGTTTGGTTTTTTGTAAACCACTGGCCCAGCCGCCGCACGGGCGCTGAGAGTGAGAACAGAAGAATGGCAGCTTCAAAAACGCTAAAAGACAAGATAGAGAACATATATACCGGTGAGCCCTTTGCCCGTGTAATTGTAATGGGCGATATGAATGATAACCCGGATGATAAAAGCGTAAAGAAATTATCAGAACCTGTACCGGGCGCTAAAACCGCACCGATGGTGAACCTGATGATAGGTATTAACCGCAAAGCCCAATTCAGTGTAAAATACCGTGATCAGAATGATATGTTCGACCAGTTCATAGTATCAGGCAATTTACTTGATAAGTCCAATCTGTATTACATTCATAATTCAGCAGCGTATATCTATTCGCCACAGTGGCTGTTATTTAACCATGCAAAATATGGGCTTATACCCAACCGCACCTACGCCAGCGGCAAATGGGTAGGCGGCTACAGCGACCACCTGCCGGTTTATTTCGATTTAGATTTCAAATAATATGTAACATTACTGTTAAAATACCGTTCACTACATGAGGCGTGCCAAACATGTTTTACAAGGCACTTATTGTGTTGAACAATGCCTGGCCGTTTTTTAGGCAAAAAACTTACCCGTATTGAGATAAAGCTTGCCCATCTGCCTTTGCTGCTGCATTTATACTGAAACATGTAAGCCAATAAGGCGTAAACATCACTGCTGCCCCACTACAGCCTTTTGATAAAACTATTATTACATAAAAAGACTGTTATAATGAAACCCCTATTTAACCTCACACTATTATTGCTTTTAGCCTGTACGTCTGTTTTTGCCGGTCAGGGTATAAATTACCAGGCGGTAGCTCGCAATGCTTCGGGACAGCCGATTGTAAATGGCACTGTAAGCTTAAAATTTACTGTACATCAGGACTCACCGTCGGGCATGGTTATATATGAAGAAACACATACTACACCTACCAATGCTTTCGGTATTATAACGGTAGTAGTAGGCGGTGGAATGATTAACACCGGCAATATGGATTCTATTGATTGGAGCACCGATAAATATTTGCAGGTAGAGTATGATGCCACGGGCGGTACCAGCTACAGCGATATGGGCACCACTAAAATGATGGGATCGTTGTTTGCTTCTTACGCCAGCTCAGCCAATACCTCAAATATTGCTACACGGTCATATATTGCAGACTCTGCCACATTATCGGCCAGTTCATTAACATCGTTGCACTCATTGCAGGCGGATAACGCCACTAATGCTATAAATGCCACATCGGCCGGTAATGCACTTACAGCGGACCACTCTTTAGTTTCTGATAGAGCTATTACTTCCGATTCTGCTACTATAGCAGTAACATCTTTGCTTGCAGCCCACGCCACATTTGCTGAAAATGCAACAAATGCTGAAATAGCCGGCAATGCGCTTACGGCCAATCATTCATTAACAGCCGACCGGTCAACTAAGTCTGACTCTGCAACCGTGGCGGTAACATCTCTAACCTCCGCGAGGGCCACGTTGGCAGATAATGCAACTAATGCCGTTTCTGCAAACAATGCGCTTACATCTAACCATGCTTTATTATCTGATAATGCCACACATGCAGTTACAGCTACCACAGCTACTACAGCTTTACGCGCCGATACAGCTACCACTGCCACCAAAGCGCTAAGCAGCTCGGGTGTTAAAGTATATTATGCCGAAAGCAGAGCACTGTCTTCCAGTCCATCTTCAGGGTTTCAGGATAAGCTAACACTTACCCTGCAACCTGGCACCTATCTTATTACTTTCTCAGCTGTAATAGGTGCAGAAAATACAAACTCTATAAAATATGCCTTTAACTATGGTACAGGTTCTATTACCGGAACGCCATATGTAATTGCAGGAAGCGATGGCACCTTATCTGTTTCTAATACTGTGCGCCAAACGTTTACAACAGCTACCACAGTTAAAATTCAGTATAGCAACAATCAAAACAGTTCTGACAGAGCTCACATAAAAGATGCAAGTATATCGGCTCTGGCTACAGAATAATAAACGGGTTCTGCCTAGGCGGGATACTCAAAATAATTTCGTTCCGTTTCGTGTAGCCTTACCTGTAAGTCGTATTTAATATCCAGTTTGGCTCTAAGCAGGTTATATATTACAACCACAATATTTTCACCAGTTGGGTTCAGGTCCTTAAACTCAGGGCAATCGAGGTTTAGGTTGCGGTGGTCGAAACGGTCGTGCACTTCGTGCTGAATCAGGTCCTTTAATAAGTTCAGGTCAATTACATAACCTGTTTCCTGGTCTATTTCGCCTACCACTTTTACATCCAGCCTATAGTTATGTCCGTGGTAGTTTTCATTAGCACAAAGTCCAAATACCTCCTTGTTCTTTTCGCTGCTCCAGTCTTTTCGGTAAAGCTTATGGGCGGCATTAAACATTACCTTACGATAAACGGCTACTTTATTTTTATTCATGGCAAATTAAAATTTGAGGAAAGCAAACATCCTCCTATTCTTTAAATATTCAAAATCAGTCTCCGTTGCGTATGCCTCGCGCTCAAATATTATGTTTTTATAGGCCTGGAAGTGATTACGCAAACGTACCAAATGGTATAGGTAATTAAACAAATACAGTATATAAAGGGTAATATCAATAGCTCCAGCTGCTGCCGGTGGTGTATCTTTTCGTGATTAATAAGCACCGCGTTATTTTGCAGTTCTTTCCTTTTAACCAATATAAAAGGATAAACAGCCATAGCCGAGTAAGGCACCCAACGCGTTACAAGTATCATTCAGTATAATTAGTCAAACTGCTGATACTCCCATACGGCAGTTACAAAGTAATCGTTATCTTCTATCCAACCGTTGCTGGTTAATATGCAAAGGCGCAAGGCATCGCCCTTGCTAAAACTCCAGTTGGTGGGTGCTACAAATTCGTAAAACTGGCCATTATCTAAGTTTACGTAAGTGCCACCGGTAAAAGTAGGCACCGGGTTAGTGCCGTTAACCTGATTTACACTTAATCCAAATGTAAAATTGCTCATATCGTTGCCGCCACCAGAGTTAAAATCGGCTACACGGATAATAACTTTTACCAATCTGCCGGTGTAAGGGGCTACCCATGTTTGCCTATAATTCATATTACCATTTATCTGGTCATCGCTGCCATCGCCACCCGGGCTCGCCATCCATATTTTATGATTTCCTTGTCCGCTCCAATTAGGCAGATTAAAGGTATGGTAGCTGCTCTCGCGCATATAGCCAAACACAGTGCCCTGTACCTGTAGCGTAGCTGTAGGGTTAGTTGTACCTATACCTACATTGCCGCCATTATTATATAGGTTGCTGCTATTGGTTACCCACGCAGTACCGTTCCAGTAGGTAGTGTTACCGGCTGCAGTACCATTGGGTAGCAAGCCGCTGGCGCCGGTTGGACCAGTTGGGCCGGTAGCTCCTGTATCGCCATTATTGCCGGCAGGCCCCTGCGGCCCCGTGGCTCCATTATCTCCATTGGCACCTGTAGGCCCTTGTTGACCGGGTTGCCCATTGCTGCCCGTAGGGCCTTGCAGGCCTGTAGGGCCGGTAGCTCCTCCTCCTGCACCTGTTGGGCCGGTTTCGCCGGTGGGTCCGGTAGCGCCAGTGTCGCCATTGTTACCTGTTGCACCTTGTGCGCCTGTGCTGCCAGTGGCGCCCGTTACACCTGTTGGGCCCGTTACACCCTGCGTACCGGTACTCCCGGTTGCGCCGGCCGGGCCTGTAGGGCCTGCTGCACCTACACCGCCGGTTACCCCTTGCGGGCCGGTAGGCCCGGCAGGGCCTGAGTTACTGTTGGCCGCATATAACGCATAAGGTACGCTTATAAGCTGAGAGGACCCCATATCTGAATATGTACCCGTGTTATTAATAGATACTTCAACCTGCAAATACTTTGCACCCAGCCCCCAGCTGACAATAGCCAGGTTATTCAATGCACCTATCTCTACATCCACCAATCCAAACTGGTTTGGCGTATCTATTTGCGTTTCGGTAAACACGGCAGTGCCAGCGGGCGAACCATCGTGAATAGTAAAGCGCAACGCTACCGGGGTATTTGTTACAGGTGTGCCCGCATTATTGCGCACTACAGCCTGGTAATTCATCTTCTGTGGCGATTGGGCTACAGCTACAGTAACAAGCGCCAGTACCCATACAATAGAGTGAAAAATTTTTTTCATGGTAATTTCAGTTTTTATCCACCTTATTTATCAGGCAGAATGAGAGTGTGTTTAGTGGTAAATGTAACAAGGCAAATTAAATAAATCCAACATCATTAAAAACGGGGGCCAAATAAAAAAATGCCACTGCTGGCACGAAAAGTGCTCAAACCCACCTACTTATTATTTATAGGTAAAAATGGGGTGCAACAAAAATATTTCATGATTTTCTTGATTTTTTCTTTGCTGATTAAAAACCTTTCATAAATTTGGGCAAGATTCACTAACTAATCTCTGACATTCTATGCGTTTTTCTACCTTATTTAAAAGAAGTATTCTATTGGCTGCTGTGGCAATTGCAGCTATTGAAACACAGGCACAAGACCTGCACTTTTCGCAATACTACACGCACGCTTCGTGGTTAAATCCATCGCTGGTAGGTAACTACGATGGTAGCTACCGTTTGGCGGCTATTTACCGCGACCAATGGTCGGCTGCTGTAGGTAAAAACGCATACCGCACTATAGGTGCCGATGTGGACTTCTGTTTACTGGAAGGTTATTTAAGAACTGACAAGCTTGCTATAGGCGTTGGTTTCTTTAACGACCGCTCGGGTGCTGCAGGCCTTTCGGTGCTTAATGCAAACTTAAGCGTAGCTTACCACAAAGGTTTTGGCAAGTTAGGCCAACACCGCTTAAGCATCGGCTTACAAGGTGCATTCCTTCAAAAGAGAGTAGAGGACCCTACATTTGGAGACCAGTTCCAGGGCCATAACCAAACTCCTTTAAATGCTTCTGCCGAAAACTTCAGCCGTGGCTTTATCCAGGGAGATTTCAACGCTGGTCTTTACTGGCGTTCAAACTTTAGCGACAAAATTAAATTGGGTGTAGGTTTTGGTGCTTACCACTTAATTACTCCTAAGCAATCTGCAGTAAGAGATAGCGCAACTAATGAGTTAGATAAGAGTTCTGTGCTTCCACGTAAATTTAATGCCGACCTTAACTTAGAGGCATTTATCGGCAAGAAAAAGAAAGTATCAATCTCTCCGGAGATACTTATTATGTATCAGGATCCATTTATGGAAATACTACCGGGCCTTTCTGCTACTTACTACTTTAATACAGGTTTCAGAAATAACAACAGCATCAGCGCAGGTGTTCGTTTCCGTTACTCAGGTGTTAAGTCTGGTAACCCGGATGCAGTTATACCTATGATTAACGCAGAGTTCCGCAATGTGCGTTTAGGCTTTGCTTACGATGTAAACATCTCTTCGCTTAAGCAATCTACCACTAACCGTGGCGGTTTCGAGATTTCATTATCGTATGTAGGCGAAACTATCAAGTCGTTTAAGGCTAACAAATCGTTGCCAAGCCGCAGATTCTAATTGTTGATTTGATAAGTAAATCATTGTATTAATAAAATTAGAAACCTGCATTCCACACAGTGCAGGTTTTTTTTAATAAAAAGGTAAATTAAAACTAACCCCGCATGAAGAAGACTTCAACCCTGACAGTTTTTGCGCTGCTACTAAGCCTAACTATTAGCTTTGCGCAGCAGCACCGCGTCGGCTCCAAAAACTTAAATACCGAATTGAAAATAGGCGATAAATTTTACGCTGAATCATACTACTATACAGCCGCGGAGTATTACAAAGATGTAGTGCGCCAGGACTCCTCTAACCGCTACGGCAATTTCTGGCTGGCTATGTCGCTGTTGCAGGCCCGCGATTATGAAGGTGCCGAAACTTTTTTCCGTAAATTTTATGCGATTAAGCCCGGCGAAAAGACCAACAAAAAAAGATGGGATGAAGAAGATGCCAAGTTGTTTAACACCGGCGGTTACTACTTTGGCCAGGTATTGCACCGCAATGGTAAATACGATGAAGCTATCGAGTACCTGAACAAATTTAATGCAAGGTACACGCCTAAGGACGAGAATGATAATTTGAAAAAACTGGCTGCCCTTGAAATAGCCGGCTGCGAGTTTTCTAAAACAGCTCCTAAAGCAAAAATCAAGATATTTAATGCGGGCCCTGGTGTAAACAAAGCCTATACCGAAGCCGCTCCGTTTGGTGTAGGTGAAACAGAAATGTATTACACATCCAAGAAGGGAGAATCGAACAACCTGGTGTTTGTAGAAGGCCCTAAGTCGAAAGCCGTTTACCAGATAATGCACAGCACCAAGGAAGGCGAAACATGGGGTGTAGGTACAGCGCTATCTAACAAAGACATTAACGAAGAAGGCTACATCGTAGGTAACGGTACATTCAACAAAGCCGGTACCCGTTTTTATTTCACTAAATGTGTAGAGATGGATGACGACCGCTCTCTTTGCAACATTTTTGTGGCCGATGCTAAAGAAGGTGGCTCATTTGGTAATGTAACACGCCTGCCAGAGCCCATTAACGAGAAAGAAAAATATACCTCTACCCAGCCTACTGTAAGAACATCGGAAGATGGTATGGAGATAGTTTATTTTGCTACTGATCGTCCAGGAGGACCAGGAGGATTGGATATCTGGTATTTTATCCGCACAGGTACCGGCGAATATAAAGGGCCTAAAGTTTTAAAGGGACCTGTTAACAGCACCGGCGATGAAGGAACTCCGTTTTTTGATGATAGCACCCGTACACTTTATTTCAGCTCAAACGGTCACCCGGGCCTTGGTGGTTTAGATGTATTTAAAAGCACTGAAAGCGCCGACCTTAACTGGAGCGATGTAACACACGTTGGCTACCCTGTAAGCACCGGAGCAGATGACCTGTACTATTCGCGCAGTACCGACCAAACCAATGGTTTCCTGGTATCTAACCGCGAAGGTAGCGTGCCGTTGAATGGTATTAAAACAGCTTCTGACGATATTTTCTACTGGACCAACTTCCGCTATGCGGTGCAGGGTGTAGCTTTTAAAGAAGGCGATACCGAAGGCGGTGCATTGCAAGGTGCTAAATTTAACCTATACCGCAAGCTGGAAGACGGCACCAAAGTATTGGTAGGTGTAGATAGCATGCATACAGATGGTTCTTATTTCTTTAAACTGAACCCTGAAACAGATTATGTAGTTGAAGTTATCCGCGAGGGTTTCCAGCCTAAAATCGAGAACATATCTACCAAAGGCCTGCCCGATGAAGATACTATCAATAACAATATCGTTATCCGCAAGGCTATGTATACTGTTAAAGGCCTTGTATCTGAAGAAGGTAAAGATGCCCTTGTAGGTGCTAACGTGCAGTTGATTGAGGTGTTCCCTAACGGTATGGAGAAGACCATTTACTACATGAAGAGCGACCCTTACTACTACTTTGATGTAGACTTTAACAAGACCTATAAACTGGTATTCCGTAAAGATGAGTTCTTTACCAAGACGGTGGACCTGAACACAGCTAACCTGGGCCAGATAGACACTATCCGCAAAGATGTATCTATTGCCAAGCTGGAGCTGAACAAGACTTATACCCTGCAGAACGTATTGTATGAGTTTGGTAAGTCTACATTGACAGAAAACAGCAAGGCTGTATTGGATAACCTGTACCAGATAATGGTAGAGAACCCTGCGTTTGTTATTGAATTGAGCGCACACACCGATGCTATAGGCTCGGATGCTGCTAACCTTAAGCTAAGCCAGGCACGTGCCGAAAGCTGCGTAAGCTACCTGATAAGCAAAGGTATAACCAAAGACAGAATGGTGGCTAAGGGCTATGGCGAAACCATGCCTAAGGTGCCTAACAATACAGAAGATGGTAAGGACGACCCGGCTGGCCGTGCTATCAACCGTCGTACAGAGTTTAAGATTACCGGAATTAAGAAGGCTCAGTAAATTGACACAAATAGTAGAAGTAAAAAAGGCGCGGGTTCCGCGCCTTTTTACGTTTATAGCGATACTTGTAATCAATAGATAGTAATGAGTAGTGAACTCATACAAAAAGCTGATGATGGCGTCCAAATAGGAGGCTGAACCTCCCAGGAAGCACTGACAGCTATAAGGATACCTTGCAGCTGTTT
>DATGWP010000082.1:0-4861 GCA_035299425.1 Chitinophagales bacterium | reverse complement strand
ATTCTAATAGCTTATTCAAACGTTCCTGATTCATGTTGTCGTTAAATTCTAAGCGCTAAATTCTAAATACTAAGTCAATACACAAACGATTGCCGAATTGCATTTTATTACATCTGCTTATTTTGGAAAACTAATCCGCATCAATATTGTTTTAATATCGTTATCCCCTCTCATTTCAATGGGTGATCCGTCGCGGCGGAGAGAGGTGAGGTGACCTGTTTTTTGCCTACCAACGGTAGGGAAAAATTGTTTTGATAATTAGCAAACTTAGATACTTTCGCACCGCAATTTAAAACACGAAACAATGAAAATATTAGTTCCTATTGCTAAAGTTCCAGACACAACTTCTAAAGTTGCTTTTGTTGATAATAATACAAAGTTCAGCAGCGAAGGTGTTACTTTTATTATGAACCCTACCGATGAGTGGTATGCCCTGGTGCGCGCTATCGAGTTAAAGGAAAAACAAGGCGGCGAAGTGGTGGTAATACACGTAGGTCTTGCCGACTCTGAGCAAATCATCCGCAAGGCTTTGGCCATTGGTGCTGATAAAGCAGTACGTGTAGATGCTGACCCTACCGATGCTTATTTTGTAGCTGCCCAGATAGCTAACCACGCTAAAACTGAGAACTACGATTTAATTATTGCCGGTAAAGAAACTATCGATTACAACAGCTACGAAGTGGGTGGCATGGTAGCCGAGTTGCTTGACCTGCCATGTGTAGCGCTGGTTCAGAAACTGGATATAGAAGGTGGTGTTGCTACCATCAAGCGTGAAATTGAAGGCGGAACAGAAACTGTAGAAGTAAAACTTCCAATGGTTGTTTGCGCACAAAAAGAATTGGCCGAAGCACGTATACCTAACATGAAGGGTATCATGGGTGCCCGCACCAAGCCTTTGGCTGTAGTGCCTGCTGACGCTACCGAGAAACTGACTTCTGTGGCTTCTTATAGCCTGCCAGAGAAAGCGAAGGAATGCAAATATGTATCGCCTGATAATGTTGCCGAGCTGGTAAGATTGTTACACGAAGAGGCCAAGGCTATCTAATTCTGAAATCAAAATTTTAAAATTCTAAAATCTCATATCATGGCAGTATTAAGTTTTGTAGAAGTATCGGAAGGTAAAATCAAGAAAGCATCTGTAGAAGCTGCTTACTATGGTTCTAAAGTTGCCGAAGGCCTTGGAACAGATTCTGTAGCCGTAGTATTAGGTGCAGCATCTGCCGATGAACTTGCTACCCTGGGCACCGTAGGTGTAAAAAAAGTGCTTCACGCTGCTGATGCGCGTTTCAATAATTTCGACTCTAAAGCATTTACAAAAGCTGTTTCGGAAGCTGCTAACACAGCCGGTGCTACAGTAGTAGTGCTTTCATTTAACCAGAATGGTAAACTGCTGGCTCCGCGCTTAAGCGTTCGCCTAAAGGCTGGCTATGTGCCGGGTGCGGTTGAGTTGCCTACCTTCAATGGTGGTACGGCTGTGGTTAAAAAGAATGTATTTTCGGGTAAGGCAAGTGCTAATTACCAGGTAGCTACCGAGAAAAAAGTAATTGCAGTAAACCCTAACTCGCTTTCTCCGGTGCGTGGTGCTGGTGCTGCAGCGGTTGAGGCCTTCTCTCCGGCATTGGCGGATAGCGATTTTGCATCTGTTGTAAAAGCTACTGATAAAATAGTTGGCGAAATACCATTGAGCGAAGCTGAACTGGTAGTATCTGCAGGTCGTGGACTTAAAGGACCTGAGAACTGGGGTATGATAGATGAGTTAGCTCACCTGATGGGTGCTGCTACAGCCTGCTCTCGTGCGGTAGCTGATGTTGACTGGAGACCTCACCACGAGCACGTAGGCCAAACCGGTTTAACAATTCGTCCTAACTTATATATTGCTGTGGGTATCTCGGGTGCTATTCAGCACTTAGCGGGCGTTAACGGTAGTAAGGTAATAGTTGTTATTAACACCGACCCAGAAGCTCCGTTCTTTAAGGCTGCCGACTATGGTATAGTAGGCGATGCTTTCACCGTAGTACCTAAGTTTATAGAAGAATATAAGAAATTTAAAGCCGCTCATTAAGAGCCATTTGTGGATAAAAGATGCCATGCTTGTGTTACTACGGGCATGGCGTTTTTTTTTTCAGAAAATACCTTACTTTGCACACCGCTTAACTACTTTTAGAACCGGATGAGAAAAATTGAGCTGGATATAATTGCCCTTTCGCACAGCGTAACGCAGTCACATTCCTTTGCAGTAGTATTAGGAGAAGTGGGTGGCAGCCGCCGCCTGCCTATAGTTATTGGTGGTTTCGAGGCGCAGGCCATAGCTGTGGCACTGGATAACATGAAACCATCGCGCCCGCTTACGCACGACCTGATGAAAACCATGTGCGATACCTTCGAAATACAACTGGAGTATATCTATATATCTAAATTGGTGGATGGTGTTTTCTATTCAAACCTGGTTTGCAAAAAAGGCGACGACCTGTATGAAATAGATTCGCGGACCAGCGATGCCTTGGCACTTGCCGTGCGTTTCGATTGCCCGATATTTGTAGAAGAATCTATACTGCTGGAAGCCGGTGTAGAAGCCGACCCTAATGAAGAAGAAGGTGCGCACACTGCCAGCCCTGAAGAAGAAACAACTACAGCTGCTACTACCGACCCTGTTTTATCCGGCAGCTATCACCAAATGACTGTTCCTGAGTTGCAAACACACCTTAAGGCCGCTCTTGATAATGAAGACTACGAATTGGCAGCGCGTATACGCGATGAATTAAATAAGCGCAAGTAAAATTTACTTCCCTTCTTTCAGCAGGCGCAATATTTCTGCATTCTGCTTTTGCAATTCTTCTATTTGCTTTTGCTGGTTGCTTATTAACTGCTGTTGTTGCTCTAGCTGCGTTTGCTGTTCCTGCATAGCTTTTACCATGGGTACTACAAATTGCGCATAGCGTAACCCATATAGATTCTTATCATTTTGTGGACGATCTACACCGCTAAAATCAAACCCACTTGCTTTGGCTGCAGCATCTACTTCCTGTGCTATAAAACCGGCCTGTAACATTTGCTCCTTGCTGACTATATCCTCTGCATTAGCTTGTTTAAAGCCGGTAAGTTTATAATAGGCATCTATATCAATATTGTAAGTAACCGGCCTTAAGCGTTTTATAAACTCAATACCCGGCACGTTTTCAATTATGTTGCGCTTTACACGGGCATCGCTAATGTTTGTCCAATCCTGCCAGCCACCAATACTTACCATAGCCGGGCTGCCTATGCGTGCTGTGTTGTTTGCATTAACTGCACTATAAGCACCTATGGCTATAGCATTCGTTACATTGCCCGAGACCTGTGCAACATAACCGGCACTTACGGTGTATTGGTTAGCACTATCATCATGCGTTACAAAGCCTGCCGCCGCGCCTATGGTAACATTGCCATTGCCGCTGGTATTGGTAAACGCCACACTATCACCAACCGCCACGTTAAAGTTACCACTATTGTTTTCATACATAGCCTCCCAACCTATGCCTACATTGTGTACGGCATCTCTATTGTTCCATAACGCCATTGCACCTACGGCCACATTACACGCGCTAAACCCGCTACCCATGTTTTGCATGCTGTAAGCTCCAACAGCTGTATTATAGTCTCCAGCACTACCAAACTCCATACTTTGCTCGCCAATAGCAGTGTTTTCTGAACCATCAAATATTTCCGTCATAGTTTTATAACCTACAGCAGTATTACCCCCGCCGGCACCGTCAAAACTATGCAATGCCATATAGCCCACAGCAACCGTAGCCGCGGCATTATAGTCAACTTTGGCTAATGCTTTACTGCCTATTGCAATTACACCATCACTTATATTGGAGCAATTAGCCAGCGCCGAATCTCCAATAGCAATTATCTCTCTTGCATTGCCTACAGCTAACTGCCTTCCCATAGCATCGCGCCCAATAGCAATAGTACCGGTCATAAGCCTTTGGGCCAGTGCAGCCCTGGCACCTATAGCTATGTTACCTTTTCCCTGTAACTGGCCGCGCATAGCTTCCCAGCCTAAAGCCACGTTATCGCCGGTAACAAAAGTTGTAGCTTTTTGTAAGGCACGGGTACCCACAGCTACGTTATTGCTCGAATTGCTGGCATTCAACAAAGCTTCGCTGCCCACCACCGTGTTTTCATTGCCTACGGTATTATAATACCCTGCCTTTAAACCTATGGCCAAATTGCCGATACCCGTAGTGGTGCGCCTTAAGGCTTGGTTGCCAATACCTATGTTACCTAGCCCGGTGGTGCTGTAAAGCACCGAATCTCCTATGGCTAACAAGCCACCGGTGGTAGTATTGGTACGCAGCGCAAAACTGCCAATAGCGATATTGGCGTTACCGGTAGTATTGCCCAGCATGCTGTTGTTACCCACTGCCACGTTATGGCTACCACTTGTGTTATCTAGCATAGCCTGCCAACCCACGCCAACGTTATAAAATGCTGCACCATTACTTTGTAATGCGCGCGCGCCTACAGCCACGTTGCCGCCACCGGTGCCCTGGTTATACATAGCGTACGAACCTACAGCCGTATTACTGCCACCACCTACGCCCAGTTGCATAGCGTGCGGGCCTATAGCCACATTATCGGCGTTTCCTACCTGCTCATACATAGCTGCTTCTCCTATGGCAATATTATCGCCGCTGGTACCATCGTGCGTATAAAGGGCACCATCGCCAATAGCGATACAGCCGGCCGCCCATGAATAAACCGAAAACATAGCTTTATTACCTATAGCAATTATGCCGGGGTGTGGTGATGCGGCAGTAAATAATACCGAGTCGCCAATAGCTATAATTTTGTTAGAAGGCCCCAACCCAATACC
>DATGWP010000081.1:0-13325 GCA_035299425.1 Chitinophagales bacterium | reverse complement strand
AGGAACTATATATAATCCGCCACGGACAAACCGAACATAATGCTAAGGGCATAGTGCAGGGCAAGGGCGTAAACCTTTCGCTCAATGAAAAAGGAAGGAAGCAGGCCGAAGCTTTTTTTAAAGCTTACGGACACATACCTTTCGAAATTGTTTATACCTCCAGCCTCACCCGCGCGCAGGAAAGCGTAGCAAAGTTTAAAGAATTGGGTATACCGCACAAAGCATTTTCCGAACTGGACGAGATAAGCTGGGGCGATTTTGAAGGCCAGCATGCTACCCTGGAAAGCGATGGAAAATTTCAAAAACTACTGGAGGATTGGAAAAACGGTAACCTGCACGAAAAACCCTCGCCCAGCGGCGAAAGCCCTATTGAGTTGCAGCAGCGCCAGCTAAAATTTATTGATTACCTGCTTACCACACCCGAAGAAAAAATACTGATAGCTACGCACGGCCGTTTTATCCGTGCTTTTATGTGTACGCTTACCGGCGCGCCGCTCAGCGATATGGAAAAGTTTCATCACGTTAACCTTTGCCTGTATAAGGTAAACCTACACGATGATGGTAAATTTGAAATAGAGCTTAGCTGCGACCAGCGGCACCTGGAGGATATTTGATAGCTAACGGCATTGCCCCTTTTTTTGATAATACCTGCCGATAACTATTTTAGGACCCACAATATATTGCATTGGCAAAAACCACACTCATAGCGCTCATCCTATTGGTTTTTGCCATTCCCGTTATACAAAAGTATAGCCACCTACCCTCCGACTATAAACTGGATGGTTACACCGAGCCTGTTGCTAAACCGCAATTCTCCTTTGGCGCATTTTTTTCCGGTGCTTTTCAGGAACAACTCGATGCCTACCTGCAGGAAAATGTAGGCTTTAAAGGCTACCTGATTGCCCTAAAAAATCAAATAGATTACTCCCTCTTCAACAAACTTAACTATACCATTGAGGTGGGCGATGATGGTCAGCTATTTTATTGGAACCACATTGATACCCGGTGTGGCCATTTAACGCTGACAGAAGATAGTTTACAGAAGAAAGCAGAAGAAGCAACGAGGCTTAAAGCGCTGCTCGACTCTATGCACACTAAAATGCTGTTTGTATTAGCACCCGGCAAGCCATTCTTTTTTGACGACAAACTGCCTGAGCGTTTCAAAAACAAGTGTAGTGACGATAACGACTATAAGCGAGTGCTTTCGCTTCTTCAGCAAAATAATTTATCAGTAATTGATTTCAACGCGTGGTTTAAAAGTATTCGGGCTACACAGCCTTATCCCCTGTTTCCTAAATTGGGAACACACTGGAGTTACTACGGCGCAACCCTGGCCACCGATAGCCTTGCAAAATATATCGAACGTGAGCTGAATAATGATTTATCTGATTATTCTGTAAAAAGCACCGAAATAACCGCACAGGCCAAAGGCAAGGATAAAGACCTGTATGATTTATCTAACCTGCTACTGCCCATACAATCCGATTCACTGGCCTATCCTGAATTTACATTCGCCGCTGCCAAAGGCAAAAAACCTAAAGTGCTGCTGATTGGCGATAGTTTTAACTGGACTTTGGTAGACACCAAAATGCTGCCGCAATTGTTTTCAGATGACAGCCGTTTTTGGTTCTATAAAAAGCAACTGTATGACCTTAATGGCAAATGGATATCGGAAAATCCGGATGAGGTTAATCTTTACGAATTACTAAAGGGCACCGACATCGTAATCTTCCTTTCTACCGAGGCCCTCTACCACCGGTTCGACCACGGACTGGCCAATGCTGTATTTGCTAACCCTGCTGTTGCCGACAGTTTAAACCAAATACGCTAATGGTTTTCAGCAGCATACTCTTTTTGGTTTACTTCTTTCCGCTGTTTCTGGTGCTGTATTTTATTACACCGGTTAAATACAAAAATTACACCGCCCTTGCTGCCAGCGTTTTCTTTTATGCCTGGGGTGCGCCTAAATTTATATTCGTGGTATTTGCGGTACTTATAGTAGATTACTATATAGGCAACCGCATTTATGCTACTCAGGGCAAACAGAAAAAGCTATACCTGCTGCTATCTATCCTACTAAATATAGGCATGCTGTTTTACTTTAAATACTCTAACTTTTTTGTAGAGAATGTAAACTTCATCCTTGGTCAGCTCGGTATTCATGCTATTGGCTGGACAAAAATTGCACTCCCCATAGGCATCTCGTTCTTTGTGTTTCAGGAGATGAGCTACACCATCGACATCTACCGGGGCGAACACAAGCCGCTGAAAAATTTTGGCGATTACATGCTCTTCATTTTCCTGTTCTCGCACCTTATTGCAGGGCCTATTGTTACTTATCATGTACTGGCCGATGACATAGTTGACCGCCGTAAAAAGCTGAATAATGATTATCGCTTAGCCGGTTTATTCCGGTTCTCTATCGGGCTGGCCCGCAAAGTTTTAATAGCCAATACGCTGGGCGAAGTAGCCGATGGTATTTTTGCTCAGCCGGTAGCAAACCTCACTGCCGGCGATTGCTGGCTGGGAGCCATTGCTTACACCTTTCAGCTATATTTCGATTTTGCCGGCTACTCCGATATGGCAATTGGTATTGGCAAAATACTGGGTTTCGATTTCCCTGAGAATTTCAACAACCCCTACATATCGCAAAACATTACCGAGTTCTGGAAACGCTGGCACATTACCCTCGGGCAGTGGATGCGCAACTATCTGTATATACCGCTGGGCGGCAACCGGGTTTCTGAGCCGCGCGCTTACCTTAACCTGGTGGCGGTATTTCTTATATCCGGTTTTTGGCATGGCGCCTCATGGACTTTTGTAATATGGGGCGCTTACCACGGCTTCTTTATGATATGCGACAGGCTGTTTCTTGATAAACTGCTGAAACCTACCGGCCGCTTTTTCCGCACAGTACTTACCTTTTTTATTGCGGTATTTGGATGGGTGCTTTTCCGGTCAGATACCATACAACAGGCTGGTTACTTTATATTGAAAATGCTGCGTTTCCGCTCGCTTGAATTACACGATGATGTTTCATCCCGCTTTATAGCCGTGTTAGCTTTGGCACTATTATTCTCATTTGCGGCCCTGGCGCGGCCATGGGAAAATCTACAGGCAAAAATCTACAGTGTAAAGCAATCGTCACTAGCCTCCTTGGGCATGTTTGCTGTAGTGGTAGTATTTTATGTTTTGTGCTTGTCGCAGATAACCGCTACCCGGTTTAACCCGTTTATCTATTTCAGGTTTTAATTGTAGAGACGGCATGCTGCCGTCTCCGTATTACAAAAGCCGCGAACATCGCGGCTCTACGGTTGAAAAAACCTCCCCTGCTGTTAATTACTTCACAAAGTTTTTACCTCCAAATTTCTGCACTAGGTTATTTTCGCGGCGAAAACAAATTTTTTGTATGTCTCAAGCTACCGCTACTATGATCCAACTTTCTGACCGCATTAACAATATGCAGGAATCGGCCACTATTAAAATGAGCAAAATGAGCCGCGAGCTCAAAGCACAGGGCCACGATATTATTGACCTAAGCCTGGGCGAACCGGACTTCGATACCCCGCAGTACATAAAGGATGCAGCCAAGATAGCTATAGATAAAGGTTTTACTAAATATACACCCGTGCCCGGCTACCCCGAGTTGCGCAAAGCCATAGTGCAAAAATTTAAGCGCGATAATAACCTGGACTATACTGCCGACCAGATTGTAGTGAGCACAGGTGCCAAGCAAAGTATTGCCAACGTAGTACTTAGCCTGATAAACCCCGGCGATGAGGTATTACTGCCTGCCCCTTACTGGGTAAGTTATGCTGCCATTGCCGAACTGGCCGAAGGTACCTGTGTAGAAATACCAACTACCATTGACAGCAACTTTAAAGTAACTGGTGCTTTGCTGGAGCAGTACATTACGCCCAAAACCAAGCTTATCATCTTCTCATCGCCTTGTAACCCTACCGGTTCGGTATTCAGCAAGGCAGAGTTAGAGTCGATAGCTGCTGTGGTTAAAAAGCACCCTAACCTGTATGTACTGTGCGACGAGATTTACGAGTACATCAACTTTACCGGCGAAAAACACACCAGCCTGGCCGAGTTTGCCGACATAAAAGAGCAGGTAATTACCGTGAATGGTTTTAGCAAGGGCTTCGCCATGACCGGCTGGCGCTTAGGCTACATCGGTGCTCCGCTAGCTATAGCCAAAGCCTGCGATAAAATACAAGGCCAGTTTACTTCGGGCACTTGCTCTATTGCACAGAAAGCAGGAGAAGCAGCTTTGTTGGGCGATACCAGCCCGTGTTTCGAAATGGTAGCCGAGTTTAAAAAGCGCCGCGACCTTGTATATAGCCTGCTTAAAGAAATACCAGGTCTGAAAGTAAACCTGCCAGATGGCGCGTTCTACTTCTTCTTCGACGTAAGCGCTTACTTTGGTAAAACGTATGAAGGTAAACCGCTGAACACACCAGAAGATATATCGCTGTTTTTGTTGAATGAAGGCAAAATAGCCATGGTAAGCGGCGAAAGCTTCGGCGACAAAAACTGCCTGCGCATGAGCTACGCTACCAGCGAAGATAAATTGCGCGAAGCCTGCAAGCGCGCCAAAGAGGCTTTTGCGAAACTGAACTAAACTACCTATTTCTTCAACCCTATTATACTTCCACTATTGGCAACTACACACACTAAACCCGCTAAGGCAGCCACTCCAAAACTTAACTTCGATAACCTATCGGTGCTTGTAATAGGCGATGTAATGGTTGACTATTATTTGTTTGGAGAGGTAAACCGTATTTCGCCAGAAGCACCGGTACCGGTGGTAGAAATTGAAAAAAAGGAATCGCGTCCGGGTGGGGCGGCCAACGTTGCGCTCAACATTTACGAGCTGGGAGCCAAGCCCATCCTGCTTTCTATGATAGGCCGCGACAATACCGGTAACTCGCTTATAAAAATGCTGCGCGATGCCGGCGTAAAAACCAACCACATACTGCAGAATAAAAACCGTATGACCACGCTTAAAACCCGTGTGTTTGATGAAGATAAGCAGGTAGTTCGTTTTGATGAAGAAGATATTGAAGACGTAAACGAAGCGCAGGAAACCCTGCTGATAAAAGAGTTTAAGAAGATACTGCTAAACGATAAGCCCAACATTATCATCATACAGGATTATAACAAGGGCGTGCTTACCAAGTACTTTATTAAGCAAATTCTACTGCTGGCTACCAAAGCAGAAATACCGGTAGCTGTTGACCCTAAGGAGCGCAACTTCTTCGACTACCAGGCTATAGACCTGTTTAAACCCAACCTGCGCGAGTTTAGCGAGGCCATCGGCTACCGCATCAATGCCAAGAGCATAGACAGCCTGCGCAGTGGTGCAGAAGAATTGCGCCGCAAAAACCGCTTCAAAAACCTGATGGTAACCTTAGGGGGTAATGGCATCTTCTGCTTCACCCGCGATGGTAATTCGTTTATAGTACCTGCCAAAGCCATTAAAGCCGCCGATGTATCGGGCGCCGGCGATACGGCAATTAGCATAGCTACCCTTGCCTTTGCCCAAAAATACCCACTGAAAGAAATAGCCCAGTTTGCCAATAAAGGCGCTGCTGCGGTTTGCAAAAAAGTAGGCGTAGCACCGGTGAGCATGAAGGATATAAAGTAAAGCCTGCGCGCGATTGTCAGGCTTTGGATATATGCAATGGTGGAATAATGGATGGCAAACACAAAAGGCATTTATACACCTATGAAACATATCCTTACAACATTAGTGCTGCTTTCAGGGCTGACACTTTCCGCTCAAACAAAATCAATCCACCAGAATTTAAAACGCGTACAGATAGACACATCTTATAGTGCTTTCTTTAACTACGATGATAAAAGCTGTGTTTTGTTGAATATGCCCTGCCATAAACTGGCAAAAACAGACACGTTCAGATGCACGGATGGCGAAGAACTAGCCTACTGGACCAAGCTGGGCTTATATAAAACTCCGCAGTTTAAAGACACACTGGTAATTATATACACCGATGGTATGAGCGCCGACCCACAATTTACACTGGCTACCAAACAAGGCAAAGAACTAATGCGGGTAAATGCAACCGATTTCTCCATTAATAGTACAGGTATTATCTATACATCGGGCCACACAAATAACATGTATAACAAGCGCCGGAAATTTGTAATACAACAAGATACGGCACTGGAGGTTAAGCAGCCCTACTACTACGTAGGACTTAAAGGCAAACTGCTAAAAAGCGCCACTCTGTACCGGGATAAAACCGGAAAGGATATAGTAGCCAGCCTGAGCAAAGATTATGAGATAGAGATATTGCTGGCAGAAAGCACCAGCAAAGATTTTGAGATGGAGTACCTGTTTCTGGCCCGCACGGAATTTGGGCTTGTGGGTTGGTTACGACTAAGCAACACAGATTTGGATAATAGCCTGCTGGAGGGATTGTATTATGCGGGGGATTAAATTTAATGCGAAATGAGCTTACATTTATACATTAAACAAATAACATACATAAAGCTTCTATCTAATCAGGGTTGACACACGGCAAATTTTGGGTTGACACCAAAAAGTATAATCTATTCATTTACAACAACTTAACCTGACTTTGGGTTGACATTTTTCGCAGTTTTAAATAAAATCGTGTATTTAAGAAACAGGCAGAGGGATACAATTAATCGCCCTTATTCTCCGTAATCTGCTTACAAATTTACGTACTCCGGATGGCATCTACCGGCTTCATATTAGCCGCAAAATATGCGGGGATAAAACCAGCCAGTATGCCTACAAACACCGAGATAGAGATGCCCAGTGTAACGTTAAAGGCTGTGATGTAAAATTTAAAATCGCTCTCACCTACATTGGTTACCAGGTATTGCAGGCCACCAAATACGGCTAACACAAGCGCCAACCCCATAAGGCCACCAAACACACAGAGCACCACAGCCTCCAGCAAAAACTCGAGCAGTATATATACCTTCTTGGCCCCAATGGCTTTTTTAATACCAATAATATAGGTGCGCTCTTTAACCGCTACAAACATAATGTTGGCTATACCAAAAGCACCCACAAATATTGAGAAGCCCCCAATGAACAAACCTGCAATATTGATGATGGCAAATATCGACGCAATACCATCGGTAAACACGCTAACCTGGTTTACGGCAAAGTTATCTTCCTCATACGGCGATAGCCTGCGTATAGAGCGCATGGCACCCTTCAATTCATATTTAAGTTCCTCTATGGGCACATTTTTTTTAGGCGTAATGGCCAGCAAGGGGTCATTATCAATTTTGTTCATGTTCACAATCATACCCATGTAACTGAACGGCAGAATCACATTATTATCCAGCGAGAAACCAAAGAGGTCGCTCCCCTCCTTTTTCAGCACGCCAATTACTGTTACCTCCACCCCCTTTAACTTTATCCGCTGCCCCTCTATATTACTACGATTGGGGAAAAGGGTTTCTGCAACCGTGGCGCCTATAAGGGCTACTGCCTGGCCATTGTTACTTTCAGCGGCGGTAAAGTAGCGCCCCTGCGTAAAGTCCATATCCTTAATGCGGTTGTAATCGTAGCTGGCGCCAAGTATTTTGCAGCCCTCTGCCACATTGTTACCGGCCATTACTGTACCGCCCGAGAAATACAATATGCTGGCTGCTTCGGCACCTTTCAATTTTTCCTGTAGCTGCTCCAGCTCGCGCCTGTTTGAGGCGGGGCGGTTTACATATTTCCACCACGGATAATCTTCGCCCCATATCCAGGGCCATTTTTGCACGTAGAGAATATCGTTACCAAAAGAGGCCAGGCTGCTTTGTATGTTCATCTCCAGCGAGTTTACCGCCGTGCGTACCGATATGATACACAGGATACCAATAGAGATACCCAACAGCGACAAAAATGAACGGAGCTTGGCGGCCCGTATTTCGGCAAAAGAAAGGATAAGGCTTTGCCAGAAAATCTGCAAAATGGTGTTCACGCTGCAAACGTAAGAAAAAGACAATGCTAAATGCAGATGAAATACACTTTACCACAGAGACACGGAATACATGGAAAAACACGGAGAATACAATTTCTACAGGCATTAATGGTAAGAAGTGCGTTTACATCCTGGCAGTTTTCATTTAGCACAATACCCAGCTTTTAATTATTACCGTTATCTTTTGCCAAAGAAAATCCCGGCGCCCTTGCCTATTCCGTTTCTCCGATTATTTTTGCGCGCTCGAAAATTCAGCCTGACCTGAATATTTGAATTCCGTAAAATTCAAAAACCCTTATACAAACATGAAGTTATCCAGTTTTGGTTTCAACCTTCCGAAAGAACTTATTGCCATGTATCCTGCAAAAAACCGCGATGAGAGCAAGCTCATGGTTATTGACAGGAAAACAAAGAAAATTGAACACAAGAAATTCAGCGATTCGCTGAAGTATTTTGGCGACGGCGATGTACTGTTGCTGAACAATACCAAGGTTTTCCCTGCCCGCCTGTATGGCACCAAGGAGAAGACCGGCGCCAAAATAGAGGTTTTCCTTTTGCGCGAGCTGAACGAAAAACAGTTTCTGTGGGATGTATTGGTTGACCCTGCCCGTAAGATACGTGTAGGCAACAAACTTTACTTTGGCGAAAATGACGACCTGATTGCCGAAGTAGTAGATAACACCACCAGCCGTGGCCGTACCATCCGTTTCCTTTACGATGGCGATTACGATAAATTTAAGAAAGTACTTTACGGACTGGGCGAAACCCCGCTGCCTAAGTACATTAAGCGCCCTGTAGAGCCTTTGGATGCTGAGCGTTACCAAACAGTGTATGCGCGCGTAGAAGGCGCTGTAGCGGCCCCTACCGCCGGTATGCACTTTAGCCGCGAGTTGCTTAAGCGCTTTGAAATTAAGGGTGTAGAGTTAGCCGAAATAACCCTGCACACCGGCCTTGGTACCTTCCGCACTATAGATGTAGAGGACCTGAGCAAACACAAAATGGATGCTGAGGAAATTATAATACCCGACAAAGCCGTAAAAATTGTAAATACTGCCAAGGATAATGGCAAGCGCATTTGCGCGGTAGGTACTACTACCATCCGTGCGGTAGAGTCGGCCGTATCTGCCGAGCACTACCTGAAACCGTATAGCGGCTGGACAAACCTGTTTGTTCACCCACCTTACGACTTCAGCATTGCCAATGCTATGATCACTAACTTCCACATGCCTAAAAGCAGCTTGCTTATTATGGCAGCGGCCTTTGGCGGTTACGACCTCATTATGAAATCGTACGAAGTTGCTATAAAAGAGAAATACAAATTCTCTACCTACGGCGATGCGATGTTGATACTGTAAGACCCCTCTAAATCTCCCCTAAAGGGGAGACTTAACAGCCAAAAATACAAACAGCCGCCCGATGGGTGGCTGTTTGTATTTTTGGCCCGGCACAGTTCTTAACCTGGTACTAAGCAGCTGCTACATGACATAAAACAGAAACGCCCCCATATGGAGGCGTTTTGTATTTGTTGCAGACTGCGAACTGCCGACTATTTAATGTTCATCTTCATTAAAGAAGAAATCATCCTTAGTAGGATAATCCGGCCAGATGTCGTCGATGCTTTCATACATCTCGCCATCGTCGTCCAGTTCTTGCAAGTTTTCTATTACTTCCACAGGCGCACCGCTACGGATTCCGTAGTCAATCAACTCGTCTTTGGTTGATGGCCATGGTGCGTCTTCAAGGTATGATGCTAATTCTAGTGTCCAAAACATAAGCTAAATGCTTTTTTATACAGCGCGCAAAAGTAAATTTTTCCATCAAACAACAAAGTCCGCCAATTTCTTTTGTGGAAAAGCTGTTTGAAGCCTGTTACTATTTACCTAAAACGCTGTTATACAGCTGGTATTGCCCGATGCAAAGGCCATGCCCAAAAAACATTTTTGTAGACAATCAACAATTAAAACCCGCAAACTAAGTTGTGAAGTAATAGGGATTGCAATAAGTTTGAGCAGTTAAAAACAAGGCATTGGCTAATACTAAAGGAACTTCTTACTTCTACGCCATTTTTGGAATTACCCTCGTGTTGTTTGTGCTGGGCGTAGGCACAATCCTCATTTACGAGGCTAAAAAAATATCGACAGGGGTAAAAGAAAATGTGAACGTAGAGGTGGTGCTGAAAGACGATGTGGCCATGTCGAAAATTGCTTCGCTGCAAACTCACATACAAGCAAAGCCTTACGCCAAAATCACGCGGTTTGTATCTAAAGAAGAAGCTGCCAAAGTACTGCAAAAAGACCTGGGCGAAGACTTTTTGGAGTTGTTGGGCTATAATCCGCTGTATGCATCTTTTAACCTCAACCTGTATGAGGCATACGCCAACAAGGATAGTTTTGAGGTGGTTAAAGCCGACCTGGTGCAGTTTGCCGAAGTAAAGCAGGTAAATGTGCAAACCAATGTGCTGGAATCGCTGGATAAAGATGTACGCAGCGGCACATTTGTGATATTGCTTATAGCCGGAGCGTTGTTAATGTTTGCTATATCGCTTATCTTCAATACCATTCGTTTGGCGCTGTATGCCAGCCGGTTTACCATTAAAACCCAGCAGCTTTTTGGCGCTACAAGGTGGTTTATCATCCGTCCTTTTTTAGGCCGCAGTGTATGGAACGGGTTCCTAAGCGGCTTTTCCGCCTGCGTATTAATAGCGGGTTTGCTGTTTTATATTGACCATAACCTACCTGAGCTTGGTTTAAAGGGCGATTTAATTACATTTGGCGTGCTTTTCGGGGCAGTAATATTGTTTGGAATTTTGATTTCGTTTTTAAGCACACTCACGGCGGTTTACCGCTACCTGCGATTAAAAGTAGAAGACCTTTATTAAAATAGTTATGGCAAAACAACAAGTTCAACAAAAACAGCCGGCCGCAACAGCTGCTACTAAACCTACAGCTGCACTTACTCCTTTTATATTCGACCGCACCAATTATCTGATCATGATAGCCGGTGTTGTAGTGATACTTATTGGATTTATGCTAATGAGCGGTGGTGCTACTACCGACCCTAACGTTTTTCCTAAAGAAGAACTTTATAGCTTTCGCAGAATTACCTTAGCCCCCATAGTGGTAATGATTGGTTTCGGCATCGAGATTTTCGCTATTCTTAAAAGACCAAAAGAATAATGACCACCACAGAGGCGGTGATATTAGCCGTTGTTGAAGGCCTTACAGAGTTTATACCGGTATCGTCTACCGGGCACATGATATTGACCGAAGCTTTGCTGAAAATGCAGCGTAGCCCGCTTGCCAATGTATATATCATCAACATACAGTTTGGTGCCATACTGGCCGTAGTATTTTTATACTGGCGCCGTTTTTTTCAAACACTCGATTTTTATTATAAGCTTTTTGTAGCCTTTATTCCGGCCGCTATTCTGGGCTTTTTGCTGGATGATTATATTGACTCCCTCTTATCCAGTGTTACTACCGTAGCCATATCGCTGGTGGCAGGTGGTATTGTATTAATTGCTACCGATTGGATATTTAAGAAGCAATTTGAAGAAGCTGCGAACGATGAAGATACTGAACTGGTGCGCGAAACGGACGAGTTTGGGGTAGAGCATAAAAAAGAAGCCCTGAAAAAATTCTCCGTTAGCTGGCTACAGGCCTTTATTATTGGCTGCTACCAGTGCATTGCCATGATACCGGGAGTTTCTCGCTCAGCATCTACCATTTTAGGTGGCCTTACTCAAAAATTAAATATTAAACGAGCTGCCGAATTTTCTTTTTTCCTGGCGGTGCCCACCATTTTTGCAGCTTCGGCTTATAAGTTGCTGAAAAGCTATGACGATATCAAAGGTACCGATATCGATTTTTTCCTTATCGGCAATGTGGTTTCTTTTGTGGTGGGTATGATTGCTATTAAGTTTTTCATAGGCCTTATTACCCGCTTTGGCTTAAAATTTTTCGGTATCTACCGCATTATAGTAGGTGTTCTTATTCTGGTGTTGCCTACCATGGGCTATAAACTCGAAATACCCGGAGAACCGGTAGTACCTACAGAAAACACTATTTCTTACAACACCGGCAAACCGGCATTATTGCCGCAACACATTGCCCAGCTGACGCATAACTAAATCTTTATTCTCATGAATTTTATTGAGGGTGAAGTATTGCTCATTAATAAACCCCTTACCTGGACCTCGTTTGATGTAGTAAACAAACTGCGCTATGCCCTTACTAAAAAGATAGGCTACCGAATTAAAGTGGGGCATGCGGGTACGCTGGACCCTTTGGCCACCGGGCTGCTTATAATTTGCACGGGCAAAATGACCAAGCGCATAGATGAATACCAGGGCATGGATAAAGAATACACCGGCACATTTTTGCTGGGTGCTACCACCCCTACTTATGATAGTGAAATGGAACCGGATGCGCTGTTTCCTACCGAACATATTACAGAGAGTTTGCTGGTTGGGGCTGTTACTCAACTGAGTGGCATTCAGCAGCAAATGCCGCCTGTTTATTCGGCCATAAAAATAGATGGCAAAACGGCTTACCAGCAAGCGCGTAAGGGCAAGGAAATGGAGATGAAAACGCGCACTGTAGAGATTAAAGAGTTTGAGCTTACGAGTATAGAAATGCCCGAAGTTGATTTCAGGGCGGTGTGCAGCAAAGGCACGTATATCCGTTCGCTGGCTTATGATTTTGGAAAGGCAGTGGATAGCGGCGCTTACCTTAAAGCCTTGTGCCGGACTAAAATCGGGCAGTTTGATTTAAAGAATTCGCTAACCGTAGAGGAGTGCCTGAAGGTAATAGCCGATACAGAGATTATATACCCCGATAAAACCAATTAATATTTTTACTTTTTATTTGCATTGACTGCTAACTGCCAACTATCTATATGCGTGTGTTTCGTGATTTGAATGACCTGCCAGAGTTTAAAAATTCGGTGATAACCATCGGCACTTTTGATGGGGTGCACAAAGGCCACCAAAAACTGATTGAACGCATAAATTTTCTTGCCCGCCAAAACGAAGGCGAGAGCATTATCATCACCTTTCACCCCCACCCCCGCATTGTAATTAACCCCGAAGATAAATCGCTACGGCTGCTTAATACCATAGAAGAAAAGGTATCGCTATTAGAAATGTATGGAGTAGACAATGTGGTGATTGTGCCTTTTAGCCGCGATTTCAGCGAGCAAAGCGCACAGGATTACATCAGCAATTTTCTGGTTAAAAATTTCAGGCCCAAAAGCATTGTAATAGGCTACGACCACAAGTTTGGGAAGGACCGCGTAGGCGACTACCACCTGCTGGAGCAAATGAAAGGCTTGTATGGTTATACTATG
>DATGWP010000080.1:0-93571 GCA_035299425.1 Chitinophagales bacterium | reverse complement strand
CCCTGCCAGGTGTTAGGGCCGCATACCGGGTTAGTAAGTGTAATGCTACCGCTCGATGGATAAGCTGCCGATGAGCAACCTGCACCCAGTGATACTACTATATTGTTATAAGCGCCGCCATCTAAACCGGTAATGGTTAATACACCACTGCCGTTGGCCGTATAGTTAGCCGATGCAACCGGGCTTCCGTTTTTGTTGTAAGTAACCGTAAAGGTTGTGCTGGCTGTTAAACCGCTTAGCGCAATAGTACCGTCGTTGCCGGTACAGGTTGGGTTGGCTGGTGTGTTAGCCGATACTACCGGTATAGTGCATATAAAGAATTCGTCAGCACCCATATCTGGTGTGCTGGTACGTACCGCACCATCGTAATCAGTAGTAACCGACAGGGTTGCTCCATTATTTGAAACAAACTGGTATGGGTATGGCGCTGTCGAAGGCGTTGTTAAAATGTGCAGATCGCCGGTAGATGGCGCTACAAACATCTCTGCCGGGTTTACAGTAGTAGCCGAAGAGGAGCCCGAAGTTGCCTGCGCGCTGGTGCTGTTAGCATCGCCACCGGTACTTGTTTTCCAGTTGGCAAAGTTAACATCGCCTGCACCGGTCCAGTAGCCCAGGGTTGCATTATTAACTGTACTCAGGAAATTATTATTGCTAACCCAGTTAGTGCCCGGTACCGATGATGTGTTATCAATAGCATAGTGCCTGGTAGAACCCGATGGGTCGCCGGTGCGGCTATTAATAAAGATGTTATTTTTTAATTCAGTAGCACCGCCGCTACCTGTGCCTGTACTGCCTGGCAACTTGTAGAAACATTCTGACGGGTAATCAAATATGGAAGTTCCTGTTTGGCTTCCCTGAGCTAAAACAGTATTATAATAGTATTTAACCGAGCCTGCTGTGGTGTAGTCTAATATACCGTAAAACTCTTTACGGGTAGTATAAGTGGCCAGCCAACTATAGTTGAGCAGGTTTATCATATTGTTAGAAACTGTCCAGGTACCGGTGCCAAGCATCCAAAGGCCAACCGAAAATCCGCCGTTGCCTATATTGAATAATCCATCAATTTTATTCCCTGATATAGTACCACCGCCCGAAGAGTTTACCTGTATACCATCGGCGGTAGGGCCCGAAATACCTCCTGAATTGCTATTGCCTATAAACGAAAGTGTGTTGTTCGAAATCACATGGCCAGAGGCGTTACTTGTTACTACTATTCCCTTAATGTTATATCCCGAAGCACTTCCTCCCGAATAGCTTCTTCCTAGCGTGTTATTGGTTATGGTCGCCGCGCCTGTGCCGGTATGCTCTATAATATTTACATAGCTGTTGTATATACCGCCCGATGCTAACCCTGCTATCACGTTATTATCAATGGTAATTGGTGAGCTGGTTGTGCTGTAAACACCATACACCCAGCCTGTGCCTACACTTAAGTTGGTACTTCCGCCATCAGCCACTAAACTGTTAACCAGGGTTGGGTGGCCTATAGTATTGCCGCTAATATTTACACGGCTGCTTCCCCCAATTTCTATGGCAGTTATACCGCTGCCATCACCCCAGTCTGCTAACATGTTTTGTATAGTATTGCCCTGTATGGTTGTGCCTGTTCCGTTGCCAGCGCTTACAAATAAACCAATAAAGTCGCCGCCATAGTTGTTGTTCATTGGCAGACCAGCACATAAGGCCTCCCGGCCACCAATATAGTTACCGGTTATCTGGTTGTTGTTAGAGCTTGCGCCCGGCGAGAAATTGATAGCTGTTGTTGTGCCCTGCCCATCTATAAATGTATTGTAAATGCTATTTCCGCTAATTGTCCACGATGCGCTTGGGCTTAGCGTGCCACTTACCAGTATAGCCGTAGCACGGGTTCCCGAGGTGCCACCGAAGGCAGAGAAATCATACAGATTGCAATTGGTAATGGAGAACACGCCGGCACCCGAAGCGGCAGAATAAACCAGGTTGTTTGGAACACTGCTGCTGGTTACACCTTTAATGTTACACTTATCAATAGCAACGCTGCTGGCACCCGAGGTATTAATGATAACGTTACCGCCCTGTAAATTGTGGCCACGGCCTTCTATGTTACAGTTGCGGATAGTAATGTTCTGGCAAACACCATCCATATAAATGGTGCCGGCTACGTTAGCTGTTGAACTATAGTTGTTCTGGAAGGTAAGGTAATTACCGGTACCTTCTGCGGTGTTGCTTCCACTGTTAAAGCTACCGTCAATAATAACACGGTCGGCGCCGGTTAGTTTAATAAACCCAAAGCCAAAACCGTTAGCCGCTGTAACAGATACAACTTTAGTGGTTGCGGTTTGCGGTCGAATGTAGACAGTGTAGCCCGAGCCACAATACTCTGCAATATTATTTAGCGAGTGAACATTGTTATCTGCAATATTACTTGTTACCAATACTATCAAGTCGCCGCTAAGTCCGTTAGCGTTAATAGCCTCAAATAAGCCGCCGGTGTTTGCAAAAGTGGTATAGGTACCACCGCTGCCCACCGTTACAGTGCCCGATAGTGGTGTACCGCTGTTTACTAAAAACGATGAAGGCGAACCATTTATAGGTGAAGGTGTAGCCGAAACGTTGGCATGCACCGGCGCTCCACTACTGTAGCCAATATTTGCCGGGCTGGCTAAATCCTGCGCGGCTATGTAGTAATGATAAGTTTGGCCGGCCGAAACACCGGTTATGTTAAGGGTATAAGTATAAGTAGTGCCCGATACAGAAGCAGGTAACAAAGCAGCATAGGTGCCGGTGCTTTCGCGCCACCATAAAGTAGGCGCTAAAGAGCCGGTGGCTACGCCACTGGGGTCGGTAACCGTAGCTGTAACAGTAACTGTTTGGCTGGTTCCGCAAGCGGCGCTAATATTAGCTACCGGTGTAAGGGTAATTACCGGTGGCAATACATCTTTAGGTATCAGGTTAGCTTCATCGGCACCCATATCAGGGGCGGTGCCGCCTTGTGGCAAGCCTAATGGATAACCGGTACGTATATTAGTAGATTCAAAATCATCAGTTAACCCGCTTATGGCAATAGCCCCCGATTCAGCCGGTGTGGCCACGTTGGTTTTAAGTTTAAGGTTTGGTGTTACAGCTGTAGCATCTTCAAACTGCGGGTCGGCAGATACACTGCTTACATCCAGTCCGCTGTTAGCAGCTTTCCACGCAGTCATCGTGGTTTGGTCGGTGCCGTTTACCGAAGCCAATACACCGCCGGTACCCGGGGCATAAATAAGGTTATAATCTTCGGTAAGGTTAGTTGTGCTTATTAAATACAAGCCGTAGTGCTTACCTCCCCCGGCAGCATTGCCACGGGCATTTACAAAAATATTGTTGCGGAAATTATCGGTGCTGCCCGCCAGCAACCTGCGGAAGGCATACGTATTGCTGGCGGTAACACCAACACCTGTACCACCAATATAAACGCTGTTGTAATAAACGCTATTGCCTGCGGTTGTATTATCTTTTAATATACCGGTTATAACCGATGTATTAATTATAGGCAACCCGGTTTCATCGTATCCTAAACGAATGCGGTTGTTACTTACATTAGCGGCCGTAGAGGCCCCGATATGGATACCGTTAATTACTGATGCAGTGCCGGTACCAGAACGCAGGTTGTAAATAAAGTTTTTGTTAATCTGGCTTACCGTGCTATTGCCGGTAAAATAGATACCGGTAACCACTGAGTTAACAATATTGGTGTTGCTTAAAGCATAGATAGTGTTACCACTTACCGAGTGAGACAGCGAACCGCCCGGTGTAGCGGTGATACCCACTACAGAGGGTACTGTAGAAGAAGTAGACAGTGAATTACTGGTAAGGTTGTGGATTGTATTACCATCTATGGTATAGTTACCCGACGATGTTGCATTAATGCCGGCCACCTGGCTGGTAGTTGCTGTAGAAGCGGTGGCTAAATTTCTAATAGTATTATCAGTAATATTTAAGGTATAACCTGAACTTATACCGCCCCATATACCATAACATAATGCCGACCCGGTACCGGTGTTAGTTACTAAAAAGCTTGCAGCAGTTGAGTTACCTATCTCGTTATCGGTAACAGTTACGTTGCCCACGTTAACGCGTATACCCGTAAGGTTAACGGCCACATTACCCGATGAAAGAGTATACGACATACCGCCAATGTGGTTATTGCTGAAGGTTACCCCCGATGTAGCCGTAGAGTTACCGCCAATACCGGTTGGTGAGTTGGCGGCAGTTACAGTTGGTCCGGTTATTACAATAGATGGAACGCCACTGGTAGAACCAATGTAGTTACCATCTACCAAAGCCTTTCCGCCATTAACCATAATACCGCTAAAGGCCGGCAGGGTTGGGCTACCACCACTGGTAGTAGTAACCGAAATATTATCAATAATATTATTGCTAATTGTGTTGGCAACGCTGGATGTTGTACCGTTGCTGCTAATGGCCGAAAAACGGAACGTGCTGGTTGAAGCGAAAGAGGTAGTGCCGGTGCCGCTTGCATTGGCGTAGCCTATGATATTATCGGTTATAGAAAAGCCATCGCTGGTAGTGGTGGCAAAATAAATACCATATATGGAAGAAGTAAGAGAACCGGAACGTGCTGCCTCCTGATAAATTTTATTACCACTAATAGTCCAGCCGGTATTAAAACCATTAATGTATATAGCTGCTACTGTGCTGCTGGTACGGTAAATATTGTAAATGTTATTATTAGATATTTCGGCCCCATCGTTTTCTACTGTAGCCGAAAACCCATCGCCCGAAATACCTATCCCCGGCAAGTTAACCCCTGCTTGTTTAATGTCGTTGTTGGTAATAATAATATCATCGTTACCGGTGCCACCTGCAACCGATGTGCCTATATGTACAAGGCCCAATGAAGTGCTGGTAATAGACCCTTCAACCGTACAGTTGTTGATTTTGTTTTCGCTGGCATCGTTTAAAAACTGGAATACGCCGGCATAAATATTGGTGTTAGTATTGCGGAAAAGCAGGCGTCGGTCGGTGCCGGTGCCCCCGTTAAACGTAACGCGGTCGGCACCGTTTAAACGGAAAATACCCGGTGAGGCAAGCACACCGGCATAATTACCTTCTAACACTTTTTGCGTGCTGTTATTAGATTGTATGGTTATAGTATATGTACCCGCTCCGGCACCACTTTCGTTTACCTGGTTAAGGGCAACCGTGCCCGGTTCGGCAATTGGTGTAGCTGTAACGTTAACAGTAATATTACCCGTAATTACGGCCTGGTTTAATGCAGCAAATAAACCGGTGGTGCCGGTTAAGTTAGCATATACACCGGCAGAGCCGCCTACTCCATCAATAGTAACTACCGAAGGTATGCTTAGCGGTGCTTTAACCGTAAAGGCAGTAGTAGTAGTAATTCCATCAGTATTGTTACCATCATAAGTAACCAGATTAGCTGCTGCAGTGGCGGGTATATAGCTCCAGGCCAGGGTGCTGGTGTTATATGTAAACACATCAAAGGTAGTTTCACTGCCTACTATATCGGCTGCGGTGTAGCCAAAGCTGGCGCTGTAGTCCGCTATTGTGGTAGACGTGTTGGGAACTGTCCAATAGCGCGAGGCGTAATTGGTTGTGCTTACATCGTTAGGGTGCTGCGCATCTACCACGCGGAAAGCTAAATCGGTAAGGCTGCTATTGGCATTAATGGTAATGCTTACGGGGCTATACTCGGTAGTGCCGGTGTTTTCGCCTATGGGGTATAAATAGGTAACAGGCAAGCCACTGGTAGCAATAATATGGTTAAGGTTACCGGTGCCGTTTTGCAATATCATTTTGGTAGCCGAAAAACCTGAACCTGCAAGGCCGCCGGTTGGGTTATCAATAAAAAAATTGAAGTTGCCCATAGCAACCACGCCATTGTTTAAGGTAAAAGTGCCGGATGTACCAATGGTAAAGGCGGCAGTAAGTGTAGCACCCTGTGCATCGTTTAACTCCACGTTGTTCCAACCGCTGCCTTCCATGCCGTGCGCGGCTGCCCCACCGCTTAACAATACTTTACCTGCGCCGGAATGAGAACCGTTTGAAGCTATGTTCCCCTTTACTGTAATTGTATTGCCATTATCGTTTAAAAAGCTTGAACTAAGAGTTAGATTACCATTTACGGTAACAGGAAAAGAAGCGGGTAACGTTTTTGTACCCACACTATTAAAAACCAAATGGCCATAAGTAGAAGGAATATTATTTAGTATGGTATAGGTTGCGCCGCTAAAAGTTACGGTGCTGTTATTATCGATAGTATAATTAGCCAAAGGCGTGTTGGTAGCAAACCAGTTGGTAGCTGTGCGGGTAGTGGTATAACCAGTACCTGAGCCTAATTGAAAAGTACCTAATGCATTACCGGTAATGGTATTAGAACCATCGGCCAGTGTAGCCGTGCCGGTAACAATAAGATTGCGGTTTACAGTGGTAGCTGCGCCTAAAGTTTTAGTGCCCGAGCCGCTGATAGTTAAGTGGTGGTAGGTTGTGCCTTTTACAGTTTGTGAGCCACTGTTGGTATAGTTAACCAGGTTACTATTAGTGCTCGCATTAAGGGTTGGTACTATAGCACCCGAACCGCCATAGTTTAAAGTAGCACCGTTGTTATTGTTAAAGGTGGCACTTCCGCTACCTGTCATGCCCGTGCTTACGGTAATGGTACCGCTATTGTTTACCACGGCCCCGGCATTGGTCATTGCCAGGTTAGGTATTACACAAACCCCGTTATTTGTTAATGTAGATGCGGCGTTAGATAAAGTAGCCGTAGTAACTGTAAATGGATTGCCCGCAGCAAAATTTGAAGATACTGTGTAGCTACCCAACCACGTAATAGCCGTAATAGTAAGAGCCGATGAATTGGTGGTATTTATATTTTTAGATAAGCCCGAGAAGGAATAGGCCCCCGAGCCAGATGTAAACGTGCCATTGTTGGTTATATCGCCTGTAAAGGTAATAGGAGAGTTGCCGGAGTTGCTCCAGATACCATTGTTGGTAAAATCGCCGGTAAAAAACTTGGGGGTACCTGTAGCGCTGGTTACGTTAATCCGCCCACCTGATGTTATTGTTGTAGTACCTGAAACTGTAATTGCAAAGCCACCGATGTTTAATATACCGCTTACCCCCCCTCCAACAACTAAGTTGTTACAGCTAGCAGCTGCTCCTATTGTAATAGTGTGCCCATCGCGTATTAATACGTTGTTAGTTGAATTAGGTGCAGATATAGCGGCAGACCAGGTTCCGCTATTATATACCTGCCATGTACCAGCAGTGGCCCATGTACCAGTGGTTACGTTCGACCTGTAATCGCCGTTAGCCTGCGCCGAAGCCAGCATAGGCAACAAACCGGTAAACAGAATTACAACAAATAGCTTAACAAAGCGCGCGCGCGCAGGCAGGTTGAAAATACTCATAAGTGCTTGTTTAAATTTCAATATCAAATTAGTTTCAGGGCCGTAGGTTCAGGGGCAACCGCCGGGTATGGTGCTATCAATAAAAAAATACTTCGTGTCCTTTTTAAAGTCCCTAAAACTTTGAGCCGGGTTTTTTGGGGATGTGAAATTAGGCATAATCTAATGTAATTGCAAAGGCAACGTTGCCTTTTTCTTAATTATGTTAAGCAAATGTTTCGCCACATAAAATAGAGGGTGCCGGGCTGTTTGTCAATAGCCCGCTACAAAAAAATTTGTATGCCCTGTTTTGCATAATATTAAATACAGCACTGTACTTACCGTGCTACAATACTTAAAAATACCATTACCGGTACACGTAATGGTTTATTGCCGTCAGGTAATCTCTTAAAATTTATTCCATAGCTTTAGGTGGGCCCTGGTATCTGTATAGGTGGCCCATAACCCAGCAGCGTAGCTAGCCCCCATAACTGTTCGAAACATTGCAATATGGCCTGAAAGGCCTTAATCTATCAGCACAGGCTGTAGGCCTGTGTATGTCGCAATTCCCAACTCAAGCCCTGTAAGGGCGCAATAATTAAGGCGCCAAATAGTATTGCGGCCTTACAGGCCTTAAGAGATACAAATCGTAGTTTTCATCGGGCTTTACCCGATGCTAATTTATTGTGCCCCGTTGGGGCTTATAAGGGTTTCGAACAGTTATGGCTAACCCCAACGCCGTTATATCGTTCATTATTCCTGATAAATTAATTGGCAAAATACAAGGGCAATCCATACTGTTCCAAACATAGTTATATAGGGCGGGCCTTTCAGTACCGTAGAAACGGTACCTATTTGTATACCCGGGTTGCAACCCTGAACAAATGATGAAAAAACCCCTTTCCGTAGAGACGGCCCATATGGTCCGACAGTTCAAACACTTGTAGGGATAACCCAATGTCTTAAGTGGCCAACAGGGCCCCCCCCCCTGCACCAGTTTGGGCAAAACATAATTGATAACCAGCTTTTTATATAGCCCCACGTGCACCATTTTCAAAAAATTGAAGTTTTGGTGCACCGGCATTAACAACATAACCAGGGTAAAAAATGCACCAGCATTTACTAGCCATGTTTGGCTAAACTCTCCCCCTTTCACCGCCACACGGTGGGCATTCAAAAAGTAGTTGGTCGAGCGAAACGATGCTTGCTGTGTCTATCTAAACCGCACGGGGGTATACCAATGTCATTTACTTAAGGAAGAGCTAATTGTTAGCTGCTTGTATTTTCCCCTCTTGAGAGGGGTGTCCGGTGGCTTTGCACCGGACGGGGTGTGTGGCTGTTTGGCTTAAGTCAATGACATTGGGGGGTATACCACTTGCAAACACAACATACTTAAAAACAGGCAACTAGATTAGAGGGGGGTATACCATTTTTCAAAAATAGCCACCGGCCCACTATTCTTGAACTACTTATTTATATTC
The DNA here is from genome assembly GCA_035299425.1 of Chitinophagales bacterium. Classification (GTDB taxonomy): domain Bacteria; phylum Bacteroidota; class Bacteroidia; order Chitinophagales; family LD1; genus Bog-950. The sequence continues at coordinate 84,702 of DATGWP010000080.1, read as the reverse complement.
GCATAAAACAGAATAGCATGAGCACCGATAAAGAATACAAAACCTTTTGGGATTTTTACCCCTACTACCTTACCGAACACGCCCGCCCCGTGAACAGGGCTCTGCATTTTATTGGTACCGGCATCGTTATCGGCTTTTTTATAACTGCCATTGTTACAAAAAACGCCTGGTGGCTATTGGGCATGCCATTGGCAGGCTATGGCTTTGCGTGGGTTGGCCACTTTGGTCTCGAGAAAAACCGCCCGGCTACCTTCAAATACCCCTTCTACAGTCTGGGTTCCGATTTTGTTATGTTCTTTCACATACTTACCGGGCAAATTGAGAAGAAGGTAGACGAAGCTCACCGCACTATAGGCGTGCAGAACAAATGGAAGTAATGAAAGCCCTCTTTATTCTCTGCTTTTCATGTTGCACGCTCGCAATAAGCGCCCAGCAGAAGTTTGATAAGGTTCGAACCGGCAAATTGCAGGTACAGGATTTTTCGGCCGATGCCGAAATGAGGCAATGGTTTTTGCCCGAATACCGGGCCTATGAGGTAAACGAAAGCCTTCTGGAAAAGATTAACCAATATTTAACCGGCAAGCAGTTAGTGTTGGTTTTTGGTAGCTGGTGCAGCGATAGCCAGCGCGAGGTGCCCCGTTGGATCAAGGTGCTTAACCGGGCAGGCTTTTCTATGGAGAATATGAAAGTATTAGGCGTAAGCCGGAACAAAAAGGCCCCTTTGCTTGTTGTTAAAAAACACAACATCATTGCAGTACCTACTTTGGTGATTTATGAAAATGGTAAAGAAGTAAAGCGCATAGTAGAAACACCCAAGGGAAGTTTTGAGAGTGATTTGGTAAATTGATTAGATAACCCGAACAGACCACATTACCATGAACCTGCAGAAACTGGAGAAGCAAACACACGAAGCCATCGACTACTGGATAAAAGAGTACAACCGATACGATTTCGACCAAATTACCCGTAAACCCTCCGAGCACGACTGGAGCCTGGGGCAGGTAGGCATACACTTATGGATGAGCGCCAAAGGTTTCTTTTTTAAAAATGCCGAGCGCTGCCTTATGCAGGAAGGCACCGAGGCCGGCAAGAGTATGAAGTTTTCATCCCACCTTATTTTCACTTTCAAAATGCTGCCGCCGGTTAAATACGAAATGCCGCGCCAGGTGGCCGTAGTACCCAAGCAACCCGAAACAAAGGAGCAGCTAATAGCCAAGTTGGAGGAAGTAAAAACCATGGCCAGCGATTTTATAAAGCGCATACCCCAAAGCAACCCCGACCTTAAAATTAAGCACCCTTTCCTCGGTTGGCTTAATACTGCCGAGTGGATTACCCTCTGCAACATACACTTTCGCCACCATGTACGGCAAAAACAGCGCATTGAGAAGCACTTTGGATGGAAGTAAAATTTTTGTTTCCCCAAATCGTTTACTTTAGCGCCTTCAAAATTTACAAGTGAAACGCCTGCTATTTTCAGCCTTTGCCATACTAATATCTGCTACCCAATTTGTAAGCGCACAAACCACCACAAAGTGGACATTGGAAACGTGTATTGACTATGCCTTTAAGCACAATATACAGGTAAGGCAAGCCGAGGTTCTGGCATCGGTTTCTAAAAACGATAACCTGCAAAGCAAGCTTAACCTTTTGCCCTCGGTAGATGGTAGCCTTACCTTTAGCAATAACTTTGGCAACGGTTTCAACCCGCAGACTTATAGCTTTGCCGAAGGTAACTCGCAATCATTACAAGCATCCTTGCAGGCGGGACTGCCCATCTTTACGGGTTTACAGCAGATATACAATATAGAGCGCACCAAATACGAATTGATAGCCTCTAAATTCGATTACGAAAACAGCAAGCGCAACATAGCCTTATCGGTAGCGTCATCGTACCTGCAAATACTTTTGAACAAAGAGATTTTGAAAGTAGCGGAAAAGCAAAAGCTGTTAACGCAAGACCAGAATGCCTCTATAAATGCACGCATCCGTGCAGGCAGTCTACCCGAAACTTCTGGATATGATTTTGATGCGCAGCTTGCCCGCGACGAAGCCAATGTGGTAGCTGCCCAAAACGCTGTAGACCTTGCTACCCTATCACTAAAACAATTGTTACAGTTAAATGATGAAACATTCGTGATAGAAGTGCCCGAGATAAAGCTGGATAATGTAGAGGATATCACTGCACTTACATCGGCATCTATCTATCAATCGGCCCTTGGCACACAACCAAGTATATTGAGCGCCGAAGCCAGGCTAAAAAGCGCTAACGCATCGCGTAAAATTGCTTATGGTGCATTAAGTCCTACTATATCAGTGTTTGGTAACCTGAGTGCCGGTTACTTTAGCCAGGATGCACTTTATCGTACCCGTGTAGACACCATCAATTTAGGGGGAACTCCATTTTACATTCCCAGTAACGACTTCGACCGGTATAAGACAGTACAGGAAGGCTTGAAAGATAACTTTAGAAAAGTAATTGGTGTAAGCCTGAATGTGCCTTTATTCAGCAAATGGCAACGCGTAACCAACATACAAAACGCCCGCCTGCAAATGCAGATACGCGAGTTGCAGTTAGAGGGAACCAAAAATCAGTTTCGTGTAGATATCGAGCAGGCTTATACCAATACCAAAGCCGCTATACAAAGCTATGTAGCCAATAGCAAGGCGGCTGAAGCAGCCAATAAATCATATACGGCGTTTGAGAAACGATTTGGTGCTGGTATGTTAGGTACCTTCGATTTGCAGCAGTCTAAAAATAACGTGGCTATAGCAGAGTCGGAAATGATAAAGGCAAAATACACCTATGTATTCCGTCAAAAGGTACTCGATTTTTACCAGGGTAAACCTTTAAGACTAGAAAGCGAATTGAAGTAACACAACACACAGAAGAAAGTAAAGGCGATAACCACACATGAAAAACAATAAACTTTTAATAGGCCTGGGAGTAGCATTAGCTGTGCTATTGATATTTGCCGTAATAGGTAAAAAACAAGGTTGGGTAGGCAAAGGCGATGTACTGGAAGTAGCAGTTGATAAGGCGACAAAACGCTCGTTGGTAGAAACTGTAACCGCCAGCGGAAAGATAAATCCGCAAACCGAAGTAAAGCTTAGCTCCGAAGTTTCGGGGGAGGTAATACAATTGAATGTGCAGGAGGGTGACTCGGTAAAGAAAGGCAAACTGATGGCTGTAATTAACCCGGCTATTTACGAGGCCATTGTAACACAAGCTACGGCCAGCGTTAATCAATTAAAAGCAAGCTTATCAAGCGCTCGTGCTACAGCCATACAGGCAAAAGCATCGTTCGACCAGGCTAAACGCAACTTCGACCGTAATACACAATTGCATAATGAGAAAGTAATTTCTGACGCGGAATATGAGGGAGTAAAACTGCAATTTGACCAGGCCAATGCCAATTACGAAACAGCTAACGAGCAGGTTAACGCCGCTAACTTTAGCGTAAGCAGCGCCGAGGCACAATTAAAACAGGCAAACGACAACCTGCGCAAAACCACTATTTACGCACCAATAGATGGTATCGTATCGCTGGTAAATGTAAAGCTGGGTGAGCGTGTGGTAGGTACCGCACAAATGGCCGGTACAGAAATTATCCGTATAGCCGACCTGAACAATATGCAGGCAGAGGTAGATGTAAATGAGAATGATGTATTGCGCATATCGCTGGGCGATACAGCTGATATAGAGGTAGATGCTTACATCAAAAAGAAATTCAGGGGTGTGGTTTCGCAGGTATCTTACTCTTCTACCAGTTCGGTGCAGCAGGTTATCAGCACTTCGCAGGCTACTAACTTTACGGTAAAAATTAAGCTGCTTAAAGAATCGTATGCCGATTTGATTAAACCGGAGATAGGCAAGTTGTTTCCTTTCCGCCCGGGCATGAGCGCTACGGTAGATATTAAAACTGAAGCTAAAGAAGGTGTGCTTACAGTGCCTATTCAATCGGTTACCACCCGCGAAGAGAAAGACCTGAAGGAGAAAGATGAAGACTATGCCAAAACGGCGGCAGCTAAAGCCAAAGCAAAAGAAGACGAGAAGAAAGATGTAGCCGAAATTGTATGGGTTACAGAGAATGGGAAAGTAGTAGCTAAAAAAGTAACTACCGGTATACAGGATGCCAACTACATTGAAATTAAATCGGGACTTACTGATGGCGAAATGGTAGTAAAAGCTCCTTTCAAGTTAATTTCGAAAACGCTCAAAGATGGCGATGCCATTAAAGTAGTAGAAGAAAAAGATTTGTTTAAAGATGATAAGGCCGACGACAAATAGCCTTTAAGCATCTACCTGCGGCTCTACACCTAAAATCTTAAGTGCATTCATTGCGGCATTCTGTTCAGCTATTTTTTTGCTAAAGCCTTCGCCGCGTGCAATTGCCTTCCCGTTTATCTCCAGGTCTATAACAAAGTAAGCCCGGCGGTTCTTGCTCTTTTCTTCAGCCACCTTAAAATCAATACTCTTGCCCTCACGCTGTATGTAATGGAATATCTGGCTCTTGAAATCGGAGTTGGTTACTTCCAGATTATCTACGTCTATAAGATTTTTAAGCACTCTTCTCAGAATGAATTTTTTCGTCGCATCGAAACCTGCATCTAAATAAACAGCGCCAACCAGCGCTTCGAATGTATTACCAGCCAGGTCTTTCGAAACATCATTCATACTGCGGCGGTTGTAGGCCAGTTTTTCTACCAGCCCCAGCTTGGTGCCTACTTCATTTAACGACTTGCGGTTTACAATTTTAGAGCGCAGCTCGGTCATAAAGCCCTCTTCTTTATAGGGGTATTTCTTAAACAGATACTCGCAGACAATAGCATCCAGTATCGAATCGCCCAGCAACTCTAAGCGCTCATTGTTTTCTTTTGTCTCTATAAATTTACTGCGGTGCTGAAAAACCTGCTTAAACAGTTTAAGGTTAGAGGGTGTAATACCTGTAATGCTTCGTATATACGAAGCCATCTGCTTATCGTCAGAAAAAAAGGTGTTGTAGAATTTTCTTATCACCAGTGAGGCTAAACGGTTAAAGGTTTAAAAGGCTAAATGGGAATGCCGGCAAGTTTACTTCTTTTTAGCTTGAGTTTTGCTTTGTGATTTTTGGACAAATTTTATGTAGTTGATTAATTTTGCCATTATTAGTTCGACATCGTTAAGCAACTTGTCACATTGTTCTTCATCAATTATTTTTCTTCGTTTACACTTGCCCAGCCATGATTTAGTTTCAAGTAACGAACCCCTTGCATAAAAATAGAAGTTTTTGCTTTCACCATAGTAATGCCTTCCATAACCTTCCGCTATATTCGCAGAAACAGAATCTGCTGCACTGGTAAGTTGCGACCCCAGGTCTTTTCTTAGAAGATAATCCCACTTTACAACTATATTCCAAATTTTATCAGATAACTCTTCGGCTAATTTGTAAACTTCAAGAGTTTCAAGGGTGTATTCCATAACTACTATTTATGAATACCACTAATGTAAAAAACTAAACTGTATTACCCTTTTACCCTTTTAAACTTTTAGCCGTTTAACCCCTTACCCCTCATACTTCTTAAACAACACCGTAGCATTGTGCCCACCAAAGCCAAAGCCGTTGCTCATGGCTACGTTTACGGTGCGCTTTTGCGGTTTGTTGAAGGTAAGGTTAAATCGTGGGTCAATAGCGGGGTCGTCGGTAAAATGGTTGATGGTTGGGGGCACTATGCCATCTTTAATTGCCATTATACAGGCTATGGCCTCTACAGCGCTGGCGGCACCTAACAGGTGACCCGTCATAGATTTTGTGCTGCTTATATTTAGGTTGTAAGCGTGCTCACCAAATACTTTTTTAATAGCAGAAAGCTCAGCAATATCACCTAGCGGGGTAGAGGTTCCATGCACATTTATATAATCAACGTCGATTGGTTTAAGACCGGAATCTTCAAAGGTTCCTTGCATAGCCAGGGCTGCGCCCAAACCTTCGGGATGTGGCGCTGTTAAATGGTGAGCATCGGCACTAAGTCCGCCGCCTACCAACTCGCAATAAATTTTGGCGCCACGTGCCAGGGCATGTTCCAACTCTTCAATGACAATAGAGCCTGCCCCCTCGCCTATTACAAAACCATCGCGGTCTTTATCAAACGGGCGCGATGCCGTTTCCGGGTCATCGTTTCGCTCGCTCATGGCGCGCATGGCGTTAAAGCCGCCGATACCACCGGGGCTAATAGGCGCCTCAGATCCGCCGGTTACAAATACAGATGCTTTATTTAAGCGTATAAGGTTGAATGCTTCAATCAGGGCTATATTGCTGGTTGCGCAGGCTGCTACGGTAGCAAAGTTAGGCCCACGGTAACCATAGCGCATAGATATAAGCCCGGCGGCTATATCTATAATCATCTTGGGTACATAAAACGGATTAAAGCGCGGTGTGCCGTCGCCTTTGGCAAATGCAATAATTTCTTCGTGAAAAACATCGAGGCCACCTACACCCGAACCCCAAATAACACCTACCCTGTCTTTATTCAAACCGGTAGCGGTATCAAGACCCGCATCTTTAATGGCTTCGTCGCCACAAACCAAAGCATACTGTGTAAAGCGGTCGATACGCTTTACTTCTTTGCGGTCGATAAACTGGTAAGGGTCAAAGTTTTTTACCTCGCATGCAAAACGGGTACGGAATTTAGAAACATCAAAACGGGTAATAGGGGCAGCGCCGCTAACTCCGTTCTGTAGGCTATTCCAATATTCTCCGGCGGTGTTCCCTATGGGTGTAAGGGCTCCAAGTCCGGTAACAACTGCTCGTTTCAAAACCATGCTCTGCTGAGTGTTTTAGGAAGTAGAAATAAAGTGCTTTTCAGTAGCGCTTCTAAACGCCTGTTTGCCTCCTTTATTTTCCGTTAAAAATCATGGCACTATTATAAAAACAAAGTGGCAGATTATTAGTCTGCCACCCTTTCAATTTTTTCTTTCTCTATTACTTGCTAACGGTTTTTTCAAGGTATTCTATGGCCTGTCCAACAGTGCCAATCGTTTCGGCCTGCTCATCTGGTATGCTGATATTGAATTCCTTCTCGAATTCCATAATCAATTCCACAGTGTCCAGTGAATCGGCGCCCAGGTCGTTGGTAAAGCTAGCTTCAGGAGTTACCTGGCTTTCTTCAACACCTAGTTTGTCAACGATAATTTTCTTTACTCTTTCTGCGATGTTTGACATGTCTTTTGGTTTTAAATGTGGTGCGAAAGTAAAAACATCCCGCCCTTTGCCAAAAAAATGTTTTTGTGCATAAAACAGTTGTTATAACGCTGTTTTTCGGGTGATTATCAGTTCCTTTCGCGGTATACTATATCTATGGCCAGCCCAGCGATTATTAGCAATGCCATAATATTAGAGTTACCCTGCACCGATTCATCTATCGATATCATATAGTTGTCGGAATTGGTAAACAACTCCTTACCCAGTCCCGACCATTGTTTGGTGACCAGGCCCAGCTGCTTTCCGGTAATATCGGTAAATGTATAGTTCCATTTAAAGAACTCGCCCGTAACTTGTGCCAGTTTGGTATTGTTGCTTTCATATACATCAAACATACCTTTTAACGAAAAGGTTTTGCTTTGAAAGTAGCCCAGGTTATTGCCTGTGGAATCTGTTACTGAAACCTTAGGTGCCCAGAATCCTGATTTTTTGATAGTGTATAATACCTGTTGCGAGGCCGCATCTTTAATGTCCACCCTGGTGCCAAAGAATTGCTTTTTGATAAACAGGCGCGAGTATTTATGCAGCGGGCTTATGTTTTCTTCCGCTATGGCAATGGTCTCTTTGGTTTCGGGGTTGGTAATAAAGTATTTGCTGGTCAGCTTAAACAGGGCAAACTCCTGTTTGATAAAATAGTTGGATTGGGTGAACATAGGGGGTATGTGGTTTAATGTGTGTAAAGTATGAAAATAAAATATCTTATGACCTTACGGATACTGCTCAGTATAATCCAGGTCTTTTGCAAAGGTTTCTTTAGCGCGTAAAATAGCCCATAGTGAAAGCCCGAGGCAAAGCACACCCACCACAAAAGCGCTGGTTACATTATTTAAAAAGCTGCCCGATAGAAACTGGAACAACATAGTTATAAGCGGAACCGCACCCCGCACAAAGTTAGGTGTGGTAGTGGTTACCGTGGCGCGTATGTTGGTGCCAAACTGCTCGGCGGCTATGGTTACAAATATGGCCCAGTAGCCGGTTGCACAGCCCACTAAGAAAGTGAGCAGGTAAAATCCCTGCACCGAAATACCGGTGGCGAAAAACAAATAGTACGTAAGCAACACAATACTAAAGGCAAGGTATAGCAATACCACCTTTCGGCGGCTGCGCAATAGCTGGCTGATTAGCCCGCTGAACACATCGCCCACACTAAGCCCGATGTAAGCATACATCAGCGCCGAGCCATTCACCACTTTCCCTTGAATCTGCAAATCCTTAGCCCATATCAGTTCGCTGTTGGCTACTATCAGGCCAATGAAATACCAGATAGGCAGGCCTATCAAAATACAATTGAGGTATTTTAAAAAACGCTCTTTGTTGTTGAACAGCATACGGATATCGCCTTTGCTTACCTCGCTGTGCAGCACGCTTTTAAACATACCCGATTCGATAGTGCCCACGCGCAACATTAGCAGTAACAGCCCCATCACTCCACCCAAAATATACGCTACCTGCCAGTTGGCAAACGTGGTATTGAATATGCTGCCCAGCACACTGCCTATAGCTTGCCCGTTAGCCCCGACAAGCGCTGCCGCTACTGCACCCAGCGCCCCAAACGATACTATTATCATAGTGCCATAGCCGCGCTTTTCTTTGCTCATGGTTTCACTCACGAGCGTAATGCCTGCGCCTAACTCACCGGCAAGGCCTATGCCTGCTACCACGCGTATAATGGCATACATGGGTATGCTGGTTACAAAGGCATTTAAAATATTGGCAGCCGAGTAAAGAAGTATAGAGCCGAAGAGCACCGATAGCCTTCCCTTTTTATCGCCCCACACGCCCCATAGTATACCGCCTATCAGCATACCGGTCATCTGCATATTGAACAGAAAAATGCCGGTGCTTTTTAATAGCTCGGGCGCAGCGCCCTGCATAATTACTTCCAGGCTTTCCTTCTTTACTACGTTGAATAGTATAAGGTCATATATATCTACAAAGTAACCAAGGGCGGCTACTACTATAATGAAGTAGGTAATGAAGGAGGTTTTCTTTTCGCTCATTTTTTTGTAGACGTTAGTGTTACTGCATCTCCCTCTTTAAAATTAAATCTGTCGGCCTCCTTATCTAATGTAAAACAATAAAGGTGCAAGCGTGGGTTTCCCTGTTTATCTTTAGCGGCCATAGGGGCAAACATTTTACCCGCCATGCCATTTAATAAGTATGGCTTATTGTAATCAAACTGGTAGTCGATGGTAATGCATTCCACCAACACCACCCAGCCTGCGCCGGGTAGGTTAAATACTCCCTCTACTTTGAATTGAATCGGTTCCACCTTTTGAATAAAGATGGAAAATAACAAAAACCGTTTCGGCAACAAGCAGCATGGCCCCGCCCTGGTGCAGCATACCCCAGCTTAACGGAATTTTGCCAACGCAATTCAGCACGGTAATTATGCCAATAGTAGCCTGCAACAATACCAACACCGGAAACAGGTTTAGCCCGAATTTGAAAACTTTATCGGTATTCAGGTTACGCGATTTAAAGTAGAACACTGCCACCAGCACCAAAAGCAAATAGGCTGTGCATCGATGGGTGAATTGAATGAAGGTGCGGCCCCAGTGATCTTGCGGAAGGAAGTTGGTGAAGCCAGCCCAGTTAGCGGGCTCACTCCATAAGGCGGCCGGTATATACTCGCCATTCATATCGGGCCATGTAGGATAGGCAAGGCCGGCTTTCATACCCGATACAATGCCGCCTAAAAATATTTGAAGAAGCAACACCACGGCAAAACCGATGGCTAAACCACGAAGTGACTTTAATTGCTTATCGGGAGCACATAGTTTAAAGTTTTCTCTCAGCACCGACAATGTAAGCCACACGGTCCAACCTAATAAAATAAAGGCCAGCACCAGGTGCACGGTTAACCTAAGCGGGGGAACAAACACACCGGTCAGTCCTCCTTTTACCATTATCCAACCTACAAAGCCTTGCAGGCCGCCAAAGAGGAACAAGCCGATGAGCGAGATGATTAAGCGCTTTTGTAAATATCCTTTGGCTATAAAATAGATGAAGGGGAAGATGAAAACCACGGCAAACATGCGGCCCCAAAACCGGTGAAAAAACTCCCAGAAGAAAATCCACTTAAACTCCTGCAGGGTCATTCCCTCGTTAATGATTTTGTACTGCACCTTTTCTTTATACAAATCAAACTCCTGGTTCCAGTCGGCCTCGTTTAGCGGGGGAACAATGCCGTTGAGGGGTTTCCATTGGGTGATAGATAAGCCCGACTCGGTAAGGCGGGTAACGCCACCCAGTATCACCTGGAAGAAAACCATAACACAGCCGATGAGCAACCAGATACCTACAACCTTGCGAACGTGTGGAGACATGAGCGGGAAAATTTAAGCGGTGCGAATGTGGGCATTCTGTAGTACCAAAACAAACGAACGATAGGATTGTTGGATAAGGAAGTAGCGGCTTTTGGGAAATATGGCGTTTACCTCCTGTCATTAACTTAAGCACCACCTCGTCTCGCTTCGCGAGCCACTCCTCCTTAAAAACCGCCGCGGTGGCGGCGAAGGAGGAGAGCATAACAGTCAAATACAGCTTAAGTTAATGACATTGTAAACCCCTTACATGGCACAAGCTGCTCAAAATTAATTACTTGTGAGAAAGTTATGTAAACACCCTGATGTAAACCCCTTTGTAACTATTTAAAAACCAATGCATTAAGAGGCGTTTAATTAATATCTCTGATTTCAGAAAATGAATTTTTTTAAATAAGCTGAATTTCAATGATTTAAAATAGAGGTACTCTTTAAATATAAATGTAAATACTTTAAGTATGATAACTTTTAAAATAATAGCTACTTGGCAAGAATCAGAAACACTAAAATACAGTAGGCTGTAAACGAAAACAGCCGCCCTGGTAAGCAGAGCGGCTGTTTCTGTAAAATCCGTCAAGAGACTAAGGTGGTTATTCTTTTACTATTCTTTGTGAAGCTTTGCCGTTGGCAGTAGTAATGTTTAGCATATACATACCGGCCGGCAGTGCCGAAATATCGATGGTATTGTTTTGCAATTGTGGTTGCAGCACCGAAGCACCCAACAGGTTGCTGACTTCTATGTTCTTTACCACTTCATTTACAACCTCAATAGTTAAGCGGCCGTTGGTAGGATTAGGATAAACGCGGAAATCTTTCAGCCTGTTAACTTCTGAAATAGCCGAGGGAGTTTCGCCGTAGGCGGTATTTAGCACGGGTGCAAAATCCGGGTCAGTAGCATCGTAAAATTCAGTTTTGCCACCGCTGGCGCCCGGGGTAGAAATTATAAACTGCACGTTATTATTGTTGTTAATAAACGGTAGTACAGAAACCGGCAAGTCTAAACGTACCCAATCATCGTTAGCGCTATTAGAACCAAACAAGCAGGGATTACCCGCTGCATCGCCTGCTGCCGAAAAGTCGGCGGCCTCTACGTTAGCGGTAGTTCCAAAGCTACCGCTCTTTATTTTTACTTCAATGTTGCTGGTTACCGGGTTGGTGCCGGTCAAGGCTTTTCTTCTTAAAAACAGGCTGGCCTTACGCAATGTAGTATCGGCCATAGCGCTGGTGTTAAACGAAAGAACAGTTGAAAATTGCTCTCCGCTGTTTTCGCCAACAAATAGCGAACTGGACACCGCACCGGTGGAAGAAACGGAGCCCGTTTGGCTTGTGTTTTCAGCAAGCATGTAAGCATCATCCATCAGCTGTTTGTGATAAAACTTTTGCGTGTGGTAACTAATCAGGTGGGCGTATGCCTCTGGAGTAAGGTGGAAACAATCGCGCGTAAAGCCCCAGTCGAGCATACTTGCTTTTGGCGAAGGATAGTTAGGGTCGCCTAAGGGTATTGACTGGGTATGTGCTGCATAAGTGCCCGATGGCGGAACGCTCATAGCGGTTGGTTGCCCATACACATACTGCATAAGCGATGTTGCATTTATGTAATATACATCGGTGGTTTGGCTACAGTATTCTTCCACCTTTTGCGATATATAGTTTTGCATGGTATTGATTTGAATAAAATCAGGGTCGCCCATGCCATGCCAGGTGTTGTAAAAAGGGTGGTTGGTAGGCGAAAGGAAACCGGTAATTACCTCTTTAAAGTTGGTGTAGCAATAGCCGCTCCACAGTATCTTTATTCCAGGCTTGCAACTTTTAATAAACCGTATTACAGAATCGAGCCTGTACATCACCTGCGAACCTAATGTGTCAACTTCTGTCTGCGTCATGTTTACATTCCAATCGCCCAGAAAATCGTTACCGCCTATACTCAAATGCACTATTTCTATAGATGGATTATCGTTGATGAGCGTTCGTATTTCTGCCTGCTTGCCAGCCTGCATAAAATCATCAGTTTCGGCGCCGTTTACTGCAATGTTGGAATTGCTCAGGTACTTATAATTGCTAAACCCCCACGTTTTAAATACATTATTGATATTGCTGTTGATATGCATAAACGAGGCCCAGCTATCACCCACAAGCAACACCTTGGTTTCGTTGGTTTCGGTACATTGTGCCGAAACACGACTTAAAAAAAGGCTAACCAGTAGCAGGGGCAAAAATATTTTCTTCATACGGTTTAATTATTTGTTTACAAAAGTTACAAACTCCAGGACTCTATAATACATATTATATCAATAAAACACCAGCCGCTCAATACGGTTAGCGTTGGTTTCGCGGCTGGTAATGCGCAGCATAAAAGTACCGGTGCCCAGTTCGGACCTGGTTATGGTTTGTTTGCCGCCACCGGCTAATGTTTTTTGCCACAGCAATTTACCTTCTACTGAGAACACCTCGGCTGTCAGGTCTTTATCATATTGCGAGTGTATATTTATTACATCGCTGGCGGGGTTAGGAAATACAGACACTGCAATATTCTCTTCTACCGTAGCAATACCCGAAATGAGCGTTTCGTCGCAGTCGACATTGCCATAAAGAAAATCGCGGATAAGATTTTCGGTAGTGTCCATATATTCTTTGCAAGGCGAAAGTTGCGGAAGGAAACATGGCAGAATAAAAGGCACGTGACCTGCACCGTGGAACAATTTAAAACTGTAGTTGAGCCCTATGTGGCCTGCGCGGTTATTTACATCGCCGCCACCAAACAATAAGCTTTCGGGATGCGTAAGCGCATACACGCTATCATAATAGCAGGCTACCAAATCATCGGCAGTGCCATGCACACCCACCAATATCGGGTCGTTAGGCATTATCCAAACGGTGTCGGCTATACCACCGCATAAATCAATAACCCCTTTTACTTTGGTAGAGTAGCCCGGGTTACCACTGTTACCTTCGGGGCCGCCCAATGCAGCCAGCGTGGGGAATGCCCACGGCGGAGAAATACGGGAAAGTGTATCCTGTTTTCCATAAGCATAGTTCAACCCGATAAATGCACCGGCCGAAACACCGCCGATAAAAATCTGGTTGGTATCTATGCGGTATGCATTACTGGTTTGCGCATCTTTATAAAGATAGCGTACAGCAGCCTTCATATCCTGCACACCGCGCATCAGCGCTTTAAACTGGTTGGTGTCGCTATCGCTGCCACCTTCAAAACCCAGGCGGTAATCGATAGAGGCGCATACATAACCCCGCTTGGTAAACTCATTGCAGAGGTAAACAATATCGGGGCTTTGACGGAAACCGGCAGTGAAGCTGCCACCAAAGGCCAGCATAATAAGGGGGCGGTGGGCAAACTGGTCGCCGGTGGGCTGGTAGATGTCCATCTTAAGATCGACAAACGTGCTGTCGAATTTCATGGCGTTGCCAAAAGTGACAGTGCTGGTTTGGGCGTCGAAAATTTTATCGCGGTAGCGGCCATTGCTGCACTGCGCATTGGCTGAAAAATTAATAGCAAAAACAAGAGCGAAAAGCAGAGCGTAAATTTTGAGCATATACGTTTGGAGTTTTTCTGTTACTGAAAAGTAACAAAAAGAAATTATACCAAACAAAAAGTTAGCTCAGAAACCGCGGTAGTTAAAATTTACCCTTGCCTGCAGGTGCGTTTCGGGGTTTCTCCTGTGCTGGCGCATTGCGCGGCTTTTCGGGCTGCGGCAAGGTGCGCTTGCTGTAGTCCCAGTTTACCACTTTGGTATTTGGCAGTAAATTACGGAAAGGGTCTATCTGCTCTTTAGTAATGTTGTTATAGCTAAGGTCTAAAAAGTCAAGATTTTTTAACTGAGCTAGTTTGCCTTTTTCAGCGTCAAAATTCAGTTTGGGGTTCATAGAAAGGTTCAGTTCTTTCAATTTAGTTAGCCCCTCAAAACCCGCCGGCAAAGCACTGAAATCGTTGGCTTTTAAATCCAACCATGTAAGGTTCTTAAGCCAGGTAATAGATACCGGAATTTCTGTAATCAGGTTGTCGCGCAGGTCAAGCTTTTCAAGGTTTGTCAGGTCACCGATACAAGCAGGCAGCGTTTCAATTACGTTATCTTTTATAGAAAGCACCCGCAGCTTTTTAAGGCTACATATTTGCGTGGCAAGCGTGCTTATTTTGTTTTCGCGTTTGGTAAAAAAGTTATTATCCAGGTTCAGGTATTCCAGGTTGGTTAGATTGCTTATTTCAGCAGGCACAGCGTTAAGGGTATTCAAACCTAAATCAAGTTTTTTAAGTTTTACCAGGCTGGTAACAGCCACTGGAAAGGCAGTCAACTTGTTCAGATTTACATTCAATTCTTCCAGTTCTACCAATCCCGAAAAACCTTCCGGTAATGCGGCTAACTGGTTGCCCGACAGGTTCAGGTATTTCAGCTTTTTTAAGCTGCTGAACGACGGGCCCAGGTCAGTTATTTTATTCATGCGCGTGCCCATTTCCAGGTAGCCCAAATCCAGATATTCAAGGTTGGTAAGTGAGCCGAATGTAAGAGGAAGTGTAGTCAGCCTGTTGGCGCGTAGGTCCAGTTTTTTTAATGCAGTCAATTTGCTTATGTCCAGGGGCAGGTTATCTATACTGCACTGGCTTAAATCGAGCGATGTAAGCTGAGATAAAGACGATACAGTAGTAACTATTTGCGCCACATCCATGTTCACGTTCAGCGACAGGTTCAACTCCTGCAGGTTGCTTAACTGGCTGAAAGATGCCGGTAATGTTTTGATATCGTTTACAGCCAGGTTTAGTTTTTTTAAACTCTTCACCTGTCCTACTTTGTTGTTTAGCTCCAGTAAACCGCTGGCAGAAAAATCAAGTTCTTCTATGTTCAGGTTTT
Source organism: Chitinophagales bacterium (assembly GCA_035299425.1). Classification (GTDB taxonomy): domain Bacteria; phylum Bacteroidota; class Bacteroidia; order Chitinophagales; family LD1; genus Bog-950. The sequence goes on along the minus strand of DATGWP010000080.1, from coordinate 69,276 downwards.
TAATTCTTTCAAACACATCTTCTTCATACAAATAAGCGTTGTGCTCCAGGTCTAATACCTTTAGGTTTTTTAGATGGATAAACGAATCGGGCAGGGTAGTGAAGTTGTTATCCTTCAGGTTCAAATCTTCCAGCGCTTTTAGTTTGCTGATATTATCAGGTAAACCTTTAAGCGCACCACCGGCCAGGTTTACTTTGCGTAGCTTAGGTAGTTGGCCCAGTTGGCTGAACAGCGAAACCAAATCAAGCTGGCGGCATTTGGTACAGGTAAACTCCTGCAGGTTTTTGAATTTAGTTAATTCATCGCGAAACTGCCCTTTTGGGTAATTGGTAAACGTAAGCGATGTGGTGCCGTTTACATTTTGAAGCGCATCATCTATTACCTGGTTAGCACGGCCCTCATCGGTAATGGCGGCTTCTTTTTTGGCCTCTTCAAACTGTACACTAAACCGCTTATTGATAGAGTCTTTTTGTTGCTGGCTCAGCTTATCCCAGTCTTCCTGTGTAAAAACTTTAAGGTCGGTTGATTTAACCTGGGCGAAGCCAATTATAAAACAGAAAAGAAATCCAAAAACAAAAATGATGCGCTTGTTCATTTATATAGTTTGTGCCTGCAAATTACTTAATACTTAACTGAAACGAAAAAGCAACCCCGTTTAGTGCGAGGTTGCTTTTAAAATTTACTTAAAAATTATGCCTGTTTGTTCTCTACCACTTTCTCAACCGGTTTCTCTGGTCGCATTTGAGGGAACAAAAGCACTTCTTGGATAGTAGTATTGTTCGTCATCAGCATAGCCAAACGGTCTATACCTATACCAATACCCGATGTAGGTGGCATGCCGTATTCCAGCGCACGTAAAAAGTCGTGGTCAATAAACATAGCCTCGTCATCACCCCGCTCCATCAGTTTTACCTGTTCTTCAAAACGGGCTCGCTGGTCAAGCGGGTCGTTTAGCTCAGTGTAGGCGTTAGCTATTTCCTTTCCGTTTATCATTAGCTCAAAACGCTCTACCAATCCGGCTTTGCTGCGGTGCTTTTTAGTTAGTGGGCTTAGCTCAACCGGATAATCGATAATAAACGTTGGCTGAATAAAGTTGCCCTCACACTTGCCGCCAAAAATTTCATCTACCAGTTTGCCTTTGCCCATGCTGGCGTCGGTTCCTATATGCAGTTGTTTGCAAACGTCGCGCAACTGGTCTTCGTTCATCTCGCTTATGTCAAAACCGGTATGCTCTTTTATAGCATCATAAATGCTAACACGCTTAAATGGCGCTTTGAAACTAATAACAGAATCACCAAAAGGAACTTCGGTAGTGCCGTGCAGGGCAATGGCAATACGCTCCATCATCTTCTCGGTGTAGTCCATCATCCAGAAATAATCTTTGTAGGCTACATAAAACTCCAACACTGTAAACTCCGGATTATGTGTTCTGTCAATACCTTCGTTGCGGAAGTTACGGCTAAACTCATATACAAAATCAAACCCGCCTACTATCAATCTTTTCAGGTAAAGCTCATTGGCTATACGCAGATAGAAAGGCACATCGAGCGCATTGTGGTGCGTTGTAAACGGACGTGCAGCTGCACCGCCGGGTATATTTTGCAATACCGGTGTATCTACTTCCAGTGCGCCCGACTCGTTCAAAAAGTCGCGCATGGTTTGTATCATTCTGGTGCGCTTTAAAAATGTTTCGCGCACGTGCGGGTTCACTACCAGGTCAACATAGCGCTGACGGTAACGTAACTCCACATCGGCAAAAGCATCAAATGTTTCGCCATCCTTTACCTTCACCACCGGTAGCGGACGAAGCGCCTTACCAAGCACCGTCAATTCCTTAACACGGATAGATGTCTCACCTGTTTTAGTAATAAAGGTCTCGCCCTTTACACCTACAAAGTCACCTATATCCAACAGGTGAGTTACCACCGAAGTGTAAAATGTTTTGTCTTCGCCGGGGCACACATTATCTATACTAACGAACAGCTGAATTTTGCCCACCTGGTCCTGTATCTTAAAAAAGGTAACCTTACCTTTGCTGTTTATGCTCATAATACGTCCGGCAATACTCACATCCTGAAAGTTCTTTTCAGTATCGTTATACCCTTCAAGTATCTGTTTTGTAGTGTAGTTAACATCAAATGCTGCTGCAGGATAAGCATCTATACCCATCTCTGTCAGCTTAGTCAGCTTCTCGCGTCTTACAATTTCCTGATCGTTTAATTCCTGTACCATATAAAAAATTTGAGGCGTGAAAATAAAAAATCCCCTGTGTAGTGGGGATTTTGAAAAAACATGCGGTTAAAAAACTTTAACGGATGGTATCTACACAAAACGATATGCCATTAATGGGGCAATAGGTGGTTTTGGTTTTAAGCACCGCGCCATTCTGTTTTATAGTGGCTGTTACACTTTGGTGGCTTGCTGCAGTATTGTGCGCCATTAATAATACCTGCTGCCCTGCGGCAGCATCAAACGAATAAGTCCAGCTGCTGTTTTGGTTGTATTCGCTGGTTTGTGTGCCGTTTTGGTCAGATACATACACCACCATGCAATCGGTGCAGCCTATAGAATACTCTACGGTATTCACCTGTGGTTGTCCTTCTTTTTTGCATGATGAAACGAGCAGGCAAATAATAACCAATAATGGAATTACCTTTTTCATAAATGTGGTTTTACAATAGATGAATTTATTTGTTATAAAGTTGCTTTCGCATAAACTCTCCCAGCTTTTTGTTGGCCAGGCGCGCTTTGGGCATTACCCGCCAAAAGGCATTGAATACGTGAAACATGCCGGGGTAAACCTCCAGCATTACATCGCTGCCATCTGCTTTTGCTTTTTCGGCAAAGCGTACCGAATCGCTTAGCAGCAATTCATCTTCGCCTACTTGTACCAATACAGGCGGCAAACCCGCCAGTGAGTGAAACAGTGGAGAAGCATAAGGCGAATTAGCATCGCTATCGCCCATATAGTATTTGCTTACATCGGGGAATGCACTTGCCAGCAACATAGGGTCCACGGCATCTTTATGAGGAAACGAATCGCCGGCAAAGGTATGGTCAAGCCAGGGCGAAATGGCAATAGCACACTTAGGCAGCGGAATACCTTTATCGCGCAGGTAAGTCAATGTGCCTATGGTGCAACCGCCACCGGCACTATCGCCCCCAAAACAAATATTAACCGAAGAGAATCCCTGTGCTAATAACCATTGATAAACACTTGCGCAGTCTTCAATAGCAGCCGGGTATGGGTGCTCTGGTGCTAAGCGGTAATTAATATTCAGTGCGCTGATGCCGGCATTTTGGGCTAGTTTACTAACCAATGCCCTGTGTGTGTTATAGCTACCGGTAAAGTAACCGCCACCATGAAAGTACAACAGTACTTTGGTTTTATCGCATCCTTCGGGATAAATCCATTCGGCATGTATACCTGCTGCCTCTATAGGCTGATAAGTAAACCCGCTCAGGGGCGTGTTCCATTTACCGGTTATGCGTTCAAAACCACGGCGCGCTGCCTGCGGGTTCGATACATTAGCACGGCTTTTTACCCGCCGTAAAAAATGTTTGAGTATAAATAGTGGGATGTAGGGCATTGTTTCTTTCTGAATTTTAACCTGCTCACTTTTCTTTCTTTAGAACACAAGGTTTCAGCATTTCAAATGTAACAGGAATGTGCAAACATCATTTAATGGTGTACTTGCATGGTTTTAAATGAATAGCATTAGCTTAGCCCTATGTGGTACCAACAATTTAAAGATTACCTGCGCTCAACACAACTTGTAACTGATGAGGACTGTGCATTCTTCGAGCCTTATTTAAAGCCCAAAACCTATAAGGCAAAGGAATTATTTGTAAAAGAAGGGAGCATTAGCCACGAGATAGGATTTATTAATAAAGGCGCATTCCGTACTTATTATATAATAGATGGCAAGGAGATAAACACCTGTTTCTTTTTCGAAAATGACTTTGTTGTAGATTATGATAGTATGCTGGCCCAAACCCCAAGCAAGTATTATATAGAAGCCATTGAAGATGCGGAAGTAATGCTTTTTACCGCTACTGTATTGAGAGAGGCATACAGTAAGTCTCACAATTGGGAGCGCTTTGGCCGGTTAATGGCCGAACAAACCTACCGGATGAGCACCGAAAGGATTGAAAGCTTTTTGTTTATGAACGGCGAAGAGCGTTACTTACAATTGCTGGAAAAACAACCCACCTTGTTTGAGCGTGTACCGCTTTACCACATAGCCTCGTATTTGGGTATAGAAAGAGAAACACTGAGCCGCCTGCGCCGGAAAATTGCACAAGGTTAGCTACGATTGTGATGTTTGTCAATTTTATTGTGATGTGCTTGCTGCAGCTTTGCCGCATATATAAAGCACATGAAAAAGATACTCATTATTAATTGCCACCCTAACAAGCAAAGCTACAACTTTGGACTTGCCGATGCTTATAAGCAAGGTGCCCTTACATCAGGTGCCGAAGTAAAAGAAATAGTAATTGCAGAGTTGCAGTTCAACCCCAATCTGCAATATGGTTTTCAAAAGCGCAGCGAACTGGAGCCCGACTTGCTGGCAGCCTGGGAAAAAATACAGTGGGCCGAACACCTGGTATGGGTGCACCCAGTATGGTGGGGTGGCCTGCCCGCCATAGCCAAGGGCTTTATCGATAGGTTATTTTTACCAGGCATGGCATTTAAATACCGCGAAAACTCGGTGTGGTGGGATAAACTGCTGGCTGGCAGAACGGCCCATATTATCACTACACTCGATCAACCCAGTATTTATTATTGGTTAGCCTTTGGCAGGCCAAGCGTAAACATGCTTAAAAAATCTGTGCTAGAGTTTTGTGGCGTTACCCCTGTTAAGGTTACTTACATTGGCCCTATCCGCAAATCTACCGATGCGTTTAGAGAGAAAGGTAAAAAACAGGTACAGGAGTTAGGGTGGAAGCTGCTTTAAAGCAAGCATCTATATTTAATGCTTGTGCTCTTCCACCAACATCAACAACTGAAAAGCCAGCGGCAAACTGCCGCGCTTTACTTCAATTTTAACCCGGTCGTTTATGCGCCGTTCAAATTCTTCAAAATTACCCTTAGTAGCTTCTTCAATTTCCAATACAAAGTCGGCTTGTTTTAACTGTGAGATTTCTTCGACAGTAGGGAAAGTATGTAAGGCTGCTATCTGTGCAATCTCGTTACCGGTCAGGTATTTCGAGTGGCGAATCTCCTCTGGCAATCCATCGAAACCAAGCCCCAGTTCATTCGCCATCTTAAAACCGGGGATTGTGATAATGCTTTCGGCACCTATGCGGCACCAGTATTGTTTGCCAAGGCGGGCTATGTAATCCATCTTAGCCGGGTCTATACTGCCTTCAGCATCCAACACTTTTTCATCTATGTGTATCATTGTCACTTCGCAAATAACAAGATTACCCGCACCACCACCGGGCCCGGTTTCTATTACCTGCTTTACCTTACATTCCATCTGCACATAGCATTCAGCCACGCGCGGAGGTTTAACCGTTACACTTGGTATAGGTGTTAGGCCTGATTTAGCAAACTCATCTGTTCCTTTTGGATACATGTGCGCCGCCAGGTTCATTTGATACAGTATGCTATAAGGAGCAATGTTTATTACGCACTCGGGCACTTCCAACACATTATCGTGTGTGTTTTTGGTGGCGCCTGTTTTGCCACTACGCGCCGGAGAAAAAATCAGTGTAGGCGGGTTAGCACCAAAACAATTGAAGAACGAAAACGGCGCCAGGTTCACATTGCCTTCTTTATCTATAGTAGTAGCAAAAGCAATAGGCCGTGGCGCCACTGCACCTAACAGGTGTTCGTGCAGTTTGGGTATTGGTAAATCTGATGTGTGCAAAGAAATCATTCTCAATATTAGAGAATCAAAATTAACAGGCCCCGGTTTTTTTCGCGGGGCCTGCTTTGTTAATCTTCTTCTTCTGTGGCGGCCTCTGCCGCATCACCTGTTTGTTGCGGGTTTGCAGCATTAACAGCACTGGTTTCTGTATGGCGTATTTTGCCTCCCAAATAACCAGTATAGCCCATAAACCCAAAAGCCACTGCCGATATAATGAGTGTAAGCCACACGGCAGCTACATACAACCCGCGCTTAAAAAAGTGAAGCGCCAGTGTTATTACGGAAAAAACACCTGCAACAATCAAAATGATGTTCGCAATTTTGGCTGCATCTTCGTGCGCATCCATAGCAGCATCGGCTATTCCTGGTAGCTTTTCTACCAGTTCTTCTGCACCCTCACCTGTTTCCATTACTATTAATGATATGAGCGCCATTACAACTACACCCGCCAAGCCCAGTAACTGGGTGTCGCGGTTTTTGCGCAGCAAGCCAAACGCAATAATTATGATACAAGCCAATGTGCCCAATATAGGTACATGGTTTAATATTAAATGCCAGTGAGCAGTATTCATATTTTCTATTTTTTAGTTTGTTCAAAAAAGGACATATAAGCACATGTAGTTATACTGGCATAACAAATGGATCAGCCATAAAAACACTACACGAAAACAGTTGTAAACTCAGGCCCGCGGTGGTTGCCAGATAGAAGTATGAAAAGCGGTAAGATTATGGATGGGGCGGTAAACAAGATAAAGGCAGGTACGAGGCAGCTCAGTGGCTTGCTTTTGTATTGATAGCGGAGCGATAGCGTTTGCTTCCTTATTAACCGTGTTTTCGGCATTCATAAATGGCAACTGCTTGTCGCGGCTATAATCTTTGTCTTTGTGCACATGAAGGTAATGATTGTGCAGGTACTCCAGGAACGAAACATTGTTGTTAGCAGCATGCTCGGAGAAATGGAAGAACAAAGCGGGAATCTTTAGCAATTGAACCAACTGCGTATTGCCCGTTAAAAAAACGGTGGTAAGAAAAATCAAACCCACTTTGCGCATGCTACAAATGTATGTAGCTCATCTACCTTAAAGTATGAGTAAAATCACATTAGTGTGTTAAAAACATATAAGCGGTTGGCGCTAATACACCAACTGAAAGCAAGGCTATATAGATATTCCTGTTTTTCAGGTCTTTGTTGCGCAATAGTATCACATCCACCACCATCATCAGCACAAACCACAGCGCTAAAAAAATCAGCCGGTTAGTATCTGCCGCAGGGCCAAAGGACTCGTGCTCGCGGCCGAGGGCATGGTGGGCAATCTCAAACATAGTGCGCGCACCGGCACCCATTATTATGAGTAGTATCGCTATAAGGTAGTAGGTCATAGTGTATCAATCTTCTTCTGTAACATTAGTAATCAATTCGAATTGGAGAAACTTTGCAATCGCAATGGCAATCTCTACAGATTGATCATCAGAAAAGTAGCCCAATTGACATTCAAAAATCCTCACGCTATCTTCTTTTTTGTTCGTAAGAGCAAGCAATCCAATACTAAATAAATCGTCATGGTCTTCATTTACAACCAATTCCACTTTGCCAAAAAGGTTTACGTCTAATATATCTTTAGAGTGGTAGTAGCTTATTTTTCCTGTTGTCGAGTTAATATTCAAGAAGGGTTGTGAGATATATGTATTAGGAAAAACAAGTAATACAAAAACAATAATACTTACAAGTATAACGATGACACTTGCAAAATATGAGTATACTGGTAAAGCAAGCAGACTAAGCAGCAAAGCCCACTTAACTGTATTGTAAATATTATATGGGATACTTTGCCTGACTAACAAGGTGTCTTCTGTAGTTGCAATTACAAACTGTTTCATATTTTACAAAGCCGGTAATATCTTGCCGCTGCATTCTCCAAAACCAACACGCACACCATCTTTTTCGCAGTGGCCGCGCATTACTACTGTATCGTTATCTAAAATAAACCTGCGCTCGGTACCATCGGGCATTTTCACCGGGTTTTTACCCTGCCAGCTAATTTCCAGCATCGAACCGTAGCTATCCGGTGTCGGGCCGCTGATTGTGCCGCTGGCATACATATCGCCCACCATAATATTGCAGCCGTTTACGGTATGGTGCGCTAGTTGCTGCGACATATTCCAGTACATGTATTTAAAGTTGCTATTGGACACTACTTTGCCCTGGCCACCTTCGGGTATAATTTCTACCTCGAGTTTAATATCTATGTTGCGCTTGCCTTCCGATTTCAGGTATGGCAACACCTCCGGTTCTTGTTTTGGGGTTTCTACTCTAAATGGCTCCAGCGCTTCAAGAGTTACTATCCATGGTGAAATAGTAGAGCCGAAGTTTTTGGCCAAAAATGGCCCCAGCGGAACATACTCCCACTTTTGTATATCGCGTGCGCTCCAGTCGTTAAACAACACCATGCCAAAAATATGCTCTTCCGCATTGGCTGTGGTAATGCTCTCGCCCAGGTTAGTTGGCTTACCGGTTATAAAAGCCATCTCCAGTTCAAAGTCTAATAGCTTACATGGGCCGAAAGAAGGCACCGGTGCATCATCCGCTTTGGTCTGTCCTTTAGGGCGGCGGATAGGCGTGCCGCTAACTACAATAGATGAGGCACGGCCGTGGTAACCTACCGGTAGGTGTTTCCAGTTTGGCAACAGTGCATTAGCTGGGTCGCGGAACATAGTACCTACGTTGGTTGCATGCTCTATGCTCGAGTAAAAATCGGTATAGTTAGGCACGTGCACCGGTAGCTGCATTTGCGCATCACTCTGCTTTATCAGGCAGTTATCGCGCATCACTTTGTTATCACGCAGTTGTGGGTTGTCGGCATTCAGCAAATGCGATACCCTTTCGCGTACTGCATTAGTAACTGCCTTGCCCTGCGCAATAAAATCATTCAATACAGGGTGCGACAATACCTCTTTGTCAAACGTGATAGAATCAAGTAAACCCGCATGGGCTATTACCGAAAGGTCCAGTATATATTCGCCTATGGCAACCCCCGCGCGGGCATGCGTACCGGCTGTCTTAAAAATACCAAAGGGCAAATTTTGTATAGGAAAATCGCTGCCTGGCTTTACTTCTACCCACGATTTCAGGTTAGGATTGTTAGCGTTGCTCATATTATATGTCGATTACACAGATTTTAAAAAAGATTACTCAGATAAATACAAATGCAAGAATAATAAAAAACACATCGGTTGAATTTACATCGTTATCAGAGTAATCAATTGTACTTATCTGTAATCGAACCTACAGGTCAAAAGACCAATCAGCGGTCTCACCTTCGCTAAATTTCTTCCTGCTCTCCGCTTTCTCAAGCTGGCGCGTTATTATCATATCGGCTATTATAGAGGATGCATCCTGCTCACTTGTCTTCAGCGTTTCGGCCAGCTTTTTCTCGCTTATATCAATGCGGTAAAGTATCCATTTCAGTTTATCAAAATCGGTGCGGATAAGTTCATCAATACGATGGATAAGCAATTGCCGGATGGCGCGGAACTTCTCTTCATCATTAGTTTTAGCCGGCAGAAATTGTTCATCAATTTCAAACGAATCGAAAAGTTGCTTTTGAATATCCATGGCGGCTAATGTATCTCCATTTTATCTAACACACTTATACCAAACAAAGAGAAGTCATATTTAACCGGGTCTTTCGGGTCAAACTGTTTCAGGTTTTCGGTTAACTCTACCACTGTTTCCCAATCGGTTTGCTTGCGGCGGATAAGGCCCAGCTTGCGCGCTGTTCTGTCGACGTGTACATCCAATGGTATATACAATTGCGAAGGCTTTATCTTCTTCCACAAACCAAAATCTACTCCGTGTTTGTCTTTGCGCACCATCCAGCGCAGAAACATATTCATGCGTTTGCAGGTGCTGCCGCGCAAGGGTGTGGCAATATGTTTACGCGTTCGGTGCGGTGCGTCATCAAAAGAAAAAAAGTAATCGTGGAATGCCTCTAACCGCTTTGCCTGATTACCCGGTTTCCTGCTCAACCGAGTTACAAAAGCTTCTTCCAGCGAATTGTGTTTGCTGTAATGTTGCTTAAAAAATTCTATAAAGTATAGGGCATCGGTAGCATTAAAAGTCCGGTGCTTAAAATCGAGAAACCGTTTAAGGTCTGTTTCCTTATGATTCATTACAAAATCGTGTGGCGCGCCTTCCATCAGCTCCACCAGTTTATTGCCTGAGTTAATAATACCCTTGCGGTTGCCCCATGCCAGCATGGCAACCCAGAAACCAATGATTTCAATATCCTGCAACTTAGTAAACCGGTGCGGAACACTGATGGGGTCATTTGCTATAAAGTTTGCCGAGTTGTATTCTTTGTGTTTGCGTTCTAATAGCTCGTAAACCTGCTCGCGTTTCATAAACTCATCCTTTCTATTACCTGCATAAACTCATCCTTCCGTTCGCGCGCCAATGGTATTTGAATTTCGTTATCCAGCAACACATAGCCGCCTTCCTGTTTTACGTATTGTTTTATCTTCTTCAGGTTTACTATAAATGACCGGTGCGTTCTGAAGAAATTGTTCTGCTGCGTCAATGCTTCTTCAAACTCCTTTATCTTTTTGCTTACAATAATTTTGCGGCCTTCGGCAAAATGAAAATGCGTATAGGCTCCGTCCGCTTCTAAATGTGTAAGCGTATCAGTGTCTACAAAGGTTAAACCTTCGGCAACCGGTAGCGCCAGTTTTTTTATCGAATTATCTTTAAAGTTTTCTTTCAATATAGAAATGCGCTCTTTATTCTGCCCCTGCTTTAGCTTTACTTTTTCTACTGCGGCTATTAATTCTGATATCTGTATAGGCTTCAATAAAAAATCAATCGCACTTACACGAAAAGCCTGCACGGCATAATCGCTGTGGGCAGTGGTAAACACAATTTCAAAATCTATATCGCGAAAAAAATCTAGCAACTGAAAACCGGTATAGCCGGGCATCTCTACATCTAAAAACAATACATCGGGTTTGTGCTGGTTAATAGCAATAACGCCTGATGGCACATCTTCGGCTATGGCTACAACCTCTACATCGGGGCAATACTCTTTCAGCAGCGCCTCTATTATGCGCCGCGCTTTTGCTTCATCATCTATTATTATAGCCTTAATCATAGCTTACGGGTATCAATATCACTACTTTAGTTCCGTTCTCCAAATCTTCATATTCTACTCCTATTTTTTCGTCGCGGTTTTGGTTAAGTAGTTCTAAGCGCTTAGCGTTGGCAGAGGTAGAAAACGACTCATGCAATTGTTTGCGCCCTTTGTTTATTTCAGATGATGCTTTGCGCCCTACTCCATTATCGCTCACCGTGCAGCGCAATTGCCTGGCAGGTTCATCAAAAACAAAATCTATCGAAATGCTTTTTCCGCCTTGCTTATGTAATAAGCCGTGGCGAATACTGTTCTCCACATATGGCTGTATCAGCATGGGCGGTAGTAAAATATCGTCAGCGGCATCTTCATTATTCATTGTTACGGAAAATGAAAAGTCCTTTTCAAAGCGCAGGCCTTCAAGGTCCAGATACTTTTTCAGCATTTCTATTTCCTCAGATAACGTAATGTATTGTTTGCCGCTGGCTTTTAGGATCTCGCGCGTTAACTGACTGAATTTGCCCAGGTGCTCGTTGGCCAATCGTTTATCGCCTATAAAAAACATCTCCTGTATACTGTTCAGCGCATTAAATATGAAGTGCGGGTTCATTTGTGCCTTAATGGCTTTCAATTCGCTTTCGCTGCGCTCAAGCTCTGTTTGCTGTTGCTTTATTTTTAAGTCGCGCAATTCGGCTTCCCGCTTTTCCGTTTCGTAGCGCTTGTTAAGTTGGGTTACTTCTTTTATACGCTCGCTGTTTATCAGTTCTGCCTCCAGCGCCGATTTTTTTCTCAGCGTAGTATAAGCCTCCATGTATTGCTCAGCCTGCTCATAGCATTGGTGCAGTAAATCAAGCGTGGCAATATGGTCGTTAGCAGCAATCGCATCACCTTTTGTCAGGATGGACTTCTCCAGATATGGGATGGCCGCATTAAATTCTTTATTCAAAAAAAGAAGATTGCCCATCTGAAACTCGGCATTGCCGAGTTTACGCAGGTTGTTTTCTGCAGTGGCAATGTTTATAGCTTGCTTTGCAAAAGTCAGCGCCTCTGCTACACGCCCGCTGTAAAAATAGCTTTCAGCATCTTCCAACTGTAGTTGTGCGGTGCGGTGTATATTTACGGGTGCTGCATGTAATTGCACTTCGCGTTCAAAATATTTTTGCGCCAGCACTTGCTCGTTACGTTTCAAATAAAGGTGTGCTATTCGCCGTGCTGTACCCAGCAATGCAGTCTGGTCATTGTTCTCCTCTTTAATCCGCAATGCTTCTAACCCATATTCAATAGCCTTGTCGTCATCACCGCTTTTAGCGGCTATATTCAACAACGTTTTCAGGTGGTGTACCTGGTCCAGCGGGCGGCCAATGTTTTTGGCTATTGCCAATCCGCTCAAAGCTATTTCAACAGCTTGCTTCAAATCAACATTCATTAAATACTGTGCCGTTTGGTGATAGCATTCCGCTTTCATTAGGGTGTCGGGCAGCAGTTTGTAGTCTTCTACACAGCGCATTAAAATCTCACCGGCTTCATCAGTTTTATGTTGCCGCATTTTGTGCAGCCCTATTTTTTGCAGGGCTGTAAGCCGACCTTGTTCATCTTTTATTTCGGCAGCTATGGCCACCGCCTTTTCTAAATGCTCAATAGCTTTTTCTGATGCCGAAACGCCTTCTTCTAAAATAGCGCGCACTGTCCAGTAGTCTATTTCGGTTTCCTTTAAATTTTCTGCGCTACAGATTTCTAAGGCAAGGTTGGCATAGCTTAAAGCTGTGACCGGGTCGCTTGCTTTATGCTCTACAGCCAGGTATAAATAGGTATTAGCCTTGGCCGCTCCAGTTTCAGTTTCAAGGCGTTTTAATAAATCGGGTATAGAGGTGCCGTAGAAGCTCATGCGGCAAATATAGCATATGACTACATAGCTATTTACCATTCATATACTCAAACCTACCGTTTATGAAGTTGCCTGGAATACAGGGCGTGCTTGAAGGATGTTTGCGCTCAAACAAAATTCAATCGTTATGAAAAATTTATTCTTTAAGCAAACAAGGCGAAAAACAACAATGCCCCTCGTATTGCTTTTCTGCCTGGCGCTGTTTGCTTTTAATTCCGGCTACGCGCAAAGTTTTACGTGGGCTAATACCATCAGCGGCGGCTCGCTCGAAAATTTTACCGATGTAGTAGCTGATGCGGCGGGCAACACTTACGTATGCGGGCATTACAACTCTACGTTAACCATTGGCAGCACGGTGCTGCCAGCCATGGGCAATACCAATATGCGGGGCTGCTTTGTGGCTAAGTTCAACCCGGCCGGTGTGCCGCAGTGGGTGCATACCCCCACTTACGGCAGCTTTGCCTACTTAACGCCTACTGCAATTGCTGTAGATGCCAGCGGCAATGTTTATTACGCCGGTACCGATGCATCAGGCAATGGTGTTACTACAACCTTTGATATTGGTAATACAAATACTGCCATCAGCAATATAGGTAGCATTAACGGCTTTATTGTAAAACTAAACAGCGGTGGTGTAGCCCAGTTTACACATAGCATGGGATATTCAGGTGCCGGCGATGTAGCCAATATGGTTATATGCCACGATGCCTTTACGGGCTATGTATACTTTGGTGCAAGTGTAAATACCAATAACCTGGCCAGCGCCTCTACACAAAACTTTAATTACCGCAATCCGGGGTCGGGCACCAATGTAAATATGGGCTCGGCAAACAATACTAATTTTTACGAAACCTGGTATGGCCGTATAACCAATACCAATGGTGCCATGGTAGATTTTTATCGCTACGGTGCCGAGGCCGGCTTTGGGCAGGAGTTTATAGATGAAATACGTACCGATGCAAACGGAAATGTTTTTATGGCAACCAGCGTATCGGGCTCATATACAACGCTGCAATACAATGGTGGCGGGCAGCAAATTAACAGTACTATATATGGCTATGGTATTATTATTAAACTGAACGCGAGCCTTGTATACCAGGGTACGCAATCGGTTGGCAACACCGGTGTAACTAACCGGTTTAAAGGCCTGGCTGTAAAACCAAACGGACAACTGGCGTATATGCTTGAGGTTGGTTACGGCGGCAATGCTTCCTATATACAGTTTGGTGGGTTTAATGCATCCTTCGCCAGTCCATGGCAAAATACCGTATCAACTACTTCGGGTGCCGGCCGTGTATTATCGGGCAAGGGCATAGGGTTTGATACAGATGGCAATATATGGGCAGCTGTTGGCGGACATGCAACTGCAGGTGGCTTTCCATGGAGTTATAATCCTTCATATCCTGGCGGTAGTTTAGGCAATCTTGATGCTTACCCGGGTATATTAGTATATAAACTGACTTATGCCTCTGGCACCTCTGCAGTGTGGGCCAATAATTATTACATCCGCGAGGGGGCAAACAATACTAACAGCCAGGGCAATAATACCACAACGGGAGGTATTGCTATTTCGGGCAATGTTGTTTATCTGGCCGGTACCCACGCCAATAATCTTACAGCCGGCACCCTATCGCCTATAAGCACAGTAAACAACAATGGCTTTTTAATTAAGCTGGGTTGCGAGCCGGGTTTTAGCGTACAACCTGTAAGCGCTACTATTTGTGGCACACAAAACATAACCTTTACAGCTGCTGTAAACGGTAGCAATAATACTTACCAATGGCAGAAAAACGGTGTTGATGTAAATGGCGCTACTACAACCACACTCACAATTAATAACGCCACATTAGCCGATACCGGTGCGTATACATTAATTGCAACAAATACCTGCGGTACTGTTACTTCAAATCCTGCATTACTTACCCGCATGCCGGCAGCACCTGTAAGCAGCACCGGGTTGGTAGCTTATTACCCCGCCGTAAATATCAATGGCGAATTTTATAAAGATTTCAGCGCCAGTAATATGGGCAACCCCGGTATAACCGGTGGTATGACCTCTGGGCCAGACCGTAACGGCAATGGTTTCGATGCCTTTAGTTTTCCAGGCGGCGGCAGTTATCTTACTATAGGTTCCAATCCTGCTATTGCTTCCTTTACCAATCAAATTACCATAGCCTGCTGGTTTAAATCAAATGTGATTGCCGGCAGCCAGCGGTTGATAGATAAAAACAGTTCGAATAACTTTTTAATGGATTTGTATCAATCGCGCCTGCGTGTAATTATACTGGGTAATGCGTACCATACTACTCCAGTGCTAAACAGCAGCACTTGGTACCACGCAGTTTGCACGTACGATGGCGCTACCGTTAAAATATATATCAATGGCGCTTTGGTGTTAAGCACTGCCGCTACCGGTAACATTGCAAACAACACGGCGCCATTACGTTTTGGTGCTGACCAAAGTGGCGCTAATACCCTGAACGGTTTTATGGATGAAATACGCATTTACAACCGCGCATTAACCGAATCCGAAATCGGATTAGTAGCCCAATTACCTTCTATTACCCGCAATCCGGTTAACACTACTGCGTGTATAGGCGCTACGGCCAGCTTTACAGCTGCCGGTTATGAA
The DNA here is from genome assembly GCA_035299425.1 of Chitinophagales bacterium. Lineage (GTDB taxonomy): Bacteria > Bacteroidota > Bacteroidia > Chitinophagales > LD1 > Bog-950. The sequence goes on along the minus strand of DATGWP010000080.1, from coordinate 53,760 downwards.
AGCGGGCTTACTTACCAATGGAAAAAGAATGGCGCATTAATTAACGGTGCTACCAACGCAACTTATACTATAAACACTGTAGCCTCTACCGATACCGGTACTTATACCTGTGTTATCAGCAATGCCTGCTACAACAGCGAAACTTATAGCGCAACTTTGGGTATTGCTGCCGGCGCTACTATATCATCGCACCCGCAAAATGTAACGGTGTGTCCCGGACAGCCGGCTGGCTTCTCAATTGCTATTACAGGTGGCAGCGGTACTTACCAGTGGAAGAAAAACGGCGTAAACATCAGCGACGCCACCGGCGCTTCTTATAATATTGCTTCGGTTACAGCAGCCGATAGCGGTAGTTATACCTGCGTAATGACCTCTACCTGCGGGCCGCAAACATCCAACGCAGCCCTGCTTACTGTCAATCCTGTTACTGCCATTATGGTGCAGCCACAGGCCACATCTACCTGCCAGGATTCAACCACTACATTTGCGGTAACTGCCACCGGTACCGGTCTGCTTACTTACCAATGGCGCAAGGGCAATACGGCTATAAACGATAACGGCCACTATGCCGGCACCACTACCAGCACATTAACTATTTTAAATACAGCCGCAGGCGATATAGGCAATTACTCTGTTTCGGTTACTGGTACATGTGGTAGCACCACATCTAATGCTGCCAGCCTTTCGGTATTGGGTAGCACAAGTTTTGTCCAAACCCCGGCATCGCAAACAGTGTGCTCCGGTACACAGATAGAATTAGTCTGCGTTCCATCGGGTGCAGGCACTATCACTTATGTATGGAAGAAGAACAACGTGGTTATAGCAAATGCAACCAACAGCACTTTCACTATACCTGCGGCTGCCTTAAGCGATAGCGGCAGTTATACAGTTACAGCAACCGGCACGTGCGGTAGCATTACTTCGCCAGCGGCAACTGTTACAGTAATTTCATCAGCGGCTATAACGCAACAGCCCGTTGCACAAACTGTATGCGTAAATGGTCCGTTTAGCTTATCAGTAACCGGTAGTGCAGGTAATAACACCACCTACCAATGGCGCAAAGGCGGCCAGAATATTAATGGAGCTACATCGGCTACTTACAGTGTAGCTAATGCTACTGCTGCCAATGCGGGCAACTACCACGTAGTAATTACAGGCAGTTGCGGCACGGTTACATCCAATACGGTAGCAGTTACAGTAAGCAACGGAATTACAGCAGGTATTACGGGTGCCTTTGGTGTGTGCCCTGGCGGCTCTACAACGCTTACAGCAACCGGTGGCAGCACGTATACGTGGAGCAATGGCTTGGGCAACAATGCCGCAGTTACTGTTTCGCCATCAGCCAACACTACCTATAGCGTAACCGTTACAAACGGTACTTGCTCCGCCACTGCTTCGCAATTAGTGAGTGCTTACAGCAATCCTACCGCAGCAGTTAGCCCGGCTTCGGCTACGGTATGTGCGGGGGTATCTACAACGCTTAATGCCAGTGGCGGAAGCACCTATGCGTGGAGCAATAACCTGGGCACTGCATCCAGCCAGGCAGTTGCACCAGCCACTACTACTACCTACACGGTTACTGTTTCTAACGCTAATAACTGTTCAGCCACTGCATCTGCTACTATCACGGTTAATCCTCTGCCAATTGCTTCCATTAGTGGTGCTTCATCTGTGTGCGCCGGTCAGCCAGTAACACTTACTGCAACGGGTAACGGCATTTACGCCTGGAGCAATAGCGGTGGCAACAATGCAGCCGCCACTTTCACCCCATCGGCCACTACTACTTATACTGTAACTGTAACCGGTGCGGGTAACTGCTCGGCTACTGCCTCGCAAGCGGTTAGTGTAATAGCTGTAAATGCATCTATTAACGGACCAACGGCCATTTGTGCGGGCCTATCAGCTACCTTAACGGCAACCGGTGGCACTACCTATAACTGGAGCAACAACGAAACTACTGCGGCCATCACTGTTACGCCATCGGCAGCTACTACTTACACGGTAACGGCTACCTTGAGCGGATGCACCGCCACCGCCAGCCAGACTATTAGTGTGCAGAGTGGTCCTACGGCAAGTATTACCGGTTCAACAACTGTATGCGCGGGAGAAAGCGTAACGCTTACTGCCAATGGGGGCAATACCTATAGCTGGAGCAATAACCTGGGTACTAATGCCGCAGTTACTGTTTCGCCATCGGCTACCAGTACTTATACGGTAACTGCATCGCTGGGCGCTAACTGCTCGGCAAGTGCATCGCATACTGTAGAAGTATTACAGCCATCGGCCAGCACATTCAGCCAGACTATCTGCAATGGCGAGTCATTTACTTTTGATGGCAACAGTATAACTGCATCAGGTGTTTACACACGTACTATTGCCAACGCTGTAGGTTGCGATAGCGTAATTACACTAAACCTTACGGTGCTTGCACCTGTGGCTACTACCATTAGCCAGACTATTTGCGCAGGCGATAGCTACGATTTTAACGGCGACATACTTACACAGGCAGGCACTTATTATGATACGCTTACTTCGGTACAAAGCTGCGATAGCGTAGTTACACTGGAACTTGCTTTGGGGCAGGCAACTTCTATCACTACTCAGCCGGTTGCTTCAACTACCGTTTGCTCGGGCTTAGGCTTTAGCCTGGATGTTACCGCCGATGGCAGCAACCTGGTTTACGAGTGGATTAAAGATAACGCGGTCATTGTCAGCTCAGCAGTAAGTGCTTATGCCGTAGGCAACACTGTACTTGCCGATGCCGGCACTTACAAGGTAGCTGTAACAGGTACCTGCGGGGCGGATACATCTGCCGAAGCTGTAGTGGTGATAAACGCCACACCGGAACCTGTTATTCAGCAAAACGGCGCGGTGCTTACCAGTAGTGTTACCAGCTCAGTTTATCAATGGTATTTTAATAACAGTATAATAAACACAGCTACGCAGCAATCATATACCGCTACACAAACCGGCAATTACAAAGTAGAGGTTACAAATGCCGATGGATGCACCGGAACTTCTGCAGAGGTAAACGTTATTATATCAGGTATCGAAAACCTGGCAGGTACATCCGTTAAGGTTTATCCTAACCCTGCTGCCGATGTATTGTTTATAAGCAGCGATGTTATGATACAGGGGGTGGATGTTTACAATGTATTGGGTGAAAAGGTGCTGATTGAACACGGACCTGTTAACCGCCTGCAGGTAAGCACCCTGGCGCAGGGCACCTATATGCTAAGCATTCAAACTGCAAACGGTGTTGTCAGGACATCTTTTGTAAAAGACTAAGAGAAGAACAATCACCTCTGCCTGGCAGGGGTGATTGAGTTTTGTTTGTCCCCCTTTGCGCAAAGCAGAGGGGGATTTTTTATGTAATGCCGGTATTTTTCTATATTGACTTCTACATGAGCGAAGTGAGAATATTGATTGTAGAAGATGAAGCGCTGGTAGCTATGGATATGGCGGCTATGCTAACCCAGATTGGCTACGAAGTGCTGGACCCGGCCTATAGTTATGAAGAGGCGGTAAGCCGCATGGAAGCAGAAAAGCCCGATATTGTTTTATCCGATATAAATTTAGGCAGCGGTAAATCGGGAATTGATTTTGCGCAACTGATTCGCAGCAAGTATAAGTTGCCTCTTATTTTTATTACTTCCTATAGCGATAAGGATACGGTGACCAAAGCAGCGGCAACATTGCCCAATGGGTATTTAATTAAACCCTTTTCGCAGCAAGACCTGTTTGCAAGTATAGAAGTGGCCCTTGCATCATTTACCGGCAGCAAGGTAGAGCAAACCGGCCCGGTGGGCATAGTAAACGATAGCCTGTTTGTAAAAACCGATACGCATTTTGTAAAAGTAAACGTAGCCGATATACTCTGGCTGGAGAGCGATCACAACTATTTGTACCTGGTTACAGAAAAGGCAAAACACATTGTGCGTTCCAGCTTTCGCGATTTTATGGCCAACCTGCCTGTAAACGATTTTATGCAGGTGCACAAAAGCTATATCGTTAACCTTAAAAAAATAGAGTCCTTTTCGCATACCGAAGTAGTGATGAACAAAGCCTCTATTCCGCTTAGCCGCAATTTTAAAGATGAGCTTTTCGAACGGTTAAAACGTGTGCAATAATGCCCGCAATGTATTTTGTACCACCTATACTGCTTTTCATACCATAAAGTTGAACCATAGCTAAAGTTGCTGCATGTTGCATATTGAATAACTATGACCTTGCCTAAAATATATACATGGCTCTTACTTATGTTTGCTATTGTGTCTGCACATGCGCAAACCGTAGAAGAGTTGCGCGGGCAACTTATCAGCGTAAAAAGTGATAGTGCAAAGGCAAGGCTCAGTGGTGTATTAGCCTATAAACTTGCTTTTACAGATACCGCAGAGGCGCTACGCTTAACGGGTGAGGAGATAAGATTGGCCCCTGCGGGCGATTCGCTTGTATTATTGGCAGAGGCGTACCGCACACGCGGACTTATACGGGCCATACAAAACCGCCTGCCCGAAGCAATGGACCAGTATAGCCGTAGTCTGGATTATGCAAAGCGCGCCAACAATAAGTACTACGAAGCTGCCTGCAAAAGCCTGATAGCGGGAATGTACCAGGACAATGCCGATTACGAAAACGCGCTTAAATATTATTTAGATGGATTAAAGGCTGCCGAACAATCGGGCGATAAGCGCACTATCGGCGCATGCTGCAATAACATTGCCACCGTGTATGGCGCTGCCGGGCGCGAGCCTCAGCTTTGTTTAAAGTATTATGCACAAGCCATGCAGCAGGCTACTGCTATCAATAATCTGGCTTTTGCCGGGCTGATAGCTACCAACATGGCCGGCGAATATATGCGGGCAGCCAGGAAAGATTCGGCTGAAGTGATGATGAGTGCAGCCCTTGACTTTGCTAACCGCAGCGGCACAAGGGCCTACGAATATGCAGTGACACTAACCGGTGTGGGAGAATTATATGCGCAGATGGATAAGCCGGCAGAAGCACAACAAATGTTATTGCAGGCAATAGCTTTGTTCGATAGTCTGAAACGGCCCATTAACGTGCTTAACCCTATAATGGCATTATGCAACCTTTACTTAAAACAAAATAAAACTGCCGAAGCCGAAGTGCTGGGCAAGCGCCTGCTACACGATGCACAGTTTTACAATGCCCGTGTTTTTATACGCGAGGGATACAAAATACTTAGCGAGGTTGCCCGTAAGAAAAAGAAGTATGAACAGTCGCTTGAATATTTTACGCAGTACAGCGCCTGGAATGATTCGGTATTTAATGATGACCAGCAAAAAAGTATAGCGAATGTGCAGGCCCGTGCCGAGCTGTTACAACGCGAACTGGAAGTACAATACCAAACAACGCAAAAAACGCAGGAACTTCAGATACTTAAACTGAACAACCGGTATTTGCGCGTAGGTGTTTTATTGGCTGCGTTACTGGCGTTATTATTTGCTGTTGTGGTGTTTCTCATTTTCCGAACCGGTAAAGAGAAGGATAAAACCAACCGGCAACTGGCAGAAAAAAATGCCCTAATAGAGCAGCAGTCCAAAGACAAGGATATGCTGATGCGCGAAATTCACCATCGGGTAAAAAATAACCTTCAAATTGTAAGCAGCCTGCTTAACCTGCAGGCCAACACGGTAACCGATGCGGCTGCTAAGGAGGCCTTGCGCGATAGCCACAACCGTATAAAAAGCATTGCCCTTATCCACCAAAAATTATACATGCAGCAGGAGTTTACAGCCATCCTTTTGCAGGATTACATACAGCAGCTTTGCCAGCATCTCAAAAGCGCCCTCAACGCTTCTGCCGTGCAAATACAATGTAGCATAAGGCCACCTCAGCTTACATTAGATATTGAAACATCTATCCCATTGGGGGTTATTATAAACGAGTTGGTTACCAACTCAATTAAGTATGCCCAAATAAATCATGCAGGCGGCCTTATAAAAATACAAATCAGCAGCGATAATACCGGTCTGTGTACCCTGCATTACGCCGATAATGGTATCGGCATGCCCGAAGGTTTCGATGTAAAAAAATCTCCTACCCTGGGCTTGCGCATGGTGTACGAGCTTACCCGCCAGCTAAGGGGGGCTATGGTTTATGCCAAAATACCTGAACCCGAATTTACAATCGCTTTTCCGGTTAAGCAGTAGGTTACTCCTTATTCTGCTTTTCATACCCTTTAGGTTGCATCTTGTACCATTTAGTTGCTGCGGGCCGGTGGTAGAATCATCTTTGGTTCACCTTTCAACTAAAACCAACATGTATGAGAAAACAATTTACCCTTCATCTCGCAGTTTTATGCAGCCTGCTTTTTTCATGGCAGGCCGCCAATGCCACTCATTTTTATGTAAGCACCTTATCGGGTAGCGATCCCGGTTCACTTACCTGGGCCATGACAAGCGCTAATGCCGATAACAGTGCCACTATGGCCAACCCGCATGTAGTAGATATATGTGTAGGTGGCGATGCGTATTTATGGCCGCTACCTCAAACATTTTGTATTATCAACGGCCCAAAAGATATGAGCCTGCGCATAAGCGGCATTTATTACAATATAGGCGTTAATCTTAGTGGCATACGCGTAAGCTTTAATAATCTTCTTTTTTCAAATAACGGCAACAGTGCCTTTGGTTCTTCGTTTATGAGTAGTTGCGGCGCACATAGCACTTTAAATAACTGTGTATTCATTAATAACAACGCGCAATACCAGGCCGGTGGTGTATTTGCCAACGGCGATACGGTTATAATTAATGGTTGCTCGTTTAAAAACAACTACACTACCGATGCAGGCGGCGAGGGTGGTGGTGCAGTATTCAACAACGGTGGATACATGCGTATAACCAACAGTACGTTTAGCAACAACACCAGCGCCTCAACCTCCGCTACCGGTGCTGGTGGTGCGGTAAAGAACCATGCCGGTGGCCAAATGGATGTGATTAACTGTACCTTTTATAATAACCATGCTCAATCAAGGGGCGGTGCCTTGCAAAACGCACCAAACTCTACCTGCCGTATCAGCAATTGTATTTTTGTAGGCAATACAGCTGCCGGTGCGGGTCAGGACTTGTGGGGTGATTTCCAATCGCTCGATGGCCATAATTTATTTGGTGATACTGCCGGTGCAGTAATTGGTGGTGTAGTGGCTGGTAATGTTTACGGTGCCAGCGCTTTAAATGTGCTGGATACTACCTTGCGAGATAACGGTCACTACATGCTTACACATGCACTTATAACCGGCAGCCCGGCTATAGATGCAGCCGAAGCAAACGTAGCGGGCTTGTTCGATCAGCGCGAATACCTGCGCAACGGCACACCTGATATGGGAGCATTTGAGTACAATGGTACTAATACCTGCATAGGCTTTTCAGTAGCTATAGATAATGTAGTGCCTGCCTGTGCACCTGTGCTGCACGAGTTGGGTCTTACCATTACCGGTGGCACTGGTCCATACACCTCCAATATTTACGATAATGATGTAACCTGGCTATGTGCCGATAGCATAATACATACCGGTAGCGGTACATTCATAGCTACCGTGTTCGATGCGGCACACTGCGTGGCAAAAGATACAATAGTTATAAATGACGCACCCCCTGCAATAAATTACAACCTTAGTTTTTGTACAGGTGATAGTGTAACTTTTCGGGGCAATGTATATTCCGAAGAGGGCACCTACCCAATAACTTACGACTGCGATAGCGTAGTAATTATAACGGTAACTGAAATTGAACCGCCGTATGTATATCACGACGTACAAAAATGTGCGGGGGATAGTGTTACCATTAACGGAAGGACTTACACCTCGTACGGTACATACTACCAATACTTTGGTTGCGATAGTATAGTGGAAGTTTACTTCCATGAACTTGAGCCGGATTATCATAACTACGAATTCAGCATTTGCGGTGGCGACAGCGTAACCCTAAACGGTACAACCTATTACCTGGCAGGATACTATTACCAGTATTATGGCTGCGATAGCACCGTAGAGGTATATATTGATTATGGCAGTGAAGATGTAATGGAATATTTCCCGACACTTTGCTACGGAGAAAGTATTACCGTAGGTGCACACACTTATACTACCAGCGGCAGGTATCACGACTTTTTTGCCTGCGATAGTGTAGTAATTACCAACCTGACTGTATTGCCCCAGTTAACCCTTCCTGATCTATCTTTCGATGGCATTCTGTGCCAAAACGATGCAGGCATTGTGAAACTGAGTAGCCCAACTTCCCTTGATATAACTATTGCCGATACCACGTTCACCTTCGGCCCCGATACTACCTGGGCAGATTTGGTAATTGATTTTAGCACACAGTACAGCCCTACCAGCTGGTCGGCTCAGCAACTACTTGGCGAGCCCAACACCTATCCCGATTATGGCGATATAAATACCGCATGGACTGCCGATGATTATGGCGACGACCGCGATTTTCTAGTAGTAGGATATACCACCCCGGTATTGGCATCAGAGGTGCTGATATATGAAACCAGTGCACCGGGCCATATAGATACTGTATATGTACGTGATGCAACCACCGCCAACTGGTCGGTAGTATATACAGCTACCGCAGTGGCAGGGCCCGAGGTAGCCACTATATTTAAAGTGCAGTTGCCATCGGCAATGAATATAGACGCCGTGCGCTGGGCTATTGCTACTGATATAGCCAACGATTGGGTAGAATATGATGCCGTAGGCCTGGTGCGTTATAGCACTGACACTGCATTGTACGCAATTAGCGCAGGGGGCGTATATCCCGTAACTTTATCAGCTTACGGCTGCTCGGTGGCAGATACTATTAATGTACCTAATCCGTTGGTATCCCTTGTAGTTACCGCTGCCGATGATACTATCTGTGCCGGCCAGGGTACTGTAGTTACCGCTGCAGGCAATGTAAGTTACGTGTGGAGCAATAGTGTAACCACTGCTTCGCAAACGGTAACACCAGCTGTATCTACTACTTATTCGGTTACCGCTACCAACGCTTTAGGTTGCGTGGCTACCGATAGCGTGGCTGTAGTGGTAGAAATATGTAATGGCATAAATGATATAGCCACAGATGATTTCAGCATGCAGATATACCCTAACCCCGCTACCGATTATCTGATGCTTGTATGCGATGAGCAGATAGAAGCGCTGGAAGTTTACTCGGCAATTGGTGAGCAGGTAATTTTTATAAAAGGCCAGATCACAAAACTGAATATTGCCGCTTTGGCGCAGGGATCTTATACCGTGAAGGTAAAAACCACCCAGGGTAAAAGCGCCGCGAAAAGGTTTATAAAACAATAGGTATATACTCAGCTGTCTCTGTTTTTAGTGTTAGGTTTTGAGCGGCCCGCCATCAGAAATGAAGGCGGGTTTTTTTATGGGTTACACAAATAACAAGACTTTTTGCTTTCCTTCACTTAGTGTTACGCCCATTCACACTCGTTTTCTTTTTGTTTTTTATGGTAGCCTTCTGCGCTGCGCAGCACCCGTATTTTTATACTATAACTGATGATAATGGATTGCCATCTAACGAGGTTTATGACCTTGCGCAGGATAAAGATGGTTTTATGTGGATAGGCTGCAATGCAGGGTTATACAGATACGATGGCACTGATTTTATATCCTTTAAAAACGCACAGCATAGTGGCAAGGCTATCTCGCATATCACTTTTGATAACAAGGGCCGTCTGTGGTGCCAGAACTTTACCAGCCAGATTTTTTCGGTAAATACCGATACACTCAAACTGGAATACGACTGGAGCAAGCGTATAAAAAACTATCCCTTCTTCTGCTTTGATGACAGTGCGTGCACCTGGCTTACAGCCGATAGCGGCTTATGCAAAGTGAAGAACGGAAAGGTTTTGCAATCGGTTAATTCTGCCAGTATACTAAGCATACCGGGCAGCTCTGTTTTTGCCGACATTCACTGCTTTAATGGCCGTCTTTATTTTTCTGAAAAAAAGGCTTTGGGTGTAGTTGACCAGCAGGGTATAAAATTCTTCACTAACACCAATCGGCCCGACCGGTTTGCCGATGCCCTGCTCATGTCCTCTTTCCATATGGTAGACCAGCGGTTGTTGCTTCTTTCCCGCACCGAAAAGCAAAACTCATTGTGGGAGGTGAAGAATGATTCGCTGCTGTGGTTAATAGACTTGCCCTCATCATTGGGACGTGTTTTTGCCTTGCGCAACGACAACAAAGGCAAATTGTGGATTGGAAGCAGCAACGGCGCACTTTGCCTCGATTACAATTTGCACGCTCTCTTTGGTGGCCAACTTTTTTTCCCGGGCAAAAGTGTAAGCGATATAGTTTTAGATAAAGAGGGCAATTACTGGTTCAGTACGTTGCAGGATGGCATTTTTGTAGTTCCATCTACTGATGTGTGGATTTACACCGCCGCCAATAGCCCACTGGCCGATACACGCATAAAGCAATTGGCTAAAGATGAAAAAGACAATTTGTATATAGGCTATCAAACCGGGAAGGTATCGCGCTACAGTTTTCAAACAAAGCAAATGGCTACGCTTACACTGCAAAATACCCCTACCGAAATTCAGGCTATGGAGTATAACCCTGCAAAGCAACAGCTTATTGTAGGGCAAAACAAAACCTGGATTATCGAAACCGGCGGATCTATGCAGGCTACGCACGCACAGGGCATAAGCAATGTAAAATCGCTGGCTTGGTTAAGTGGCGATAGCTATTTAATCGGTTCGGTAATTAATGCAGCTATTGTAAGTATAAAGCCCCGTGTAGATACACTAAACACTTTTCGCAGTAAGCGAACAAGGGTTGTTTTTGCAAATAAACAGCATGACGAATTATGGATGGGCCATACCGATGGGCTATGGCTTAGCACAAATGGTACGCTTGAGGAAAAAACCTTTAATGGACATACCGTTTCAGCCACCGATATAGCCCAAACAGCAAATGGAATAGTGTGGGTAAGCACACTTACCGATGGTGTGTTGGGTTTTAATAAGGGTGTGTTTGCTACACAATTGAATAAAGAAATAGGAATAAGCAATGGGTTTGTTAGAAAAATGGGAGTGGTTGGCAACACTTTATGGATGGTAACGGAAGACAATCTGGTAGGCTACAATGTGGTTACCAAAGCCATAAAACGCTACAACAGGTTCGATGGCTTGCCATCTAACGAAATTACGGATATAGAATTTTTGAACGGTAAAATACTATTAGCTACGCCAAAAGGAATAGTAGAAATTCCCGAAAATTTCAACTCTGTAAACCTGGTGCCACCCTCTATTTTTATTTCGGCCTTTGCGGTGCACGAGCGCGATACTGCGCTTGTGGCTGCCTATAACCTGCCTTACTACAACAATAACATCCGCATATCATTTAAGGGTATTGCTTTTCGCAGCCATGGCGAGTTTACCTATAAGTACCGCATGTTGGGGCTGGATACCGGGTGGATAATTACCAATAGCAAGAGTAATTTTGCGCGGTATCCATCATTGCCCGCAGGTAGTTATGTGTTTGAAGTAAAAGCACTAAACGAAGATGGTGTAGAAAGTACAGAAGCAGCGCACCTCAATATTATTATACGTGCACCATTCTGGCAGCGCTGGTGGTTTTTTATGTTGTGTGTTATAGCCATTGCCGGTTTAGTATCTGCATTTTTTGCCTGGCGCATTCGCTCGCTACGGCGCAAAAACGAATTAGAGAAAAGGATGATTGCCTCGCAGCTATCTACGCTAAAGGCGCAAATGAATCCCCATTTCATGTTCAATGCGCTTAACAGCATACAGGATTTAGTGTTGCAACAGGATACTGCTAATGCACAATTATACCTGGGCAAGTTCAGTGAGCTTACGCGGGTGGTGTTAGATGCATCAGGTGCCGAGTTTATAACCCTGCATAAAGAGGAGGAGATGTTGGCACTTTATCTCGATCTTGAAAAACTTCGTTTTGGCGATGAGCTGCATTATAAGATCGAAGTGAGCGGAGGCATAGATAAAGACGAAGTCAGGCTACCATCTATGATAGTGCAGCCTTTTGTAGAGAATGCCTTAAAGCATGGGCTGCTGCATAAGCAGGGCAGCAAACAGTTAAACGTACTGTTTGAACAGCGTGCGCAACAGCTTGTTTGTATTATAGAAGACAATGGCATAGGCCGCAAAGCATCGGCAGAAATTAATGCGCGAAAGAAAAAACACAAGAGTTTTGCAACAGATGCTACCACCGAACGTTTACGTTTATTACGCGATTATTATAATTTGAAAATAGATTTGCAGATAATTGATTTGCCGCAGGGCACCAGGGTTATGCTAACTATACCACTATGAAAGCAATACTTGTAGATGATGAAGAAAGAGCCCGCCGCGGGCTTGAAACCTTGCTGACTACTCACTGCCCGGAAGTAAAAATACAGGAGCAATGCGCCAATGTGCCCAAAGCGGTGCTGGCCATAAAACAGCACCAGCCCGATGTGGTTTTTCTGGATATTGAAATGCCTGAGTTTAGTGGTTTTGAATTGATGAACTTTTTCGATACGGTAGATTTCGAAATTGTATTTGTAACCGCTTACAGTGAGTATGCGGTGCAGGCATTCGAATACTCGGCAGTAGACTATGTGCTTAAACCGGTGCAGGTAGATAAACTAAAAGCCGCTGTAGAAAAAGTAAAGGCACGGCGCACCAGCCACAACATGAAACAAAGGCTTGAAGTGCTGCAGCAAAATTTTCAGGGGGATGAGTTTAGCAAAATAGCGGTGCCTGTAAGCGATGGCTTGTTGTTTGTCGAAGTGGGCAACATTACCCAGTTGCAGGCCGAAGGCGCTTACACACATGTGTTTTTGGCCGATGGCTCTAAACTGCTGGTGAGTAAAAAGCTCAAATTTTTTGAAGACCTTTTAATGCGCCGAAAGAATTTTTTCCGGATTCACCGGTCGCATCTCATCAATCTCAATTTTGTAAAAAAGTATAGCCGCCTCGAAAGCTTTATAGAAATGGATAACGGCATTGCCATGCCTGTTTCAAAAGAAAGGAAGAAGGAGTTTGAAGATTCTTTCCGCGAAATAAGGATTGGGCGACATTGATTATCAGCCCGCATTTTATACGTTCCGCCGTTTCGTGAACCCAAAACAGGGGGTTCATGAATTGTAGGTCGCCCTCGGGCCTGCTTCATGCCGAATATTGTTGCCAAACAAAACTCGGATTTTATGAAGCGGATTTTTACTACCACAATTTTGGCGCTGTGCGCAGTCCTTCTTTATGCACAGCAAGGGGGGTTATCATACGACTGGGCAAAAAAAATTGGCCAGTCTAGCGGAACCGGCAACGATAACGTACGCAGGTTAGTAGTATCTAACGGCTATGTATATATAATCGGGGGCTTCCAGTCTACTGTAGATTTTAACCCTGATACAGCTACTGCCAATCTTGTATCGGCGGGTAACAACGATATTTATTTTGCCAAGTACACCACCGCCGGCCAGTATGTGTGGGCCAAGCGCATTGGTGGAACCGGCGATGACTATGGTATGTCGCTGGCTTTGGGCAATAATGATTCGATAATAATTGTTGGCTATTTCAGTGCCGGTGGCGCTATAGATTTCGACCCCGGGGCTAACACCAATACCCTTACATCGGGCGGCGGGCCAGAGGGCTTTGTGGCTAAATATGACTCAGCCGGCAATTACCAGTGGGCGCGGCGCATTACCGGTACTTTGTCCGATTACGCTTATGGTGTGGCGCTCGATTCATCCGATAATATTTTTGTATGCGGCACTATTGGCAGCACCAATATTACCTTCGAACATCCGTTTTCACCCGCTGTGCAGGTAAATTTTCCGGCACCTGCCGATATGTATTTTGCCAAATATGACTATGCCGGCAAGTGCTTATATGCCCGTGCTTTTCAGGGTGGTGCTACGGCCGATGTAGTTGCCCGCGATATAGCAGTAGATGCAAACAATGATGTATATATCACCGGTCAGTTTTTAGGCACCTGCGATTTTAATGCCGGCGCAGGTACGGCTAACCTTTCTTCGAGCGTAAATACAGATGTATTTTTAGCTAAATACACCAATGCGGGAGATTATGTATGGGTGCGCGCTATGGGCGGCACTACTACCACACCTAACCAGTATGATAATGGCTTTACTTTAGATATAACCCCATCGGGCAATATTATTGTGGGTGGAGCTTACTGGGGGGTAGGTGTTTTTGGTGGCATACAGATCACTGCTCAGGGAAGTACACTTGCCGGCTTTTTTTGCAGCTGGACCCCCGCCGGGACTTGTTCCTGGGCAAGGGGAATAAGTGGCGCCGGCACCAGCAACCAGGCCCAGGTATATCAAATAACGCACGATGATGCGAGCAATGTATATGTAACCGGCCGCTTTACCGGTGCTGCAGTTGACTTTGATGGTTCTCCGGCTCTCTTTAACATTGGCGCTTCGCCAAGTACCGCCAACGATATTTTTATTGCTAAATATGATTCAGTAGGAAACTTTACCTGGGTTACCTCCATGGGCAGCTCTACCACCGATGAAGCTTTTGTAATAGACTTAGATGATAGCGCCAATGTATATACCGGTGGCTATTTTACCGGCACTGCCGATTTCGACCCTTCGGTGGCTGGTGTGCAAACCCTTACTTCTTCATCGCTCTACGATGCTTATATTGCCCGTCATTCGCCTTGTAATTTGGTGGCACCGGCATCTATCACCGGTTTAGATACAGCTTGCCTTTCTCTATCAGGTGCTGTGTATACTGCTGCACCGGTAGCAGGCGCTACCTCTTACACCTGGACATTGCCATCGGGCTGGACAGGCTCCTCTACCACCAACACTATAGCCGTTACTTCCAATACTACATCAGGAACCATTTCCGTAAGGGCTAATACCCCTTGCGGTATATCTACAGCAGCTACCAAACTGGTTACCTTAACCCCCGGCCCATCTGCACCTACATCCATTCTTGGTGGAATTTCCACCCCTTGTGTGGGCGGTATTTATTCGTTTAGCGCCAGTGGAGGCAGCGGCGGCAATTACTATGTATGGAATGTACCTGCCGGTGCAACTATACTTAGCGGCGCCGACAGCATAATCATTACAATTCAAATGCCATACACTACAGGTGCTACCAGTATTAGTGTAGCACGTGCCAATATTTGCGACACTTCTAATTTTGCAACCCGCCCGCTTACTATCACCGGTTTTGCCGATGGTTCTGTATCACCTGCATCACCCACTATTTGTGCGGGCAGTTCGGTAACACTTACGGCCAGTGTGTTTTCACCTACCAGTTATAGCTGGAGCAACGGCCTGGGCCTGGGCGCAACAAAAACCGTATCGCCCGCCAGCACTACCACCTACACGGTAACCATGAATACCAACAGCGGCCAATGTGCTGATGTAGACACCGTAACGGTTACAGTAGTGCCTGCTGTTACAGCAGCTATTTCTCCGGCTACTGTTACAATATGCAACGGCCAAAGTGCTACCCTTACTGCCAGTGGTGGAACAACTTATGCCTGGAGCAACAGCGGTGGCAGCAATGCAACGGCTACCTTCTCGCCAACCACTAATACCACCTACACAGTAACCGTAAGCGATGGTACCTGTTCGGCCACAGCATCGCGACTGGTTACTGTAAACAGCAACCCAACAGCAGGTATTACACCGGCTTCGGTTACTATCTGCGCAGGTGGCACGGCTACACTTACAGCTACCGGTGGCGGCACCTATGCATGGAGCAATGGGGGTGGCAATAGTGCACAGGCAGTTTTTTCGCCAAACTCGGCTACTACTTATACTGTAACTGTTACCAATGCCAATAACTGTTCGGCTACGGCATCGCGATTGGTAAACGTAAATGCACTGCCATCGGCAAATATTCAACCGGCTTCAGTGGCTATTTGCACAGGGCAAAGCGCTACCCTCACCGCCAGCGGTGGTGGCACCTATGCCTGGAGCAATAGCGGCGGCAGCAATGCGGCGGCTACTTTCTCTCCAAATACAACTACTACATACACGGTTACGGTTACCGGTGCTAACACTTGTTCGGCTACAGCCACAGCTACTGTAACTGTTAACCAGTTACCAACCGCTGCTATAGCCCCGGCCACTGTTACTATATGCGCAGGCGATGCGGCTACCCTCACCGCCAGCGGCGGCACAGCATATAGCTGGAGCAACAGCGGCGGTAGCAATGCAGCGGCTACTTTTTCGCCAACTACCAATACTACCTATACAGTTACCGTTACCGATGGCAACAGCTGCAGCGCTACAGCCAGCCGCCTGGTAACTGTTAACTCTATACCATCGGCATCTATCAGCCCTGTAACTGCTACTATATGCAACGGCGCATCGGCTACTTTAACCGCCAGTGGAGGTATTAACTACGCCTGGAGCAACAGCGGCGGCAGCAATGCAGCAGCTACTTTCTCCCCAACTAGTACTACTACTTACACGGTAACTGTATCTAACGGAACATGTAGCGCAACGGCTACCCGGGTAGTAACTGTAAACGCCCTACCACCAGCTGCTATAGCACCTGCATCTGTAGCGGTGTGTTTAGGTTCATCGGCTACACTTACCGCCAGCGGTGGCACTACATATGCCTGGAGCAATAGCGGCGGCAGCAATGCAGCGGCCACTTTTTCGCCTGCAACCACCACCACTTATACTGTAACTGTTACCGATGGCAACAACTGCTCTACAACGGCTACCCGTCAGGTTACTGTAAACCAATTGCCGGTTGCCGGTATCAACCCATCGTCTGTTACCATTTGCAGCGGTGCATCGCAGAATTTAATCGCCAGCGGTGGTGCATCTTATAACTGGAGCAACCAGTTAGGAACAGGGTCAAACAAATTAGTGTTGCCTGTAGCTACTACCACTTACACAGTAACCGTAACTGATGCTAACAGTTGCTCTGCAACGGCATCATCAGTAGTTACTGTAAACCCTATAACCAACATTACCACCGAGCCGGTATCGCAAACTGCCTGCACCGGTTCAGCAGTTACGTTTAACGTAGCGGCCGCGGGTGTTGGTCTTACTTACCAATGGAAGAAAGATGGAAGTGACATTAACCTTGCTACGGCCTCTACATATAATATTCCATCGCTTACTATTAACGATGCCGACGACTACTCGGTAGTAGTTACCGGTACCTGTGGCGCCGATACTTCTACCCTTGCTGTATTATCGGTAGTAACATCTGCCAGCATATCGCAGCAGCCATTGGCGCAGGCTGTGTGTGTGGGTGCACCACTTACCTTATCGGTAGTGGGCAGCGGTGGCAACAACACTACTTACGTATGGCGTAGGGGTTCAACTGTGTTGGGTAGCCAAACTGCCACGCTTAATATTGCATCGGCTACGGCTAACGATGCAGGGCCTTACAGTGTGGTAATTAGTGGCAGTTGTGGCACGGTTACATCCGATACTGTATTGGTAACAGTAAACAACAATCCTGTAGCAGCAATATCAGGTAACGCAACAATCTGCACCGGGGCTTCTACTACCTTAACTGCCACTGGCGGCTCTTCATACGCATGGAGCAACTCGTTAGGTAGCAATGCAGCCGTTACAGTATCGCCTGCTACAGCTACTACCTATACTGTAACCGTTACACAAAACAACTGCTCGGCTACAGCCTCGCAACTTGTTACCGTTAACCAGTTACCGGTGGCGGCTATTTCTCCGGCTAGTGTAACGCTTTGTGCCGGTGCTAGCGCAACACTTACTGCATCGGGCGGCACCAGCTACTTGTGGAACACCAATAACACCACAGCCGCTATTACCGTATCGCCGGGCACTACCAATGCTTATGCAGTAACTGTAACCGATGCCAACAACTGTAGTGCAACAGCACAACGTACCATTACAGTTAATCCTTTACCGGTAGCGGCTATCTCGCCTTCGTCGGTAGCTATTTGTCTGGGCGGTTCGCAAACGCTTACTGCATCGGGCGGTGCCAGCTATGTATGGAGCGGTAGCTTAACAGCCAATGCTATACAGAACCTTTCGCCCACCACTACTACTACATACACTACTACCGTAACCGATGCTAACAACTGTAGCGCTACAGCCAGCGCTACAATTACGGTTAACTCTACTACGGCAGCTATCAATGGCCCTTCCAACATTTGTTCAGGCTTATCGGCTACCCTTACCGCCAGTGGCGGCGGTACCTATAGCTGGAGCAACAGCGAAACTACAGCTGCAATAACGGTAACACCGGTTAGCGCAACCACATACACAGTAACCGTTACAGCTAACAACTGTACCGCTACTGCATCGCAAACAGTAAGTGTGCAAAATACACCTACTGCCAGTATCACCGGTTCAACCTCGGTGTGTGCGGGTGGCAGCGTATCGCTTACTGCCAACGGTGGCAACACCTACACCTGGGGCAATGGTTTAGGCACCAACTCAACCATTACTGTATCGCCGGCCACTACTACCACTTACACAGTTACTGCATCATTAGGTGCTAACTGCTCGGCCAGTGCCACGCATACTATAGCTATATTGCAACCATCAGCCAGCGCGTTTAGTCAAACAATATGCGCCGGCAATTCATACAGCTTCAATGGCGAAAGTCTTACCCAAAGCGGTGCTTATAACGATACGCTTGTAAACGCTGTTGGCTGCGATTCCGTTATCACGCTTAATCTTACAGTAAGCCCTGCGCTTACAGGAGATTTTTCTGAAACCATTTGCAACGGCAGTTCTTATACCTTCTTTGCACAAACACTTACCCAAAGCGGTAACTATACCGAAACAGTGCAAACACAAGATGGATGCGATAGTATTATCACCCTGCACTTAACGGTGCTGGCGCCTATAACCACTACACTTGCCGAAAGCATTTGCCAGGGTGGCAGCTACGATTTCAACGGCGATGTTTTAACCATAGCCGGTGTTTATGCCGATACACTTGCATCGGCCCAAAGCTGCGATAGCATAGTTACACTAACACTTACTATAGTCGATGCTACTGCCATTACTACCCAGCCGGCAAGCACTCTGACCGTTTGCTCGGGCGAAGCAATTGACCTTAATGTAGCAGCTGCCGGTGGCAGCCTGAACTACCAGTGGTGGAAGAACGATACGCTTGTAAGCGGTGCGGAAGCAGCATCCTTCAACATTGCTTCTTCTAATGTGAGCGATGCCGGCACCTACAAAGTAGAAGTAACCGGTACCTGCGGCACCGATACTTCGGATGCAGCTGTGGTGGTTGTAAATGCCACACCGGCACCGGTAGTGCAGCAAAACAATGCCGTGCTTACCAGCAGCGTAACCGGCAGCAGCTACCAGTGGTATTTAGATGGTGGCCCTATCTCTTTGGCTACAGCACAAACTTACACGGCAACGCAAACGGGCGATTACAAGGTGGATGTAACCAGCGCCGATGGCTGCACCGGTACTTCAGCAGAGGTTAATGTAATTATCTCGGGCATTGCCAATGTGGCCTCAGCGTCTATTGCAGTGTATCCTAACCCGGCTACACACCTGCTTATAATAAAGAGCGATGTGACGTTGCAGGCTGTAGAGGTTCATAATGTACTGGGCGCTAAAGTGCTGGCCGAAACCGGCAACCTGGCCCGCCTGGATGTTAACATGCTGGCCCAGGGCAGCTATGTTATAAGCCTGCACACTGCAAACGGAGTTGTAAAAAAATCGTTTATTAAAGAGTAAGAATGAGCGGCCAAAGGCAGGCTGTCGTTGGTCATTCTGTTTTGTTTATCCCCCTTTGCTATGGCAGAGGGGGATTTTTTTGTTTGGTTAATTAACAATCAAATGCCAATAATTTTAGTAAATACTAATAATTTTGGCATTATGGATAAAATTCAGGCCAAACTGGCTATACTGGCCGATGCTGCCAAATACGATGTATCATGCTCCAGCAGCGGCAGCAACCGCAAAAATAAAGACAAAGGATTAGGCGATACCGGTTCGGGTATTTGCCATAGCTATACCGAAGACGGGCGCTGTGTATCGCTGCTAAAGATATTAATGACTAACCACTGCATTTACGATTGCGCCTATTGCGTAACCCGCAAAAGCAACGACATACGCCGCACCAGCTTTAGTGTAGATGAAGTAGTAGACCTTACCATCAATTTTTATCGCCGCAACTATATCGAGGGCTTATTCCTTAGTTCGGGCATTGCAAAAAATGCCGACTACAGTATGGAGAAACTGGTACTGGTGGCAAAAAAACTGCGCACCGAAAAAAACTTCAACGGCTATATCCATCTTAAATCTATACCGGGTGCCAGCCCGGAGTTGATGCATGAAGCCGGTCTGTATGCCGACCGGTTAAGTATTAATATAGAGATGCCTACTGATGCCGGCCTTAAGCTAATGGCACCCGATAAAAAGCGCGAGGATATGATAACCCCCATGCGACAGATAAGCACCGAAATTGTGCAGTATAAAGAAGAGCGAAAGGTTTTTAAAAAGGTGCCAAAATTTACCCCAGCCGGGCAAAGCACACAAATGATAGTAGGCGCCACCGGCGAAAGCGACCGCGATATTATGCGCACTGCTACAGCCTTGTATCGCAAGTTTAGTTTAAAGCGCGTTTACTATTCGGGTTATGTGCCCATAAGCACCGATAGCCGTTTGCCAGCTATAGGCACACAGGTGCCGCTGCTGCGCGAAAACCGCTTATACCAAAGTGATTGGCTGATGCGCTTTTATGGTTTTACTACCGATGAACTCCTGCCCGAGCACATGCCGTTTTTCGATACTGAGGTTGACCCCAAACTGGCATGGGCCCTGCGCAACATGCACTTTTTTCCTATCGATATTAATAAGGCAGATAAACTTTTGCTGCTGCGCATACCGGGTGTAGGTGTTACTTCAGTTCATAAAATTTTAGCCGGGCGAAAGTTTGCCAAACTAACCTGGGAGCACCTCAAAAAAATGGGTGTGGCTGTTAACCGCGCTAAGTATTTTATAACCTGTAGCGGCGTGGCCGATACCGTTAAAGATTTTACCGAACTGAAATTGAAACAAATGATACTGGCCGGAAGCCACAGCAAATATTTAAAAACCGCCCCACAGCAAATTAGCATGTTCTAATGCATACACTTATATACGATGGCTCTTTTCAGGGTTTTCTTTCGGCTGTTTTTTATGTGTACGAATACAAATTAGGCACGGCAAAAATATATCGCGAACACGGCCCGCCGGTACTGTTTGGCGAGGTAATAAATATATATACCGATGAAGCAAAAGCCCGCCGCATCTGGACCGGCTTATCTAAAAAGTTAAGCGCTGCCGGGCTGCACGCTATTTATAGCAGTTACCTGGCCGATACCTTACAGGAGGAGGATAATATGCTGGCCTATATTCAATATGCCTTTGCATCTGCTAAAAATATAGAAACCGATTACTCCAATTTTGCTGTGCTGCGTGCGCAAAGGGTAGAGCGGATGGTAAGCCGCGAGCGCCACCGAATGAAAGCCTTTATAAGGTTCAAGCTCACCAAAGACAATATTTTTTATGCGCACATCGAGCCCGATTTTAATGTGCTGCCGCTTATCAAAACACATTTCGAAAACCGCTACGCCGACCAGCGCTGGCTTATTTACGACCATCGGCGCAACTATGGTCTATACTACGATTTACACAGGGTAGATACTGTTACGCTAAATTTTGAGACGACTGGCACCGCCTTGTGTATGGACGAGAAGGAAGATCTTTATCAAACCCTGTGGCAGCAGTATTTTAAAAGTGTAAATATTGCCAGCCGCAAAAACATGAAACTGCACATGCAGCATGTGCCTAAACGCTACTGGCATTTACTGGCTGAAAAACAGCCTGAAGCTATCCGGCCTAAGCTAATGGGTTGAGTTTTAGCATTTATTGCCATATTATTAACCAAAAATAAAATTTGGCAGTACCGAAGTTGTTTTATATTTAAACCGTAAACACACACTAAATCAAAAGATATGAGTAAGAAATTGTTAAGCGTTGCCCTGGGCGTAGGTCTGATGCTGGGCTGTAGCGTGCAGCTAAATGCACAGAATAAAGATATTGATAAAGGCAAAGAAACGCTCACCAAAGCCATGGAGCAAAAGGATGCCGCCAAGCGTAACGAGATGGTGCAAAAAGCTACCGAATCGTTTCAGAAAGGCGGTATGAAACGAGAAATGTATGCCCTGATAGGCGATGCATTTTTAGAGAAAAAAGATTACACCAACGCACAAAGTAACTACAGCCGCTGCGATAAGCCCGAGAAAAAAGAAGGCATGAAAAAACTGGCCGAGGCTTATGTAGAAGAAGCATTTAGCGGTGAAGAAAAGAACGAGCCTAAGCACCTGCGCAAGGCTATGGATTTTTACACCAAGGCAGAGGCAGCTAAAGAAGGGGCCCGTGTAATTGGCGACCGCTATTATGAAAGAGGGCCTGCGGCTTACAACAAAGCCCTGGAGTATTATATAATAGGCGGTGCCGAAGTGAAGGTGGAGCAAATAGCCAAAGAGTACGAAGGCAAAGGTGGAGATGAAGAAGTAAAAGCGGCTGAAACTTACCTGAAGTTAAAAACTACCGAAGGTGCAAAAAAGGCCGGTGATATTTACTACCGCCGCAACGAATACCAGAAAGCTATTGATGCTTACCTGAGCGGTGGGGTTGAAGAAGGTATCACCAAATATGCCGATTACCTGTATAGCGAAAACCGCAGCGAAGATGCCGATAACCTGCTGATGCGTTTGGGCGATGTATACACCGAAAAGAAAAACGAAGATGCTACCGAAAAACTAGCAGCCTCTGTAATGAATAAAGGCAGCTACGTTTTGGCTTCAAAGCTGTATGATAAGGCCGGCAACGTTTCTATGGGCGATAAAGCCCGCGCTTACGATGCGCTTACCAACTTCCGCCTGGAAGAAGCCAAAGGCCTGTTCAACCAGATTAACGATGCTGCTACTGTAAAGCTGATTACCGATAACCAGAAAGTGCTTACGCCGCTTCAGGACCTTGCCGAAACTTTAGAGGCCCTGATGAAGAACGCACCTAACGTAAGTATGATTGTAGACAGCTTAACCGGCAAAAGCACACCATCTTCTGCCGACCAGAAAACACAGGAAGACTACTACAAATCTATCCGCGACCAGGTTATTACCAATGTTAACTCTCTTTCGGTTAACTACGCCAAGCTAACCGACCCAACACTAAAAAAATATGTGCGCCAGCGTTTCTTAAGATATGGTGCAGTGCGCAACATCCTTGATAAAGAAACCTTTACTATCAAAAAGCAAAAGCAAGACATAAAGGTTAGAGACGTTATTCTTTAATAGTATAGATGTTTTTCAAAACAAAAGCGCCCCGGTACCGGGGCGCTTTTGTTTTACGGCAACCCTGTAAAACAAAAGGGTGAGTAATAATATAGAATATAAATAGTATTTAAATAATTACTTCTGGTTATAATTGCGCATACTTTAATTAAACTCATCATCCACAATGAGGCACTTATTTTTGGCAGCAGCTTTCGTATGCGCTGCCTTTTTTTCAGCAGCGCAGCAATATACTTACCCGGTGTTGCCAACCGGTGCCGATACCATTAACCAGTTCGGGTACTCCATCCCCGACCCTTTTCGGTCGCTCGAAGAGTTAGATTCAAAACAAACTAAAGACTGGCTGGCGCAGCAGGAAGAAATGGTGCGTAAATACCGGAATAGTGTTTTTTCTGAGTATACAATTACCGAAAGGGAATTGGCATTGTCATATATGGGCAGCAGGTCCAAAACATATACAAGTCAAAAAATAGGCGCTTTTTATTTTACTGTAAAGCAAAGTGTTTCTTTTGATAATGCTCCCACTATTCAGTTTAAAACAAAACGCTCTAATGGATGGGATGACTTTCTTATTACAGGCCAGTTCCTGAAAAGTAAGACGGATGTGATTAATATTAACAACATCACTGTGTCCGATAACGATTCGCTGGTTGTTGTATCAATTTCGCATGGCGGTAGCGATTGGCAGGAGGTTATAATTGTTCAGGTGGCAGGTAAAAAAGTATTGGCCGATAAGTTGCAATGGGTTAAAGGTGATGTAGACTGGTGCAAAGATGGATTTGTTTATCAGCAATACGATAAGCCGGACGGCGATAATCATATTTCCTCGTTTATTAAAAACTCTGCTATTTATTACCATGTCATCGGCACCGATTTCAAATCAGATATTGCTCTTAGTGTTTCCAATGAGAACGATAAAAGGTATTCAGTTATTGCTAAAGGGAAGTATGTTGTCATTTACGAGCAGAAAGAAATTAGTGGCAAAAGCGCAGGCACTTTTTCGTACATTAAATCAGAAGAACTGGGACGTGATAGTTTGCGGTGCTTTTTAATGCTGCCGGGCATTACGGATAGGACTATAAGTATTGTAGATGAGCATAACGGTATGTTTTTGGCAAAGTCTAACCATAAAGCACCCAAAGGCAAAGTAATGCTATATGATTATACAAAAGTCAATCAGGGTAAGCAGCTGATAGAGATGTTTAATCAAAACCTGCTAAGTGTTCATTCTTTAAATAGTAAGGTTATATGTATCTATATGGAGAAGGGGAATAACATCTGCCTGGTGTTCGATAGTGTTGGCGGTCTTATCAAACGTATTGATGTACCACCGGCAGCTTCCATCGAAGGGTTTAATAAAGTATATAAGGACAGTATTACCTATTATTATGTAAGTACTTTTACCAGCCCGCGAATCACATTAAAATTTAATCTTAATACGTTTAAAAGCTCTTTGCCCGAAGAGGACGCAGAACTGTCAATAGGGTCGGTAAACACTACAGAGGTTGTAAGTTTCCGCTCTGCCGACAGTACAGAAATTTACATGTATCTTATTCACAATGAAAAAGTAAAACCAAATGGTAATAATCCGGTGCTTTTGTATGCCTATGGTGGGTTTGGTGTAGCCCAACGGCCGCATTTCGACTTTACATACAATATGTTGCTTGAAAAAGGGGCCGTTATAGCCATACCACTTATACGTGGCGGTGGCGAATTTGGGGCCGACTGGCATAATGCAGGGCGTAAAAAGAACAAACAAAAATCGGTAGATGATGTTATTGCTGCTACCAAATGGCTGATTGAGAATAGATATACCAATCCGCAAAGAATAGCTTTAACAGGAGGTTCTCAGGGCGGCTGGCTAATGGCTGAAACAATGACACAAAAGCCCGAATTGTTTAAAGTGGTAGTTCCTGTAGCTGGCGTTTACGATCTGCTTAGGTTTCATAAATATTCTATTACCGGTGCAATTGGTTATGATGAATTTGGAAATCCCGAAGACTCAACCGAATTTCAATACCTCGCTAAAATTTCACCTTACCATCATATCAAAAGTGGGGTTCGATATCCCGCTTGTATGTTGTTCAGTGGTGTTAATGATGATCGCGTAGTTCCTTTTCACTCATATAAGTTGTTGGCGGCGCTGCAAAAAGATAGAAATGGCCCTGTTCCGTATTTACTATATAGCGAGGAAAACGCCGGGCATAACGTTTCAAATGCCATGGAAGGCTTTCAGCAGATATCTTTAAAGTACACCTTTATAATGCAAATGCTGGGTATGAAATTTTATTGAAGTCAACAAGCATAAACGCCCGGTACATCATAGCCCGGGCGTTTGTATTATGTAATGTATTATTCGCGACCTTCGTGGCAATTGTATTTAACCCAACGCCTGTTTCAAATCTTCTAGCAGGTCCTCCACATCTTCTACTCCCACACTTAAGCGCAGCAGGTTGTCAACTACGCCTACTTTTTCGCGCTCGGCTTTAGGCACCGATGCATGGGTCATAGTTGCCGGGTGGTTAATCAGCGACTCTACACCACCCAGCGATTCTGCTAATGAGAATACATTGAATGAAGAGGCAAACTTAAAAGTATCATCCAGCGAGGCACCTTTTAATACTATCGATATCATACCCCCAAAATCCTTCATTTGCTTTTTGGCAATAGCATGGTTAGGGTGGTCTTCAAAACCCGGCCAGTAAATTTTTTCTATCCGCGGGTGTGTCTTCAAATACTCTGCAATCTTCCGGCCATTGAAGCAGTGTCGCTCCATGCGCAGGTGCAGGGTCTTAATACCACGAAGCACCAGGAACGAATCCATCGGCCCCGGGTTAGCCCCGCAGCTGTTTAGTATAAAATATAAGCGCTCGTGCAGCTTATCGTCATTTACAATCAGTGCACCCATTACTACATCGCTGTGCCCGCCCAGGTATTTCGTTACACTGTGCATTACAATATCGGCACCTAACAGCAGCGGGTTTTGCAGGTACGGCGAAGCAAACGTATTGTCAACCGCCAGTAGTATATTATTTGCCTTTGCAATTTTCGCGCAGGCCACTATGTCTACTATCTGCATAGTTGGGTTGGTAGGGGTTTCTACCCATATCAGCTTTGTTTTTTCATTTACATACTTGCTGATGTTGTTTACATCCGTCATGTCTATAAAATGAAACTTAATACCAAAAGGCTCATATATTTTGGTAAACATGCGGTAGCTGCCCCCATACAAATCATCACCGGTTATTACCTCATCGCCGGGGCTAAGTAATTTTATTACCGCATCGGTAGCGCCCATGCCGCTGCTAAAACACACACAGTGCTTACCATCTTCCAGCGCTGCAATATTTTTTTCCAGCGCTACACGCGTTGGGTTTTTACCACGCGCATAACCATATCCTTTATTCTTGCCCGGCGACTCCTGCACATACGTAGATGTTTGAAAAATAGGGGTCATAATGGCACCGGTAGATGGGTCTGGTTCTAAACCGGCATGAATTGCCTTCGTTCCAAATTTCATGTTCAATAGTTTTAAGAGCCGCAAAGATATAATTGTCATCAACAAGCCGGCTGTCGGCTTTTTTATTGGGGCGCACTTCAGTCCGCAATAAAATAGAGCAGAATTTCGCTTATCAAAAAGTGCCGTTGACTTCAGTCAACGGTATTAAAGTCCCAAAGCCCGCATATCAACTTTTCTATTCGTGCATTCGTGGCTACAATTTGTATTCACGTACTTTAGTCCGCATTTACCAGATAAGAATTCCGCTTATCAAATTGCCGTTGGTTTTAACCAACGGTTAAAATCAAGTTCTCGCGGCAACGGCAACTGTTAATTTAGCGCTTGGCTTTAATCTGCGTAATCATGCATCTCCAATCCTGCCTTTATCTATAGAAAAATATTTCTACTTTACAGCCTCAATAATCGCCATTATGAAACACCTCTTCCCCCTGTTACTCGTATTTTTCTTTGCCAATCTATCAGCGCAGGCCGGTGGCCCCAACGACCCCAGCCGTTCGCAGCTTAACCCTGAACTTTATCCCTTCTACCACGGTGTTGCCTCTGGCGACCCACTGGCCGATAGAGTAATTCTCTGGACCCGCATCACGCTCGACCCTACTGTTGACCCGGTTAACGTAAACTGGCAAATAGCCCTCGATACAAATTTTAATAGTGTGGTAAACAGTGGCGTGGCTGCTACCGACAGCACCGTTGATTACACTATAAAAGTAGATGCTACCGGTCTGCAACCTAACACATGGTATTACTACCGTTTTACCTACGATACGCTTAAGTCAATTATTGGCCGCACCAAAACTTTACCGGTAGGCATGGTAAATAACCTGCGCTTTGCGGTGGCCAGTTGCCAGGATTACCAGGATGGCTTTTACAACGCTCACCGCCACCTTAGCCAGCGCAACGATGTAGATGCTGTGTTGTTTCTGGGCGACTATACCTACGAGGGTGGGCCGCTGCAGGTAGCTTTGGCAGATAGAATACATGAACCGGCTAAAAAAACAATTGAGCTGGTAGATTACCGTATACGTCAATCGCAATATCACCTCGACCCCGATTTGCAGGCCGCCCACCAGCAATATCCCTGGATATGCATTTGGGACGACCACGAAACAACTAACAACTCGTACACCGATGGGGCCAAAAACCACGGCGTAAACGATGGCGATTGGTACACCCGCAAAACAAATGCAGTGAAAGCTTATCACGAATGGCTGCCGGTGCGTTTTCCCGATGAGGCCGATACCTTCCGCATTTTCCGCCAGTTTAATTTTGGCAACCTTATCAGTCTTAATATGATTGATACGCGCTTATATGACCGCTCTAAGCAGGCTACTGGTGGTCAGTTTATACCGGTTACCGATTCGGTAGTTACAGATTCAACCCGCACAATGGTGGGGCCGGTACAGTTCGATTGGTTAAATAACAACCTCGATACATCTAACGCCCGCTGGCAGATTATTGGCCAGCAGGTAATAATGACACCTCTTATTATACCACCGGGTTTTGCAGGTCCTACACCGGTTATGATAAACTCCGACCAGTGGGACGGCTACCCCTACGAGCGCGAAAAACTATACAAGCACATATTAGATAATAATATAGATAATATTGTAGTGCTCACGGGCGATATACACACCGCCTGGGCCAACGATTTGCCCCTGCAGGGTTACTCCGACACTACCCGCCAGAATTCGATAGGCGTGGAGTTTGTAACGCCAAGTATATCATCGGGTAATGAGTTGCCGCAACTGGTTACTCCTATTACTATCTATGGCCTGGCGCCACACGTAAGGTTTGTAGACCTTACCGAGCACGGCTATTATATACTGGATGTAAATGCCAGCCGGGTGCAAAGCGATTTTGTTTTCTTTACCGATGTAAAAACACAGGTTTATTCTACGGTGCCCGGCCCATCGTGGTATGTAAACGATGGCGAAAAGTTTTTGCGCACAGCCGCTACTGCGTCTGCTCCGGCCAACACTTATCCGCCATTGGCACCTAACAATTCCTTTAGCACATCTATAAATAACCTGACCGGTAGCATTACAACTATCATGATTCACCCGAATCCATTCTACGATCAGGTAATAGTGCAGTTTAATGCCGCCAAAGCCGAAGACATTACGCTGGAGGTATTAAACGCCAACGGGCAGGTAGTGCTTAAGAGCAACTTAGGCAAAGCCGATGTAGGCCTTAACCACGCCACCTTCAACGGCAGCAACTTTGCATCAGGCTTCTACACCATTCGCCTTTCAGGCAAAAAGAACACCAAAAGCGAACGCGTGATTAAAATCAACTAAAGCTTTTTGAACCTCTTTTCGTGACGAGTACTGCAAGGCCTTGTGAATTTCGGCGTTAAAAAAATCATGCAGTAAACCGTTAAGAACTGCGTGCTATTCGAAGTGGCGCGGCGCTAAACTTAATATTTGCACAAATTTATTTCGCGCCACAAGTTCACGCAGTTTAGGTTTACGGAGTGATTTTTAGCCGAAAGTCACACAGCCTTGACCTTTTTTGTTACTTTTTTGGGTTAAGCCAAAAAAGTAAAAATTAGAAAGTATTGAATAGTCAGCGGTTATGGTTTTTAATTTCTCAATACTCAATACTCAATACTATTTATTTCATTAGTTTAGGCATACAAAACAAACACACTATGGCCCGAATTTTCCTCCTGTTCCTGGTTCTTGCTATAACCAACTTAAGCGCACAGGTTGCCCCAGAATTTGTATACCACCATTGGGTATGGGAAGACGAAAGCACCCAGCACAGCGCCCTGCAACTGATAGACGATTACAAAGCGCACAACATACCGGTAGGCGCTATTATTATAGATAGCCCATGGGAGACCGGTTACAATACCTTTGATTGGGATACCACTCTGTTTCCCAATGCACAGGCTATGATTGATTCTTTTCACTCCCGCGATGTGAAAGTTATAGTATGGGTTACCACGGCTATTAATACCGATATGACAGAGCTGTGGCACTATGGCGATTCGCTGGGTTACTTCATGAAACAAAGCGCCGGTGGAGGCTCCGCTGTTATTCCCTGGTGGAAGGGCGACGGCAGTATGATAGATTTCTTCAATCCCGATGCAGTAGCCTGGTGGAAATCGCTGGTTGACAAAACACTTAGCATGGGCATAGATGGATGGAAATGCGATGGTACCGACTACTCCATCTTTCTGGCCGGTGCCACCTATTCACCGGGCATGGGGGCCAATGTAACCCGCCTGCAGTATTCGCACGCTTACTATCGCTTTTTTCACGATTATACCCGTCAACAATTGGGCAACGACCGTGCTAACATGAGCCGCCCGGTAGATAATTACGGTTACACATTTATTACCGACCCTAACCTGGTATCATTCACCCCACGCGATATTGGTTTTGCCTGCTGGGTGGGCGATCAGGATGCTACCTACGATGGCATGATTGCGGCACTTAATAATATGTACCAAAGCGATGTAAACAACTACCTGGTAGTGGGGTCAGATATTGGCGGCTACCGGGATGAGTCAGGCATTCCCAATGGCCGCACAAAAGATCTGTTCCTACGTTGGGCGCAGTTGGGGGCTTTTAGCCCGTTAATGGAAAACGGTGGCGGCGGCGAGCACCGCCCATGGATGTGGGATGCCGAGACAGATGCTATCTACAATAAATTTACCCGCCTGCACCACGCCATGATTCCGTACCTGATGCACCAGGGCGATTCGCTGTTTAATGCCACACAGTCTATTATGCAGTTTCTCAACAGCACCGACTACCAGTACACACTTGGCAGCGATATCTTTGTAGCACCTATCACCAGCAATTCGCCTACGGTATTGGTAAACAGTTTCCCCGGCACCAATGATACCTGGGTCTATTTGTTTGATAATAGCAAAACCTTTGCAAGCGGTACCAGCAATATTATAGATGTACCTTTGAATGAGTACCCCGTGTTTGTAAAATCTAATTCGCGCATGTTACAAGTGCTAGATAGTGTAGTTGCCACCTTTACTGGTGTAAGCGAAGTAGCACACAATACCCCTAAAGTACTCATCTACCCTAACCCAGCCAGCAAAGAGATACACATCGGTGGCCTGGAGTTTAACGCTACAGAGCAATACGAGTTCCGCCTGTTCGATGCCCTCGGCCGCAACCTGCTAAGCGCAAAGCTTAATGGTGCAGTTACAAGCGTTTCGGTTCAATCGGTAGATAATGGTGTTTACTATTACAGCATAAAATCAACCACCAACTCTTCTGCCGAAACTATAACCGGTAACCTTACCGTTCAGCGTTAGTTTTTTTGTCGTCCTGAACGAGGCTTTGCGAAGTGAAAGATCTTGTATTTGAGTAGGTCTTGCTCCATTTTCTCCACTTTGCTTATACTTGTTACCAAAACCAACCCATGCATAGCGGCAAACATTTTTCTTTTATAGAAGTAATAACCTGGACTCGTAAAGACATTTACATATTACTTGTCATCTCATTTATTCCTACGTTCTGTTATGCGGTGCTGGGTTGGACATGGCTCTCCATCCCCTGGTTGCCTATTGCACTATTGGGCACGGCTGTAGCTTTTGTAGTCAGCTTTAAAAATAACGCCAGCTACGACCGTATGTGGGAGGCGCGCAAGGCCTGGGGCGCCATATTAAACGCCAGCCGCAGCTGGGGCATACTGGTTAAAGATTTTATAACTAACAAACATGCCGTTACTAAACTATCCGATACCGAATTGGAGGAGGTGAAATTGAAATTGATTAACCGTCACTTTGCATGGCTTACGGCATTAAGGTATCAGCTGCGCGAAGCCCGTGTGTGGGAAGCAATTTACCAACCCCACAACCAGGAGTATCAAAACAAATGGTTCCGTGTAAGCGAACACAAAGGCGATTTAAAAGAGCAACTATTAAAATATCTCACTGCTGAAGAAGTAGATGCACTTTTCAAAAAATCAAACAAGGCAGCGCAGATTATCACCATGCAATCCGACTACCTGCGTGGGCTGCTAGAGAAAGGCCTGATAGAAGATTTTCGCCACATGGAGCTGCAAAAGCTACTTGTGGAATTTTACAACCAGCAAGGCGTATCCGAGCGCATCAAAAACTTTCCTTACCCGCGGCAGTATGCCACACTCAATCTCTACTTCATTAAAATATTTGTGTTTCTGGTGCCGCTGGGTATGTTGCAGGAGTTCAACAAAATGGGGGAGCACATGATATGGTTGTCCGTTCCGTTCAGCGCGCTCTCTACCTGGATATTCACCACTATGGAAAAGATAGGCGAAAGCACCGAAAGCCCCTTTGAAGGCAGCGCCAACGATGTACCTATTACTGCTATCAGCAGAACGATTGAAATTGACTTGAAAGAAATGTTCAATCAACCCGATGTACCAGCGCCATTAAAGCCAGAGAATAATATTCTGCTGTAGGCTAAAAGCTATAGCTTAAATTCTTCTTTTCTTTTTCAACGTAATAGATTTCACCATGCAGGTCAGGATACTTTGCTTGTAATACAGCCTTTAATCTGGAAATAGAATTGTCTGCATCAAAAATTATGAGGTCTATGTAGCACTTCTGTTTGCCGGTGGCAAAACCAACAACAAAGCCATCATTAGCATTCTGCATTTCAAGATCAATGTTATCCGAAATCTCATCGCGCTGGTTAAGAAAATTTTCCATGTCAAAAAGAGCCATGTCAATAGCAGCAAAAATGTAACTGGCTCCAAATTTTTCAAGCAAATTACTTTTGCCGTAATTTTCAAAAAGTTGAATGTTGGTTGTGTTTATCACATATACATCTTCCCTTAGGCTGTAGCTGCTTTTATCCTGGGGTTTAATGGTATATAAGGAGCGTAATTGATCTGGTGTAGTGTCTTCGTCAAATCCAATCTCGGCTTTATATCCATCTACCCGTTTGCGAAATGTGATTAGATCAATATCGCCATCTGACCGGGTACCACTGTGTTCTATTTTACCAATAAACATCTCTGTGCCATACTCTCCTAATGCTTCATCAAGCAAAAGAAACGTAATCATAAACCTATCGTTCTCAGGCAGATTTGTTAAAGCCCGATGATAAACCTTTATATCAAAACGATTGCGCTCTTCATCAAGCACGGGAGTAATAAACAATTCACCGGGCGTAATGCCTGTATCATCCGAAAGCTTTATGCTGATTTCTGAAAGCCTGCTCTCACTAACACCTGGCTTACTTGGATAAAATAACCAGTGCTGTAAATGAGGGCTCATGTCTATAATACAGCGTGTTAAAAACTGCACATTTCTATTTCCCTCCGGCGAAAAAAAGAATTCATACTTATCGCCATTAAAACCTGTTTGAAAAGCAATCTCAATATTACTTCTCTTAAAAAACGAATTAATGAGGTCAATTATTTTTTCTGTATTACCGGCTGATATACTGTCCCGTAATTCTTTTTCCTGTGCGGTAAACAATTGCCAAAATAAGGTAACCCTTTGCTTAAAAGGCAATGCAGGCTCTTTCTTTTTAAAAAATGAAAACATACAGATTGGTAATTTACTATGTAAACCTCGTAGGCCTTAAAACAAATGGCTAAACAAGCCATCTCGTAGCTTAGGCTCAAACCAGGTGCTCTTAGGAGGCATTATCTGCCCGCTATCGGCTATGTCCATCAGCTGCTTAAGCGATACCGGGTAAAGCGCAAAGGCCACTTTCATCTCCCCACTATCTACACGGCGCTCCAGTTCCTTCAGCCCGCGGATGCCGCCTACAAAATCAATGCGCTTATCGGTGCGCACATCTTTAATACCCAGCAACGGGCTCAATACATTTTCATCCAGTATAGTTACATCCAATATGCCTATAGGGTCTTCTTTTACTACTTCTGCTTTAGCAGTAAGCGAATACCAGTTACCACCCAGGTACATTTCAAAATCATGTATCTGCTTAGGTGCCTGTATGCCTGCATGTGGCGCCGATACTATAAAGGCAGTTTTTAGCTTCTCTAAAAACTCTTCTTCGCTCAATCCATTCAAATCCTTTATCACCCGGTTGTAATCCATTATCGCTAATTGATTATCGGGAAACAACACCGACAGAAAGAAATTATAATCCTCAGTGCCGTTATGGTCCGGGTTCTGCGCGCGCATCTTAGCGCCCACCTTGGCGGCAGATGCTGTGCGGTGGTGGCCGTCGGCTATGTATGTAAACGGTATATCCTTTTCAAAAACGGAAACCAGCTTCGCTATCTTCTCGTTATCCTTTACCAACCAGGCAGTATGCTTTATGCCATCGCTTGCCAGTATATCATACACCGGTTCCTCGGTCTTCATTATAGTATCTACAATCTCATCCACCGTATTATTCTGCGGATAGGTAAGAAAGATAGGCCCCACATGCGCCTGCAGTGTTTCCATGTGGCGTATGCGGTCTTCCTCTTTCTCTGGACGCGTTAATTCGTGTTTCTTAATTACATTGTTAAAGTAATCCTCAATGCTGCTGCAGGCCACCAAACCGGTTTGGCGCCGGCCTTCCATCACCTGCGAGTAGATGTAAAAGAACGGGTAAGCATCCTGAAACAGCACCCCGCTCTCCAGCATACCATAAAAATTATCGCGGGCTTTATCATACACCTCTTGCGTATGCTCATCTATCCCTTCCGGAAAATCAATTTCCGCGCGGCTTACATGTAAAAAAGACTTCGGGTTACCCTCGGCCATTTTACGTGCCTCGGCAGTGTTCATCACATCGTATGGTAACGACGATACTTCAATAGCCAGTTCTGGTTGGGGGCGAACAGCTTCAAATGGTTTTATTATAGCCATGTTAGTCGGTTGTATTTAATAGAAACAATTCCATGCAGCCTTCATCTTTATATGCTGCATCTGTAAGAAAAGCATTAATCATTTCTTTATGTGCAATTAAAAAATCTGCTACTTTTTGGTTGGATAGATTGCCGGTTTTAAACCAGACTATTTTTGGAGGGAATCCTTTAATAAGCTGAATATTATAAAAGTCCTCATCAAAGGTTACAACGCAGAAATCATTTTCTTTTGCAAATTTCCATACACTCAAATCATCGGCATTTGTAAGTCCTTGGTGCTTTATACTGGAAGCTTCCGGAAAATGATTTTGTATTAGTTGTACAACCCTATGAGAAATATTCTGGTCTAACAATAAATTCATAAAAGCACTTTCACGTTTTGCTCTTTGTGGGCTGCGTAATCAAGGCAGGCAAGAATATCGTCGTTTGTTAATTCCGGAAAATCACCTAAAATTTCTTCATGGCTCATTCCCGAAGCTAACCAGCCCAATACATCTCCCACGGTTATCCGCATTCCGCGGATGCATGGTTTACCGCCACGTTTACCTGGCTCTATTGTTATTATTTGCTGGTAGTTCATGCCTTAAAGATAGCTTAACTATTACAATTGAACAAAAGTTGCAATTGGGGTTTACAAAAACGGTGTCTTCACTACGGTAGCTTTCACTGCCTGGTTGCGTATCTCCACAAAAATCTCAGCGCCTACAGCACTGTGCTCAGTGGTTACATAAGCCATGCCAATGGCCTTGCCCAGCGTTGGCGATTGTGTGCCGCTGGTTACTTCACCTATCTCGTTACCGGCAGCATCTTTTACTTTAAAATGCTGGCGTGGTATCTTTCCTTTTTCAGGTATCTCAAAACCTACCAGTTTCTTCTTAGGCCCGTTCTCTTTAATCGCACGGTGATAATCGGAGTTTACAAAGCTCTTGGTAAACTTGGTTATCCAGCCCAGACCCGCTTCTATTGGAGAAGTAGTGTCATCTATATCATGTCCATACAGGCAGAAAGCTTTCTCCAAACGCAGGGTATCGCGCGCCCCTAGACCGCAAGGCACAATTCCAAACTCTGCGCCTGCTTCAAAAATGGCATCCCACATCTTGCGGGCATCTTTATTGCCTACATAAATCTCAAAACCACCGGCACCGGTGTAACCGGTGTTCGATATTATTACCTCACCAATACCGGCCATAGTGCCTATAGCAAATGCATAGTAAGGGATAGCGGCCAAATCAACTTCTGTCAATTTTTGCAATGTTTTGGTGGCGTTGGGCCCCTGCACCGCAAGCAGGCTAAGGTCATCGCTCATATTTAGCATCTCTACACCAAAGTTGTTGTACTTGCTTATCCAGTTCCAGTCTTTTTCAATGTTACTGGCGTTCACCACCAGGTAATATTCGTCTTCTTTCCAGCGGTACACCAACAGGTCATCTACTATCCCGCCCTTATCGTTAGGCAGGCATGAGTATTGGATTTTGCCATCCGTTAATTTGCTGGCATCGTTAGTCGTCACCATTTGTATCAGGTCAAGCGCCTTAGGGCCTTTTAGCCTGAACTCTCCCATGTGGCTTACATCAAACACCCCTACACTGTTGCGTATGGCATTGTGTTCGGCGGTAATGCTGCTGTAAACTATAGGCATATTGTAGCCTGCAAACTCGGCCATCTTGGCGCCAAGCTGAATATGTAAAGGAGTTAATGCGGTTTCTTTAACTGAGGTTGAGCTGTTTGACATTCGTTATATTTTGAGAGGCGAATGTAATGGAGAAAAGCGAATAGTAAAGGGCGTATTTATTCCGGTTTCTTTAACACCAGCTCCGGGCAATAGAGCTTTATAGCCTTTATTGTAAAATCGCTGAACTGCTTAAATTGTAATGCGGGGTAAACGCCTTCCTTTAAGCAAAAAGTTCTCACAATTTTCATAGACCCATTCCCGGCATTATACGCCAATTCAATGCTGGCATATCCAAACGGGGATGATATATCGCGTTTTTCGCCAGAGGTAAAATTTTCGGGCACATAGCCTGCTGATATAGCGTAAATCAAGGTGTCCGATTGTGTTAATCCGGTTTGTATTTGCACATCTGTATATGCCTGGCCGCCGTCCATCGTCAAAGAGTTAATCGGTTTAAACATGTCAGTTCGGATAAAAAGACGCGAGGCTGTTTTTCTTACCACACCCTGATTGCTTAACTGTAAATCGATTGTAATCGACGGAATGTCTCCCCTTATTTCTACGATTTTGTACGAACTGATTTTAGTATTTGCCGAGTGGATGATATTGAAAATAGATGGCTCAATCCGCTTTTCATCTTTAGAGGCCAGGGCATAGCGCAGCCTTTCCTGCAATTCGCCTGTTACAGTACAGCGGGAAGTAATAGAGTGGGTATTGTCATCGCCGGTTTTTATTTCACTGGCAGCCCGGTTAGTATTAAAGGTTTCGGTGTAAGCTGGAGTCTTTACAATTTGAGCACCGGTTTCGGAAATTAATAAGCCGTTACGGTTTTCTGTAAAGCTACCCAGGTAGCCAGGCGGCGCATTAGGACTGGTACATTCCAGCCATATGGTGTCATTACCTATAGGCACACACAAAATTACATGATTAAAGAAGGTATGCAGAAAGTTCTCTTTTAGTTCTATTCTATTGTCGTTCGTATTTATCAAAGTATAATATGAATCAATATTTACTTTTTTCAGCAATGCCTGCATCAGCACTACAAGTGCTTTACAATCACCATATTTTTTTTTCATAGTTACGCTGGCCTTTTGTGGTTGCCAGCCACCTATGCCTAATTGTATGCTCATGTACCTATAGTTGCGCTGCACATACTTGTACAGCTGACTAACCATACTTTTTTTATCAGCGCCTGAAGCAACAATTTTTTCGAGCTCGGGTTCGTTCAGTCCTTCCAACTCATTGCTGCCGGCTATTAACTGCTGCACAAATTTCCCCAGCGCCTCTTTGGTAGAAGAAGAGCCGCTAACATTATATAAAGTAAAGTTGTGCGCCATCACCGCTACCCACGGCAATTTTTGAAATACATTGGTGGAATAATCTGTTTCCTTAAGAGCCGGAAAATTATTTACCTCCCAGTTATAGGAGCCGCTTAGGTTAGACGTTTGTACCACATTGGCTGAAGTGTAATTAGCTGTTGCTTTTTCTGTAATTAGTGAAAACCTGGCCGATTCAATAGCCACCTTTTCTGTGCGGGCCGGTTGCCATTTAGGAAGAAAACAAGTGCTGGAGAACTCTTTTTGGTAAGTATAGTGGATGGTATAAGGGGTATTTAGCTGGTTAAGGTTCCAATACTTTACCCTTGTTTTGGTTATCTCTTCATCGTCACAGGCCGAAACATCTATTCCATCCTGCTTGCTTACCTGTTTAATTACATTGCCATCGGCGTCCAACACCCAGGCTTTAAAAGAAACCAGCCTTTCGTCTTCATCATAATAAATAGTAATGGTTGCTTCACTTTCGGCTGCGGGGTTTAGTATGGATATTACCTTATCTTCGGTGTAGGTGGCATAGTGCGTGTCCTTTAAACGCAATACTGCCACGTTCATTCGCACAACAGCATTGGCATTTTTTTTAAGAGAGTCGGCAATGTTGCTAATGCTATAATTGTTTCCATAAGCCGGGTAAATTGCCAGCGCGCACACAATAATTAATAACCTGCTGATTAGTTGCAACATCATTTTATTTTTTTTCAAGCACTATAACAGAACTGTAGGCTTCTATTAAATGAGAAAAAAGAGATTTAAGGTTTTCATACATATCAGTAGCGTACTCGGTTTTTTTAATTTTTAAGGAAGTATTTATTTGAATGTTTCTCTCTGCCTTGGCAATCAGCAGTGTAAAACTGGCCGATTCGTCCTCAAGTTTCGCGTTTAAAGATTTAGGCAACTCAGCCACTGTATAGTTGTCTGGTATGGCAAGCGATATTTTTATGTTCTCCTCAAATGGATATCCAAAGTTTACAGGGTAAGTGCGGCTGCTGAGTTTAAAAGGGTTATCATCTCTGAATTTAAGGGCAAAAGGATTGAGATAAATATGTGAAGCCTCCGGTGCATCGTTGGTGCTCTGCAAATCAAAAGAAATTTTCAGTCGTTGACTATTATCCAGTTGATTTGTAACAGCTACGTTACTTATTTCTGTTTCCTGCGCCAATACCAGGTTTTGCCTAAGGCATTCATCCGGTGCGGTGCTCTGCAATGCAGAACGATATGGTAGCGACTCATAATCGCTTGTTGTTAAGTTGCCTTTAGCATATATTTTGCCTGTAGAATCTAACCGCATACTTATGGCTATAGTAGAGGCGGAGCTTTTAACTGGTTTTATATCTACCCAACTGGCATAGGGCGAACCCATTCTCAGGCCTCCATTATTTAAGTCTTCAAGGGCCAGTAAATTATAGGGCCTGAAGTCGCTTGTTGCGTCTAATAGCAAACTCCCGCTATCGGTTTCGGCCAGGGCAATTACATGGTTAAACTGGCCCATGTCAGGTACCACCCTATCTACTTTGCCATTGGTTCGGGTGCTTATAGCTACAGGGTCTGCAGTTACATTTGCAGCGCGTAGCATATCTATAAGCATCATATTAATGTCAGCCGAACTGCCAAGGCCTTCGTTATATTTTTTGGCCAGCCGGTTATCAGGTATAAAATCGGTAACACCATTCCATTTCATTTTTTCTGTAATATGCTTGTAGATGATTTTTGTTTTTTCCAGCGAATTGTTGACTCCTTTGGTCAATTCCTTAGCCATACGCCGGTGCTCTCCCGTGCCATCCAAAACAAATCCAAATGCGCTGCTTGTTAAAAGTTCTTGCGATACCTCGCTCCAGCTTTCATGAAACTTTACCAGCGGCTGTCCGGGTATGTTAGCGCTGTTCAAAATAAAGTGTATCTGCGCTGTATAGTCTTTAAGGGTGGTAACGTATTTTTCTGATTTTATGGCGGGAATATTTTTCATGGCATAAAAAGAAAAGGTATTGTCACTATTATTTTCGTCAGAGCTTGTGCTTAGGGCAATAGGGCTTTGTAACACAGCTGTATAGTGCAAAAACATAGGGGTATTCAGGCTCACTGAACTCTCAAGTGTGGGTATATCTGTTTGAAAATACCAGTCGCGTAATGACCGGCCTGCCGCTCGATATTGGCTGGTAAATTCGTATTCCAATATACTTCCTTCCCTTACATCCGGAAAAGAGAATTTTTTCTTGTAGTGATTGCCTCCCACATGCTCTTCAAATATTGCCTTCTTATCAATTTTTGTTACTAACAGCTCTCCATTTTTTCCGGCATTAAGTGTTTGGGCTCTTATTTCTATTCCAACGGTGTTTTCTTCCATGTAAAAAGGTATGCTTACAGTGGCGTTGCTGTAGCCTTCTTTATTTAATATTTGAATGCGCTTATGCTGGCGGTAGATAACTGCATAGTTATTTCCTCTATCAAAGCTTATATCGCAATGGTCAAATAACACCATTGCATTAGCACTACTGTCAAATGGGCAATATTGGTTTGTAAACTGCTTTATGTCCGCTTTCCCCCAGCTATTTTGGCTAAATACTTCGTGGATGAAGTTGCATAGGAGCACTGCCAACAGTGCTTTTTTCATACTTAATAATTATGTTTATTTCCAAATGAAACATTTTTCCAGAACATATCTCTATTATTGATAAAATGAAATTAAAAGAACCCATACCCGCCAGCCAGGTTGCTCAATGGGCCAATGCCGAAATTATTGGCGATGGCAGCATTTTAGTGCACGGGCTTAACGAGATACACAACGTAGAAGAAGGCGACGTAACCTTTGTTGACCACGAAAAGTATTACGATTTCACCCTGCGCTCAAAGGCAACCATTATACTGATTAATAAAAAGGTAGAGGCGCCGGCGGGTAAAGTTCTGTTATATACCGCTAATCCTTTCGAGGCGTACAATGCCCTGGCCCATCGCTTTAAACCAGAGCTGCGCACAGATAAAAACACAGGTACAACCGCTATAATTGGCGCAGGAACATACATTTACCCCAATGCCTTTGTGGGCGAGCAGGTAACTATAGGCAAAAACTGTGTAATACACCCCAACGCTACCATTTATGCCTACACGCAAATAGGCGATAACGTAATAATACACGCCAACACCACTATTGGCGGCGATGCGTTTTATTACAAACGCCAGAAGCCTAACTACGACAAAATGCACAGTGCCGGCCGGGTAGTAATCGAAAACGATGTAGAAATAGGCGCCGGCACCACTATAGATGCCGGTGTAAGCAGCGACACGGTAATAGGCAAAGGCACCAAGCTAGATGACCAGGTACACATAGGCCACGATGTAAAAATTGGCGAGCATTGTATTATAGCTGCACAGGTAGGTATTGCAGGTAACACTAAAATCGGCAACCGTGTTACCCTGTATGGAAAGGTAGCGGTAAACAAAAACATAACCATTGGCGACGATGCTATTGTAATGGCTACCAGCGCTGTACCCAATAACCTGGAGGGCGGCAAAACCTACATAGGCTACCCCGCTGTAGAGGCGCGCACATTTGCCAGGCAGGTAGCTATCATTAAAAAGCTGCCAGATTTGTGGGAAAAACTGAAAAACCTGTAAGGCTCTAGGTGGAAAACCTGTTACTAAAAAACCAAAGCAGGCAATTCAAAATCGAAAATTGGCGATACATTCGCGCGCATTAATAAAAACCTCTCTACCATGCGCAAAAAGATAAAATCCGCCCTCATTTCTGTATTCTATAAAGATAAGCTCGACCTGATAGTAAAAGAGCTGGACAAGCTGGGTGTAAAAATTTACAGCACCGGCGGAACCCAGAGTTTTGTAGAGGGCCTGGGTGTTAAAGTAACGGCCGTAGAAGACCTTACTTCTTACCCTTCTATCCTTGGCGGACGTGTTAAAACCCTGCACCCTAAGGTATTCGGTGGTATTCTTGGCCGCCGCGATAACGAAAGCGATCAGAAGGAAATGGCGCAATACGAAATACCGGAGATTGACCTAGTAATAGTTGACTTATATCCTTTTGAAGAAACCGTAAAGGCAGGCAAAGGGGAAGAAGATATCATAGAGAAAATAGACATCGGCGGTATTTCGCTTATCCGGGCAGCGGCCAAAAACTTTAACGATACCATTATCGTTTCTACCCGTAACGATTACGGCCAATTGTTGCAGTTATTGCAAGAGAAGAACGGCGAAAGCGATTTGCAGGACCGTAAGGAGTTTGCCGCTAAAGCATTTATGACCTCTTCGCATTACGACACGCTTATCTTTAATTACTTCAACAACGAGTTTAACTTCGAAGTATTTAAGAAGAGCGAACTGAACGCCAAGGTGCTTCGTTATGGCGAAAACCCCCACCAGCGCGGCGTATTCTACGGCAACCTTGATGAGATTTTTGAAATACTAAACGGTAAAGAATTATCGTATAACAACCTGGTAGACGTAGAAGCTTCGGTTAACCTGGTAGCGGAATTCAGCGAGCCTACGGTTGCCATTATTAAGCACACCAACAGCTGTGGCCTTGCATCGCGTCCTACCATCAGCGAAGCTTACAAGGCAGCCTTTGCCTGCGATACTACCTCAGCCTTTGGGGGTGTTATTGCCGCCAACCGCACTATTGATTTAGCTACTGCCAATGAGCTAAACTCTCTATTCTTCGAAGTACTTACTGCACCCGGCTACGATGAGGATGCCTTAGCCGTATTAAAATCGAAGAAGAACCGCATATTGATTAAACAAAAAACCACTGACTACAAACCACAACCAATACAGTACAAGAGCCTGTTAAATGGTGTATTAGCACAGGATGTAGACAATAAAGCCGAAGGCAAAAACGAGTTTAAACTGGTTACTACCAAAGCCCCTACCGATAAGGAAATTGACGATTTAGCTTTTGCAGTAATTGCTGTTAAACACTTAAAAAGCAACGGTATTGCCTTAGTAAAAAACAAGCAATTGATTGGCAGCAACTGCGGGCAAACATCACGCGTAGATGCCTTGCAAAATGCTATTCGTAAAGCCAAAGAATTTGGTTTCGATTTACAAGGCTCTGTAATGGCCAGCGACGCCTTCTTCCCCTTCCCCGATTGTGTGCAGATAGCGCACGAGGCCGGCATCACTGCCATCTCTCAACCGGGCGGCAGCATCAAAGACCAGGACTCGATAGATGCCGCTAACAAAAACAACCAGGCCATGGTTACTACCGGTGTAAGGCACTTTAAACACTAGAATCAAAACATTATAAAACAGAAAGGGCTAAACAATTGTTTAGCCCTTTCTGTTTGGGTATGGATTGTCCCCTCTTGAGAGGGGTGGACGGTGGCTCTGCACCGGACGGGGTATGTGGCTGTTGGTCCTTATTACTTCTTCAACTCATTCTTCTTAGTCACACGCAGCACAGCATCATTGGCGTTGCTTATTATCAAATCGTAGTCACTTACTTTCTCTGCCAGTTCCATCTTGGCACTCGTGCTTTGTTCGCTTGCCATTTGGCTCTGCGCGCGTTTCTTCTTATCATCAAATGATTTTACAATGCGCTTAAGCGAGCCTTTAACACCACTAATCAAAAAGTGGTTGTCCGTAGCCATAGCCTGTTCTTCTAAGGTTTGTATTCCTTTTAGCACCACGGCTTTATCCATGCGGGTCAAAAAGTTAGCATAGTAGTAAAGCAA
The DNA here is from genome assembly GCA_035299425.1 of Chitinophagales bacterium. Classification (GTDB taxonomy): domain Bacteria; phylum Bacteroidota; class Bacteroidia; order Chitinophagales; family LD1; genus Bog-950. The sequence continues at coordinate 10,469 of DATGWP010000080.1, read as the reverse complement.
TGAATACTTGTTTATGCCTGTAATGTTGCGCAGTTTGGTTTCAAAAAAGCCCTGGTAGCTCTCGTCCCCTTTTTTGGCATACACATCGGCCACACTGCCTGCCATATCATGATTGTCAGATTTCTCAAACTGTTTTGCAATCTCCAGTGCCTTCTTGGTGTCTACCTCGTTTATGGCTTTAAGCGCCGAGGCCGCAACTTCGTACGAGCTATCTCCTATAGCCGTTTCGTAATACGTTTTGTAATCAAGGGCAGTTGGCTGCTTACTTAATTTTAAAATAGCCGACCGGCGCACGGTAGATACCTTATCGCTCTTGATCAGTTCTGCCATGGTGGCGAGTATACTATCCTTGTTATCCTTCGGTATCTCCAGTTCATCTATAGCAAACTGGCGAAGGAAATAGGCCGGGTCGTGCATCGCATCTACAAATGTTTGCCTTGCTGCGGCGCTCTCTTTTTGTTTTTCTGTCAACGCTTTCAGCGCATCGTACCGCTGTGCAAATAGCGGTGCATTATGGTATTGAAATACATAATTCTCTATCGTCTTGTTTTCTTTTTTACCGGCCAATACCACGCGCTCCGCATCAAAATCAATCAAATCGGGTTTGCCATATGCCTGGAAGGCAAACACCTGGCTTTTCTTTTTCAGCACTACGTTGTAGCTGCTTATCACCTTGCCATACCATACATCAATTCTAAATGGCAGCTGGTACGTAAGCGGTTTCTCTATGTTGTGTTTTTGCTCTACGGTTACATATATGCTATCAGCATCGTAGCTATAGCTCACGTTCAGCATAGGGTGGCCCGAATTATAAAACCACTGGTTAAAAAACCAGTTCATATCCTTACCAGTCACTTCTTCAAAGGCCATGCGCAGCTGGTGTATCTCTACCGGCTTAAACTGGTTCGTCTTCAAATACAGCTCCACCGATTTAAAAAAGGCTTCATCACCAACCGTTTTGCGCAGGTAATGTAAAAGCAGCCCGCCTTTTTCGTAGCTGTGCGCATCAAACATATCTTCCTTGTCTTCGTAGTAAAAGCGGGCCAGGTCTACGTTTTTCTCATTGGCCTCAACCATATACTTATCAAAGTTCATTTGCAACTTATAGTCGGCATACTCGCGCCCGTACTTGTATTCGTTCCACAGGTATTCGCCGTAGGTAGCAAACGACTCATTCAGCGGCAGGTTGCTCCAGCTTTCAGATGTAACCAAATCGCCAAACCACTGGTGAAACAACTCGTGCGAAATAACATCCTCGTAGGTTTCATCCAGCAACTCGCGCGAATCGCGCTGTATAAACTCACCATGCAAGGTAGCCGATGTGTTTTCCATAGCTCCGCTCACATAGTCGCGCACTACCACCTGCGAGTATTTTGGCCATGGGTAATCAAAACCAAGCTTTTGCGAGAAGAACTCCATCATCTCGGGTGTGTTACCAAATATTTTTTTAGCGTAAGGCTCATAAGCTTTTTCTACGTAGTAGTTCACCGGCACATCACGCCACATATCGCGCACTATGGCAAAATCGCCCACGGCCATCATTACCAGATAGGGAGCATGGGGCAGGTCCATTTTCCAGTAGTCGGTTACCATACTGTCGTTTACCGGGGTAGACGATACCAGCACACCGTTGCTCAGCGATGAATACTTTTTCAGGTGTGTTATGTAAATCTCATCGGTAAATTTCTGGTTAGGCTTGTCAATAGTAGGGAACCAGCAAGAGTTCGATTCAGTTTCGCCCTGTGTCCATATCTGTATGGGCTTGCTGGTGTCTTTGCCCAGCGGGTTAATAAAATAAAGCCCCTTATCATCAGTAATAGCCGCGCTGCCGCCCTTTTTAAGCTCTTCGGGTTTGGCAGTGTATTCTATGTAAATCTTGAACTGCTGCCCCGCCTCATATTTTTTGTCTAACTGTATTTTCAATTCCAGCGAATCGTAGGTGTATTGGAGCCCTTCGCGCGAATCGGGGCCTGTTACCAGGCTCACCTGCTTTATGTCAAATTGCTTGGCATCCAGCGTAAGCGTGTATTGTGGATAAAAATGAGGCTTAAGCGTAATAGTTGCCTTGCCATTTAGTTGTTGCAGCTGGTAATTAAAGCCCACCTCAAGTTTGGTATGTACCAGGTCAAAATCTTTGGTAGCCGATGCCCGGTAAGGGTTTTCGCGCGAGGCTATCACCTCTACCGTATCCATATCTATAGTCATGGCGTTTTTACCTTTACGCCCGTTTTTCGAAGTAGAGCATGAACCTACCACACTTAACACAACTGCCACAATTAGAAAGCGATAAAACATTATTATTTTTTTTGAAGGTGTAAAGGTAGAAAAGCCCCCTATATACCCTAAACGGAACCTACAAGCCCGGTGTTAAGTATTTACAAATAGGCTGGCGGGGTTTGCTATATGTTTCTGTATGCTGTTTTAATAACAGATGTAGAGAGCACACAATTTCCACAAATAATGGAGAGCCGCTGGGGTTGGGGTTTCTCTCCCCATTTTTCCCCACCAGGCCTTAGTAACCGGGTTTAATAGCTTTGATAATACTTGGTAGTATCTTTGCATAGAAGCGTAAACCCCTTTACGTAATGAGTAAATTTTTAAAAGTTCTTGGTGCGCTTGTATTGCTCAGCGTTCTTTTTGTGGCCGGCCTTCTTATTTATGTAGAAGCTAACCAGCAGGCCCTTATAAAACAGTTGAAATCTAAACTGGATAAAAACATTAAAGGCGAACTTAACATTGGCAAAATTCAGCTCAGTATTTTAAATGATTTCCCCCGCCTGGCTCTTACCATCAAGGGCCTATCGGTTAAAGATTCGGTGTATAAAAAAGAGATTTTTCAGGCCGATAAAATTTATCTGCGCATGAGCCTGCTGCAGCTTTTCCGCAAACAGCTCGATTTTAGTAAAGTATCGCTCGATGGCGGACGTTTCTTCCTGGTGCGCGATACCAACGGCTATTTAAACAGCGATATACTGCGCTATAAGTCGGAAGGGGGGGCCAATGTTGGCTTCGATGTAAAAGAAATAGACGTGCGTAACCTGCAGTTTATTCAGCACGATGATATCCGCGGGCAGCACATGTCGTTTACAGTGGTTAAGCTGGCCGGTAAAGTACCGGGTGGCGACCTTGCCCCCATTATGCACCTTACCGGAGAGATGCATATTGACAGCATGGTGTTTAAAGCCGATAAGGGTGCCTTCTTCAAAAATAAAACGGCGGGCCTTGAGGTCAACATGAGTATTGATAATGATAAAAAGCGCCTGATAATTCACCCCTCTAAATTTGAAATGGATGGGCAGTTTTACGATGGCAAAGGCTTCTTTGATTTTGGCGCACCTCCGGGTATATTAAGTCTGGAGTTCAGTAACCCCAAAACCGACTTTAAGGCCGCACGCGGCATACTTTCCGATTTAATACAGGGATATATTAAAGATATAGAGCTCAACGATTCGGTAGACGTAAGGGTAGTGGTTTACGGGCCGGTTATTCCCGATTTCCCTCCACAGGTAGATGCTTATTTTAACCTGAATAACGCCCGCATGAAATTCAGCGGCATCAATTTTACCGGGTTTAATTTAACGGGCCAGTTTACTAACCACGTAGATACCAGCCGCAAAAATGATGACGCCAATTCGGCGCTTATGTTTAATGTTCCTTCGGTAAAAGTAGAGGGAGTGCCGGTGTCTGCCAATGTTACTATCACTGATTTGCTGGCTTTGCGTATTGCCCTAACCGCGGCTTCCCAAACCCCGCTTATGGCACTTAACCGGGTATTACCACCCGGCGGCTACAAGTTTACCGGCGGAGATCTCGATTTGTCCTTAAGTTATAACGGCGTGTTAAGTGCCTATATACCTGCCACCCAAAGAAGAGGAGAAGATACTTTAGATGGCTACCTTAAAATAAAAGATGGCGGCTTTGCTTACAATGTGCGGGGTATACAACTCAAAAATATCAATACCGATATCGACTTCGATCAGCTCAAAATGGATATTAAAGATTTAAGCGCATCACTCAATGGTAACCAGGTTTCGGTTAAAGGTTACCTCGATGGTGTTACACGCCTGATATCTAACCGTAACCAGAAGATGGTGGGCAACCTTACCCTCGATGCCCCTAAGTTTAATTTGTCGAGCGTACTTACCGAAAAAAGCCTTTCGCAAATATCCGCCGCACCTAAAGATACTACCGGTGCCGGCAGCAAGGCAGCATCGGATGCTATCGACCAGCTGATAGACGATGTAACCCTGCGGTTAAATTTTACCAGCAACCTGTTTACCTTCCGCAAGTTTGTAGCGCAAAAGGTAAGGGGAGAAGCCACCATATCTACGCAGGGCATGGAGCTGAAAAACTTTAACCTGAATACCTGCAAAGGCACCGTAACGGTAAATGGCGGCCTACAAACCGGCAGAACCACCGATAAAATTTCAGGCAATGTGCAGATTAAGCATGTCAACATGAAAGAGTTTCTGCTAAGCGCCGATAACTTTGACCAAACCGCTATTACCGCCGATAACCTGAATGGCAACCTGAGTGCCTATGTAAATTTTTCGGCACCGCTCGATACCGCCTACACACCCAGAACAGATAGTATGCAGGGCGATATTTATTTCTCGCTTAAAGGTGGCCGTATCACCAATTTCGAGCCGCTGGCCAACGTGGGCAAGTACATTTTCAAAAACCGCGATTTTAATAATGTAACCTTCGATGAAATTAAAGACACCGTTACCCTGGTAGGCACACTGCTTACTATACGCCGTATGGAGATTGCCAGCAATGTGCTGCGCATGTTTATACAGGGCACCTACAAAGTAAACGGCAAAGCCGACCTTACTATACAAGTACCGTGGAATAACTTTAAAAAGCAGGATGTAAACTACACCCCCGAAAACATAGGCATTACCGCCAAAACCGGGGCCAGCTTGTTTTTGCGTGTGCAGGGCGGCGGAAAAGAAAAAATAAAAATAGGGTTAGATGCTGGGGCTAAGAACAGGTTGAAGAAAGAGGGGTTGATGTAGGGCATTTTTCTGTTAGCATTTGGCACTTTACCATTTGCTACCGATAATTATATTTGCCCGAACTAACTAAATCCCAGACGATGAAATTCATAGTTTCTACCACCACCCTGTTGAAGAGCCTGCAAACGATTAGCGGTGTTATTAATACCAGCTCGGTATTGCCCATACTGGAAGATTTTTTATTCGAGATAAAAGCCGGCAAAATGACAGTTTTTGCCACCGACCTTGAAACTTCTATGAGCACCGAGTTAAAGGTAGAAGCCAAGGACAGCGGACGCATAGCCATACCAGCGCGTATATTGTTAGATACACTAAAGACACTGCCCGAGCAGCCACTAACTTTTAAAGTAGATGAAAAAACCTTTGGTGTAGAAATTACCAGCGAAACCGGCCGCTACAAACTAAGCGGAGAGAACGCCGATGATTTTCCAAAAATACCGCAGCCAGAGGCCGTAACCGAAATAAACATACCGGCATCTGCCCTTAGCAATGCCATTGCTAAAACACTGTTTGCCGTTAGCAGCGATGACCTTCGCCCGGCTATGACAGGTGTATTGTTCCAGGTATCGCCAGACGGTATGACCTTTGTTGCCACCGATGCGCATAAGCTGGTTAAGCTGGCCCGCACCGATGTAAAAGCCAGCAAAGCGGCACAGTTTATTGTACCTAAAAAGGCCTTGGGCCTGCTAAAGGCCGCCCTGCCGGTTAGCGATTCTGGTGTAAACGTATCTTACAATAAGTCTAACGCGTTCTTCACCTTCGAAAACACAAAGCTTATCTGCCGTTTGATAGATGCCAACTACCCTGACTACAACGCGGTAATACCTCAAAACAATCCGAACACTTTAGCTATCAACCGTCTTGAGTTGCAGAACGCTATGCGCCGTATCTCTATTTACTCTAACAAAACCACTTACCAGGTTGTGTTAACTATAGCAGGCAGCGAACTGAAAATATCTGCTCAGGATTTGGATTTCAGCAATGAAGCTACCGAGCGCCTTACTTGTAACTACGAAGGCACCGATATCGAAATCGGTTTCAATGCCCGTTTCTTAATCGAAATGCTGGGTGTGCTGGATAGCGGCGAAATAGAAATCGAACTTTCTACCCCAACCCGCGCAGGTGTACTTCGCCCTACCGAGAAAAATGATAACGAAGACCTGCTAATGCTGGTTATGCCGGTAATGATCAATAGCTAATACAGCCCCTAAATCCCCTTCCCGAGGCAAGCTCGGGATGAAACAAAAGGGGACTTAATAGCCAATACAAGAACAGCCTCGATAAATTTATCGGGGCTGTTCTTGTATTATCCCCTCTTGAGAGGGGCGACCGGTGGCTCTGCACCGGGCGGGGTGTGTGGCTGTTTAAATCCTGCCATGGTGTTCGTTGGCTTTCTAAAAATTACCTAAATCAGGTAAAATTTTAATGGAGGCATTCAATAATGGGGTGGACACCTATGCGACATAACTTGCTTATTATGAATTTATTATAAAGGAAGGGGGTGGACACTTTTTAAAAAAGCACCTATTTGGGCCATAATTTTCAAAGGGCTGTATTTTATTATTTTGCACCTATGAAACAACTGCTTTTTTGTATTGCCCTGTTACTAACAAATTGCAATTCGCTGTTTGCTCAAAAACAAGCCATAGAAGTTACTACCAACCTCATAGCCCAGCGCAAATGGCAGCAGGCCAGCCATTATATCGATTCCATTATACGCAAGAACCCTAAAGATGTAGACGCACTGATGATGAAGGGTAATGTGATATTGAACTGCGCCCTGGATACCACCCCGCCCATGCAGTTTGTTACCGAAGATGATGCCACCATTTTTACCGGTAGTGTGGGAGAGAGGCCAAGGCTACTGGCCACCAAAACAGTGTATTCCGTTGAGCGTATCTGGAAAAAATGCCTGTTGCTCGATTCTACCCGCGCCGATATAAGCAAGGGGCTTTGCTCCATATACGCCATGGCCCTAATGCGTGATTCGTTGCAGAAAGAGATACCGCGCCTGATGAAGATAGAGAAAGACGATGGCGAACAGGCCTTCCGTATGTGCGAGTATGCCCGCAAGTTTAAAGAGCGCAACCGGTTTGATGAAGCCATGCAGGTATACCAATTTATTGCCAAACAATACCCCGCCTTGGCCGGTGTACGTTGCGACATAGCCTCCGAGTATTTCTATGCCGGCAAAATGAACGAGTCGCTGGCTTGGCTCGATTCTACGTACAATTTTAAAACCGTAGACGAAACCTCCTTTCTTAATGGTGCGTTTTTATATAGCCTGCTTGGCTATTCCGACGATGCACAGAACGTGCTGAACACCTACTCCAACATCTATAAGCGCAAGATGGATGGCTTCTACTTTGGCCTTCGCCAGTTTGCCGACACAACTGCTAAATACAAGGAGACCCTGCGTAACTTTTGTAATGCTGTAGATAGCAACGCTTATTACGCCGAGTATTACACCGCGCAAAGGGTATTAGCCGTTGGTGATTCCTTTACGGTAAAAAGCTACAAGGCATTGATAGACGATAAAACCATACCCGACTATTACAAACCACTGATACACCTGCGCGCCCTGCGCCAGCATATAGAGAATAGCTGCGAACCTTATCTGCTGTTTGGTATCCAGCAATCATCTATTAAAAACTTCTCATCGGCTGTTCAGTATTTAGAAGAAGTAGAGCACTGCCGCATGGAAGGCCCCCAGTTAGAATATTGGATGATGCACTATGCCTACGCACTGTACATGTTTGGCGATAAACCTAAAGCGGCCGATTACTTTAAGCCGTTACTACAGTCTACCAACAATGTAACCAGCGAGGTGGCTAAATATTTCACAGCCGCTATAGCCAAGGCAGAAGGCAAAAGTGCAGAGGCCGATAAACTTTGGGGCGAACTCGATTCACCGGCTATCGATTCTAAGTATGCGATACTTGCCAGGTGGCAGCGCCAGGCTAAATGATAAAGTAAAATAACTATGGCTTGGTGGGGTGATGGTCGTCTTCCTCAATTTCGGTAACCCCGCCGCTCATCACAAACTTCATTACATCGCCCGAGCCTACATCGTTTAGTGGCTGCACCTGGTCGCGGTTTACTATAAACAAGGTGCCCGACAGGTTATAACTCCAGGGGGCATACACGGCCACCTTATCTAATATATTTAACTCCGTAAGGTCGTTTTGGGTAATAAAGCCTATGCGGTATACACCCGAGTTTTTGCCAATTTCGAACATTACGGGCTTATCAAACTTCTTTTTTTTGCTGATAAAAGCGCCAAAAAAGTCTTTAACCGAAGAATAGATGTCTTTTATAACCGGCACCCGCTCTATCAGCGCATCAAACACATGCAGCATGGGTTGGAAAAACACCAGCGAGCCTATAAACCCGATAAAGGCTATAATAAAGAACATGGCTATAATGCCTATACCCGGAAAGTAGAAATGGAAGATAAAGCGGAACACTCTCTCTATACTGGTATCCAGCAGGTTGAAAATATAGAATACCGCGTAAATGGTTAGAAACATAGGGGCAATAAGCAGCAACCCCTGTAAGAAGTACGATACTATTTTACCAAAACCCGATTTAAACCAGGTGCGTGTTTTGCCCATACAATTGTTTTGCGCCGCAAAAATAGCATTTACCCTGCCTTTTGGCCTATACACCCTTAATAAGAGGGGGTGGACGAATGAAAAGCCGCTAATACTTCCATAATTCGCCTGTATTTCTATATTTGCCGACCTTTTTAAACCCGTTTAACAACAAATAATTAAACAAATTCGATGGAAAACCTGATTTACATTTTACCCTTGTTCGGGGTTATCGCATTGGTCTACATGGCCATACTTTCAAGCTGGGTAACCAAGCAGGATGCAGGCGATGCTAAGATGAGCGGCATTGCAAAAAATATTGCAGATGGTGCTATGGCTTTCTTAAAGGCAGAATACCGCATTCTGGCTATATATGTTGTATTGGCAGGTACTGCCCTTGGTATCCTTTCGCAGGTGCCTAAGGTAGCCGTACACTCAAGCATATTGATTGTAGTGGCCTTTATCATAGGTTGCTTCTTCTCGGCGCTGGCAGGTTTCTTAGGTATGCGCATAGCTACCAAGGCTAACGTGCGCACTACGCAGGCTGCTAAAACATCATTGGCCAAAGCACTTAAGGTGTCTTTTGGCGGTGGTACGGTAATGGGCCTGGGTGTTGCCGGTTTGGCGGTGCTTGGTCTTAGCACCTTGTTTATCTTCTTCTTCTTCCAGTTTATGGGTGGCAACTTTGCTACCGGTGGTGGCTACGATGGCATGACAAAGGTATTGGAAGTATTGGCTGGTTTCTCATTAGGTGCTGAATCTATCGCACTTTTTGCCCGCGTAGGTGGTGGTATCTATACCAAAGCGGCTGACGTAGGCGCTGACCTTGTAGGTAAAGTAGAAGCGGGTATACCTGAAGATGATCCGCGTAACCCTGCTACCATTGCCGATAACGTAGGCGATAACGTGGGTGATGTTGCAGGTATGGGCGCCGATTTGTTCGGTTCTTATGTAGCAACTGTATTGGCTTCTATGGTTTTGGGCAACTACATCATCCGCGATAACGGTGGCAGCATAGCCGATAACTTTGGCGGCATTGGCCCAATCCTTTTACCTATCACCATTGCTGGTGTAGGTATCATTTGCTCTATTATAGGCAGCTGGTTTGTAAAAATATCTGAAACTGCTAAAAATGATGTTGACACAGTACAAGGCGCATTGAACAGAGGCAACAACTTATCTATGTTACTAGCCCTGGCAGCTTCTTTCGGTTTAATTAAACTGATGTTGCCTGATACTATCAAGATGAGCGCATTCAACGCAGGCGAGTTCAGCGTGCTTACCACATCATCATTAAACGTTTTCTTTGCAGTATGTATTGGTATGGTAGTAGGTTACCTTATCTCTTACATTACTGAGTACTACACTGGCTTAGGTGGCAAACCGGTTCGCGATATCGTTCAGAAATCGGCTACCGGTGCAGCTACCAACATCATCGCCGGTTTAGGTACAGGTATGCTTTCTACAGCGTTCCCGGTTATCATTTTCGCAGCAGCTATCTGGGGCGCTTACGCTCTGGCTGGTTTCTACGGTGTAGGTATTGCCGCTTCGGCTATGATGGCTACTACCGCTATGCAATTAGCAGTTGACGCCTTTGGCCCTATTGCCGATAACGCAGGTGGTATTGCCGAGATGAGCGAATTGCCTAAAGAAGTTCGTGAAAAGACAGACGTGCTTGACTCAGTAGGTAACACTACTGCAGCTGTAGGTAAAGGCTTTGCTATTGCATCTGCCGCACTTACTGCACTTGCATTGTTTGCTGCTTATGTAACATTAACCGGTATCCACGGTATCAACATCTTCGATGCGAAGGTATTGGCTGCCTTGTTTATAGGTGGTATGATTCCGGTTGTATTCT
>DATGWP010000079.1:0-9538 GCA_035299425.1 Chitinophagales bacterium | reverse complement strand
ATACTGAATGCCTGTAGGATTTTCGGCAGTTGAACTGGCAGGGTTAGCACCAGTTCCAAAACTCCAGGCATATGCCCAACTGCCACCGGTGCTGCCGGTATTGGTAAAGTCAATAGCTACTGTTGAGCACTGCGGTGCATTAGAAGTAAAGCTGGCCACAGGGCTTTGGCTGATATTGAATGACTGTGTAGCAACATCAGAACAACCGGTAGCTATATTAGTAGTAGTAAGTGTTACTGTTTTGCTGCCGGCGGTAGCGTATACTACACCGGTTGGGTTCTGGTCGGTGCTGGTAGCCGGTGTAGCGCCTGCGCCAAAATCCCATGCATAGCTAACACCTGTACTTGTTCCGGTATTGGTAAAGTCTACATTTAAGCCAGTACATTGAGGGGTGGTAGAACTAAAGCTGGCTACCGGTGCCTCATCTACTACAATAGTTTGTGTATTGGTTTGTGTGCAACCCTGGCCCGATACAGTAAACGTAACTGTCTTGGTACCGGCAGAACTATACAATACACCCACCGGGTTTTCGGCAGAAGAAATAGCCGGATTAGCCCCTACCCCAAAGTTCCAGGTATATGACCAGCTACCACCGGTGCTGCCGGTATTGGTAAAGTTAAAGCCTACATTATTACACTGAGGTGCATTGCTTGTAAACGAAGCATAAGGGCTTTGGTTAATAGTAATTGATTCGGTGTGTGTATCTGAACAACCCGAAACATTATCGGTAGTTACAAGCGTGATTGGCTTAATGCCCGGTATTGCATACGTAACACCGGTTGGGTTTTGGTCGGTAGATGTTACCGGTTGTGCATCGGCACCAAAATCCCATGCCCAGGTTACACCCGTAAGTGTGCCTGTATTGGTAAAGTTAACCGGTAACAGGGTACAGGTAGGTGCATTGGTAGAGAAAGATGATGTAGGTGTAGAGAATATTGTAATATTCTGAGTGGCCTGCACCACACAGTAAAACTCATTGGTAATAGATAAGGTTACTGTTTTAGTACCCGACGATGTGTAAGTAACACCTGAAGGATTCTCGGCGATAGAGGTTGAAGGCGAACTGCCTGCACCAAAATCCCAGAAGTATGAATGGTTGATACCGGTACTGCCGGTATTGGTAAAGTCAACCCCCACATTGGCACAAACCGGTGCGGTAGTGCTGAATGAAGTAACAGGTATAGGGTTGATGGTAACAATATGCTGAACGGTAGAATCTAAACCGCAGGCAGCAACCGAAACAGTGTGTGTTACAATTTTGGCACCTGTGCTGGCATATATAATGTTAGTAGGATTTTCGAGGGTAGAAGTAGCCGGTGTAGCACCTGCACCAAAATTCCAGAAGTGAGTAGCACCGCTGCCCGAACTACCAATATTATAAAAGTTAACTGCCTGGCCTAAACATCCGTTAGCACCATTCTGTGGAACCGAAGATGTGAAGTCGGCACCTACAACACCCACATCTGCCGTTTTGGTAGTAGTGTTGGAGCAACCTCCACCGCTTACGGTCAGCATAACCATTTGTGTACCATTGGTGTTAAACGTAACTGCTACCGGCCCAGGTGATGTTGAAGTTGAAGGAGTAGCATTAGGACCAAAATCCCATAACCATGAAGTGATGTTACCTGTGCTGGCATCGGTAAAGTTGATTACACTTGGTGCGGCGCAAGAAGGGCCATCGTTTGTAAAGTCGGCAAACGGAAGACCGGTGATAGTAATTGTTTGTGTGTCTGTAGTAGAGCACGAACCGTTACTTACCGTAAAGATTACAGATTTGGTACCCTGCGTAGCATACACAATACCGGTTGGGTTTTCTAAAGTTGAAGTAGACGGAGTGGCATCGGGGCCAAAATTCCATGAATAGGTAAAGCCCGAGCCGGTGCTGCCCGTATTGGTAAAGTTAACCGGCGCACCCAAACAAACCGGGGCATTGCTGGTAAAGGTAGCAACAGGGCGAGGCACCACCACTACTGTGGTTTGTGCACCAGGGCCTGTACAGCCGTTAACAGTAGCTACTACAGTATAGGTAGCAGCAGCCAGCAAGGTAACGTTTGGCACCACCGGATTTTGCTCGGTAGAAGTAAAACCAATTGGGTCAGTCCATAAATATGTAGCACCTGGTATAAATGTGGCAAACAGGAATAAAGTATCGCCTACACAAACCGGGCTGTTGCTCGAGGCAACCGGTGCCGGTGGCAGCGGCACTACTACTACATTAGTAGTAGCTGCGGGGCTGGTGCAACCGCTAACAGTTGCGGTAACCAAGTATAAACCAGAATCGGCTGTAGTAGCTGATGGTATAGTTGGATTTTGAATAGCTGAAGTAAAGCCGTTAGGGCCGGTCCAGGCATAGGTAGCGCCTGCTACAGTGCTGGCGGTTAAATTAATTGGAAGGCCAACACAAACAGGGCTATTGCTTGATGCAACCGGTGATGCAGGAATTGGACGAACAATTACGTTAGTAGTAGCCACGGGGCTGTTACAGCCATCTATATTAACCCGTACCGAGTAAACACCCGAAGCAGCAACTGTAGCGCCGGTGATAGATGGATTCTGAACTGTAGAAGTAAAGCCGTTAGGGCCATTCCATGAATAAGTAGCGCCGGCAATAGTGCTGGCAGTAAGATTTAAAGTAGAGCCTTCGCAAAGAGGGCTATTGCTGCCTGCAACCGGTGTAGCCGGTGTACCGCTTACTATAACGTTGGTAGTAGCGGGTGCAGAGCTGCTGCAACCAGAGGCAGTAGCCACTACTGAATAAGTGCCGCTGGCTGCTGTTGTAGCGCCTGTGATAGATGGGTTTTGAACGTTAGAGGTAAATCCGTTAGGGCCCGTCCAACTATAAGTAGCGCCTATGAATGTGCTGGCAGTAAGATTAAGCGTAGCGCCTTCGCAAAGCGGGCTATTGCTGCCTGCCGTGATAGTAGGTATAGGATTGATAACAACCGTAGTAGTACCAGGGCTGCTGCTATTGCAACCGCTTACATTAGCCACTACAGAATATGTTCCCGACTCTCCGGTGGTAGCACCCGGTATAGATGGGTTCTGTTGGTTTGATGTATAACCGTTAGGGCCGGTCCAGGTATAGGTAGCACCCGATATAGTAGAAGCTGTTAGATTAAGTGTAGCACCCGAACACAGTGGGCCGTTATTTGATGCAACCGGTGCAGCGGTTGGATTAACTACTACCGTAACGGTAGCCGGTGTTACACTGGTGCAACCACTGGCGGTAACCTCTACAGAATAAGTACCCGATGCTGCCGCAGTGGCATTTGGTATAGTAGGGTTCTGGAGGTTTGATGTGAAGCCGTTAGGGCCTGTCCACGTATAAGTAGCAAACGCATAGGTGGTAGTGGTGAAACTTAAAGTTGCGCCTTCGCAGATAGGGCTATTGCTGGTAGCTGTAGGTGTAGGTATTTTATCTACCACTACAAACAAAGTAGCCGGTGCGGTACTGCAACCGTTAACGGTTGCAATTACGGTATAATTACCCGAGGCAACGTTCTGAGCATTTACTATTGAAGGATTTTGCTGGGTTGATGTAAAGTTATCGGGGCCGGTCCAGCTATAGGTGGCACCCGCAATGGTTGAGGCAGTTAAGTTTAATGTGCTGCCCTCGCATATAGGGCTGTTGCTTGAAACCGCAAGCGTATCAGGTAGTGCATTAACTACAACCGTAGTAGAGCCGGTAGCGCTGTTACAACCCGATATATTTGCCACCACTTCGTACACACCGCCCATAGCCACCGTTGCGTTTGGTATGCTTGGGTTCTGGTCGGCAGAGGTAAATCCGTTAGGGCCGGTCCAGCTATAAGTAGCACCGGCAATAGTATTTACTGTAAGGTTAATGGCAGAGCCTTCGCACACCGGGCTATTGCTACCTGCCACCGGTGCCGATGGAACCGGGCTGATAACAACCGTGGTAGTAGCCGGTGCGCTTACGCAACCTAATACCGTAGCGGTAACAGAATAAGTACCGCCATTTGCATTTGCCGCATTAGGTATACTTGGGTTTTGCAGGTTAGATGTAAAACCGGCAGGGCCTGTCCATGCATACGTAGCACCCTGAACGGTAGTGGCCGTTAAATCAATAGTTCCACCGGTACATACAGGGCCATTGTTTGCAGCTGTAGGTGAAGCCGGTATTGGATTTACTACTACCGCAGTAGTAGCCGGAGCGCTAGGGCAATTGAGCACCGTAGCTATAACTTCATATGTTCCGGCAGCAGCAGCTGTAGCACCCGTAATAGATGGGTTTTGAATAGCCGACGTAAAACCGTTAGGGCCGGTCCAGCTATAAGTAGCGTTGGTTACATTGCTGGCGGTAAGGTTAAGTGTGCCACCCTCGCATACCGGGCTATTGCTACCGGCTGTAGGTGCAGCTGGTATTGGGTTAACCGTAACAGTTGAAACAGCCGAACCGGTACCGCCTGCTGTGGCAGATACCGAATAAGTAGTAGTAACCGAAGGGCTTACTGTAATAGAAGGCCCCGTTTGGCCGGTTGACCATGCATAGCCAGTTGCATTACTGGTAGCAGTAAGCACTACAGAATCGCCGGCACAAATGGTAGCGGAGTTAACCGTTACTACCACGGGTGATACCGTGCTTGTAATCTGGAAATTCATTTCGCATACTTCACCACCGTTTCCATCATAATGGATTAAATAAGTAGAGCCCGGAACCGGTGTCCATACTGTATTGATGTTATTGTCAACTCCTGTATTAGAAGTGGTAACACAGTTTGTAGAGTTTGATCCGCAGTTAACACCCGGTACATAAACCGAGCATTGCATACCGGCCGCCACGTGACCCTGGCGACAGTTTTGCTGAAATATCTGGAAGAAAGCCTGACCGGTCCAGTTGGCAGGTGTAGTCCAGGTAAACCAAATATTATTTTGAACACCACCCGAACACAAAGCCGGTGGTCCATCGGTAGATGCGCAATAGCTGGTTACATAATATAGTGTATCGGCAGAAATTGCCAAAGCGTTTGCACAATTATCGTTTGCGGGAGGTGTGCAGGCAACTGAGTTGGTAAGGCACAAATCTGTACGGAATCCTGTTGTAGTAGCACTGCCACCAACAGTAGTAAGTAGAAAATATTCGGTACCGATAGTAAGGTTACTTAATGTAGTAGTAGCATTAGCCGCCAATGAAGTACAGCTTATCCAGTTAAGCGCTGAGCATGGGCCAGAGAAGAATGAATACTCACGCGTACCGGTAGACATGTTACGCAAGGTAACAGTAGTAGAATTTGCCGTAAAGCTATTCCAAACACCTAACTGGTTGGTTTCGTTATCGCAACCCGGGTAGTCGGTACCCAGGGCAAGGTATGAAGCAACCGGCTCTGGTGCATTAAACACATAGTTTCCACCATCGGGATAACCGAAGTTGTTCGTAGTACAGGCCTTAGAGTTAGGAGTTATGTGCTGCGCTTCGCAGGCAGATGAACCGGGGATATAGGTTTCGAATACACCTATACAAAAAGTACCAACAGCATTGGTGTTACCATCTATGCGTATAAAATAAGTGTTGCCCGGTATAAGGATAACATCATTGATAGAGTTATTAGTAACGTTGGTACCTGTGTTTTCGCCGCAGGCAACCTGGGTGAGTGTACCGTTACAGTTATTGGTAGATGAACTGTAAAGCGCCACCTGGGTATTATTAAGCGTAAGCCCCGAAAAGTCGGTGGTTACCGTCATACTTTGCGTAGTAGCTACAAACGAATACCACACATCATTGTTAGTGGTAACCGGGTTCCAGCACGCTGCAGCTGCAGGGCTACCGGTAGAGGTAGCATTTACGTTAGTACCTTGTGTACAACCCAAGCCTACAGAAAGGGGAATGGCGTTGCAGATAAGGTCGTTGCCCGGTGCCTGTGCAAAGGCGCTTTGCTGTGCAACGCACAGAATAAAGAATAAAAGGGCATAAATTGATTTGCTAATATTTTTCATAACGTCAGGGTTATAAACTATTTAATTAGTGAGTGCTTAAATGGGGTCAGGAAAGATTACTGAAGCTCGACATAACGGATATGAGCATAATCCTCATAAGGCTGCTCATCTTTAAAATACTTAAGAGGCAAAGGTTTGAAGGAAGGGCTATTGATTACGCTGCGCGGCAAAATCTTCACGCGTATGGCATCGGAGTAAGTAGCGTGTGCATATACCACTTCGTTATCCTGGCGCAGCTTTTCAATTACCCGCAACTCGTGATCATCGAGCTTAACATCTGAATTGCCCTTGCTGTTATTAAAGATAAGCTGATACGTGCCTGGCTTTGCCGGCTCGTAAGCAGAAGCAGCTTTAGCCGGCTGGGCAGAAGTTTGGGCCATAACCGTATTAGTGGCACATACAGATAGGGCACCAATAACAAAGGCGAGTATTACCCGCCTTTTATCTATATTAATGAATGCCTGAAATTGATTAATGCAACCACAGCAAAATGCGCTGATTACAGAGTAAACTCTTTTCATAAACAATTGGGTTTAAAAATGTTTAATACAATAAATGAAAACTAAAAAAAGTGTGTATCGGGTTAAAAGGTCGTCAGGATTTCCTCTCGTGTCATGTGCGTCGACTTCAAAGGAAATAAAAAAAACGATATCCACAATATTTTTGTGGATGTCCTAAAAAAGATTTTTTTTCAGCAGCCCGGTCCAATTATTCGGGTATGGTAGCAACCACGCAATCATCCTGCTCAACCATTACCCCTTCCTTCAGGTAAACCTTTTTGACCAAGCCGGCAGCCGGTGCAGCAATAGTAGATTCCATTTTCATAGCTTCAATAACAAACAGTGGCTGGTTCTTTATCACCTTATCGCCTTCCTTTACATACACCTTTACAAGTTTGCCCTGCAATGGTGCGCCAATCTCTCCGGCACCGCTTATCTTATAATGCTCCAGTTTCTGCACCTTGATTGTACGGTCGCGCACACTTACCGAGCGGGTTTGCCCGTTGATTTTAAAGAACACATCGCGCATACCATCTTCATTAGGCTCGCTCATATACATAAAGCGTATCAGCAGATTTTTGCCCGGTTCAATACCAACGATAATTTCTTCATTACCTTTCATGGGATAATAAAAAGAAGCAGTTGGCAGCATCCATATATCGCCGAAGTTTTTCTTAAACTGGTAGAACTCATCAAAAACCTTGGGATACATTTTCATAGAAAGAAAATCTTCCATGGTCAACTTCTCATCGTACTTTTGACGGAAGGCGGCTATCTCGCGTTCAAAATCGGTAGGGCCTAAATGTTTATTAGGTTTATCGGTATAAGGTATCTCATCCTTCAGAATTATCTTTTGAAGCTCTTTAGGAAAACCACCATACGGCTGGCCTAAATCGCCCCGGAATAATTGCTTTACCGAGTCCGGAAAAGAAAGTGTATCTCCCTTTGCAAAAACATCTTCCGCAGTGAGGCTGTTAGATGTCATAAACAAAGCCATATCGCCCACTACTTTACTGCTTGGTGTCACCTTAACTACATCGCCAAACATTTCATTTACTACTTCATAGTTGTGCTTTATAGTTTCAAACTTATCTTCTAAACCAAGCGAACGCGCCTGCGGCAATAAGTTAGAATACTGGCCACCCGGTATCTCATGATCATATACTTCAGCAGTTCCTGCTTTCAATTCGCTCTCGAACGGATAATAATACTCGCGCACTACCTCAAAATAGTTAGAGTATGCATTCAGCGATTTTAAGTTAACCGGGTTCTCGCGCTCATGCCCTTTCATCATTGCCACCAATGAGTTAAAGTTAGGTTGGCTGGTCAAGCCACTCATAGAAGCCAGCGCCACATCCACCACATCCACACCGGCTTCTATTGCCTTAAGATAAGTAGCGGCCTGCAACGAAGATGTATCGTGCGTGTGCAGGTGAATAGGAATAGAAATGTTCTTCTTCAATTCTGTAATAAGCGCCTCGGCAGCGTAAGGCTTAAGCAAACCGGCCATATCTTTTATACAAAGAATATGCGCCCCCTCTCCTTCCAACTGCTTTGCCAGTTCGGTGTAATAATGCAGATTGAATTTCTTATTCTTCTTTTCATCTAATATATCTCCGGTGTAACATATACAAGCCTCAGCTATAGAGCTTGTTTTTTCGCGCACAGTTTTAATACTCATCTTCATTCCCTCTACCCAATTGAGCGAATCGAAAATCCGGAAGATGTCGATACCGTTCTCTGCACTCTTCTCAATAAACTTTTCTACCAGGTTATCGGGATATGCCGCGTAGCCCACGGCATTGCTGCCACGGAATAACATCTGCAATAAAATGTTTGGCACAGCCTTGCGCAACAGTTGTAAACGCTCCCAGGGGTCTTCGTGCAAAAAGCGCATACATACATCGAAGGTGGCCCCACCCCATACTTCCATTGAAAACACCTCGGGGTGATTTTTAGCAAACCCCGACGCTATCGCCAGCATATCAGTATTGCGTAAACGGGTAGCAAACAACGACTGGTGCGCATCGCGTAAAGTAGTATCCGTATAGTGTATTTTTTTGTCCGTTTTCAGGCGCTTAATAAATTCTTCGCGCCCCAGCTCGTTTAATAAATCCTTACTGCCTTTGGGATAACCGCTTAGCGGTAACTGGTCATTTACTATAGCCGGTATTACCGGTGTGCGAAACTTCTTATCCGGGTCGTAGGCCTTTACATCCGGATGCCCGTTTACTTTTAATTCGGCCAGATAGCGCACCAGTTTTGTGCCCCGGTCTTTATCATGCCCCCATTTAGGTATAAGCAACTGCGGGTTTTGAGGGATGAACCCAACAGTAACTTTACCGCTTTGGAACTCCTCATTCTCCATCACATTTACCAGGAAGGGAATATTGGTCTTTACCCCTCTTATCCTAAATTCCTGCAAGGTGCGGTTCATGCGCTTGGTGGCTCCTTTCAGGGTACGGCTCCAGGCAGACACCTTTACCAACATAGAATCAAAGAAAGGGGAAATTTTTACACCGGAGTAAGAGCTGCCCTCATCTAAACGTATACCAAACCCACCGGCGTTGCGGTAGGCAACAATGGTACCGTAATCGGGTTTAAAATCATTCTCAGGATCTTCGGTAGTTACGCGGCACTGAATGGCAAAACCATTGCAATGCACATCGGCCTGCGAATGAAGAAATATCTGCGCGTGCGTTAGTTCGCAACCAGCGGCAATAAGTATTTGAGACCTTACAATATCAATACCGGTTATCTCTTCCGTAATTGTATGCTCTACTTGTATTCGCGGGTTTACTTCTATAAAGAAAATGTTCTCGTCTTTATCTACCAAAAACTCAACCGTACCGGCATTGTTGTACTGCACATGCTTTGCAATCCTAAGGGCATAATCAAAAAGCTTTTCGCGTGTTTCTGTCTTAAGAATACTTGGGGCAACTTCAATCACTTTCTGGAAACGGCGCTGCACACTGCAATCGCGCTCGTACAAATGGACAATATTGCCAAAGTTATCGCCTAGCAATTGTACCTCTATGTGCTTAGGGTTATCTACATACCGCTCAATAAACACAGTATCATCG
>DATGWP010000078.1:0-14200 GCA_035299425.1 Chitinophagales bacterium | reverse complement strand
TTAGCTCGGTAGGCATGGCTACTGACCTGGCTGTAATGGTAAACGACAGCGCCCACAATGTAACGGCAAGCATAGTTGCAAAAAACCTTGGCGGTCAGTTTAAACCTTATAATAAAGGTGCGCGCGAACCTATTCCTTTTGATTTGCAGGCCGGTTTATCGTTTGGTTTTAAAGGAGTACCGTTTAGGTTTCACTTTACTTTCCACAATCTGCACCGGTGGGATATACGCTATAACAACCCTGCCGATGTGCCGCAGGATAACCTGTTTAGCGATTCATCGGAGCTAAAGCCTAAAAAGTATATAGCCGATAAACTTTTTCGCCATGTTATAATTGGTGTAGAATTCAACATTAAGAAAGTGGTGCGCTTTGATATTGCCTATAACCACCTGCGCCAGCAAGAGTTAAAACTGGCCACCCGCCGTGGTGTGCCCGGCATATCATTAGGCCTGGGTATACATATCCGCCAGTTTGATTGTGCATATGCGTTTCAACCCATGGCACAGGGCAAAACCATGCACCAGTTTACCTTCTCGGTAAATACAGCAGGTTTTGTAAAGAAGAAAACCACAGCTAAACAGGAAAGTCAAAAAATGTGATGAGGAACATTTTGTTCATTGCTTTTTTAGCGGCTGTGATGCTACAGGCAGGGTGTAAAAAAAGCACTGTCTCCCCTTATAATTTTTCGAAAATTACGGTAGCCGATAACTCCTGCATGTATATAAGCGAGGTAGATACTACCGACTGGGGCTATGATGCCGCCTGGACCACCGTAGAGTATAATTTTATCAACTTTAAGGATAGCGTAATAGTAACCGATAGCCTTGCCGGATATATACAGGTGTCTGCCCCTTGCCCCAACCCCAGCGAAGGGGTATTTATTATGGGGCTTAATACCGAGCGCCAATGCATGATGCGGCTGGCCTGTGTAAATACCGAAATGCAGATACTGTACTATACAGTAAAAAAACTGACCGGCGGGCCCATTGTAACCGCTTATGATTTCCGGAGCAACACGGCTTTTCATAAAAACGAGAACTACCGCATATACTACGGGTTCTACAACTCTAAAGACTCGCTTTACTATAAGGGGCATGGCGATTTCAGGATAGAGTAACCCTTCCTAAATTCTTCCTAAAAGGGAAGGATTTAAACAGCCGGCACGCAGTTGATTAATTACATTTTTCTATTGGCATATTTGCATTAATTCCGGTTAAGGTGCTTTATTAGAGCCGTGGAGGAGAAAAAGAAGCCTATCAGCCCCATAATGGCCATTTTTATTACTGTGCTTATAGATATGATAGGTATAGGCATAATTATACCTATCACCCCTCAGCTGTTTCTAAACCCTGCACATAGTATACTCTCGCCCGATACTTCGCACGAGGTACGGAATATCATGTATGGTTTTCTGACCGCAACTTTTCCTTTTTTTCAGTTTTTCGGGGCACCCATACTTGGTACTCTAGCCGACCGGTTTGGCCGCAAACGTATCTTACAGATTTCGCTAATAGGTACTTTTGTGGGCTATGTGCTTTTTGCATTGGCCGTTCATTACAAAATAGTGTGGCTATTGTTTTTCGCCAGGGCACTACCGGGTTTTATGGGCGGTAACATATCTATAGTGCTGGCTGCGCTGGCCGACATAAGCAAACCCGAAGAGAAAGCGAAGAACTTTGGCATCATAGGAATGGCCTTTGGGTTAGGATTTATACTGGGGCCTATGCTGGGCGGGCTATTGGTAAGCGCTGATATTGTAAGCTGGTTCGATGCCTCTACCCCGTTGTGGTTTACGGCTGCCTTTACCATTATAAACATGGTTTATGTTTACCTTCAGTTTCCCGAAACATTTACACCGGTAGCTACTAAAGAGCCAACACTTATGGCCGGCATACATAACCTGCAAAAGGCAATAAAGCTGGTTAACATGCGGGTGATATTGCTCACCATATTTCTGCAGGCCTTTGGCTGGAGTTTTTTTATGCAGTTTAACCAGGTATACCTGCTGGATAAATTTCATTTTTCTCCAAAAGAGCTTGGGATAGTTTTCGGATATATTGGTATTTGGGTAGTAATAACCCAGGGCGGTATAAACCGGTTAGTTGTCAAACGGTTTTCACCACCTCAAATACTGCGGTTATCCATTATTGGCTTAGCCATAGCCATAATTGTAGTACTTATACCCAATCAGCCATACATGCTTTACCTGGTTAACCCCTTTATAGCCATTTTTCAGGGCTTAACACAACCTAACCAAACCAGTATAGTTTCATCGCTGGCATCTAAAGAAAACCAGGGCGAAATTTTAGGCATTCAACAATCGCTGCAATCACTGGCCTTTACAGTACCTCCGCTTATTGCGGGTTTTCTTTTAAATATAGATGTGAGGCTGCCTATGGTGGTTGCTGCACTTATTACTTTGTTGGCATGGGTAGTATTTTTCTTTTGGTTTAAGGGTTCGGCCAAATCACCGGTTGGTGTAACTGTGGAATAAAATCCCCCACTTTACTTCGCCCATTTCTTTTAACATATTAATTAATAGATAATATTATTTGATTTAAGGAATATTTGGTTTCAGATGCTATATTTAAGCGCCCAATGATACCAGGAAACACCAACGATATAGAACTGTCACTTCTACTGGAAGCTATTTTTCAAAAATATGGTTACGATTTCCGTCAATACTCAAGCGCACACATAAACAGGCGCATTAATAACCGGATGATACTTTCGGGCATTCAAAGCATATCCGAAGTTCAGCAGAAAGTGCTACATGATGAAAACTTTGCCGGCCTGCTTCTGTCCGATTTATCCATTACAGTAACAGAAATGTTTCGCGACCCTGAGTTTTATAAAATGGTGCGCGAAAAAGTAGTTCCTATACTCAAAACATACTCATTTATAAAAATATGGCATGCAGGCTGTGCCACCGGCGAAGAGGTATACTCTATGGCCATACTGCTTAAAGAGGAAGGACTATATGACCGCGCCACAATTTATGCCACCGATTTTAACCAGCGGGCACTTAACCATGCCCGTGAAGGTATTTTCCCGAATAACTCATTAAAAGAGTATACACTTAATTACCAGCGTTCCGGAGGAAAAGAGCCTTTTTCAAGTTATTACACCTCGAGCCACGACATGACTATACTCGATCAATCGCTTAAAAAGAATATTGTATGGGCCAACCATAACCTGGTTACCGATAGTGTATTTGCCGAAGTACACCTGCTGCTTTGCCGCAATGTACTTATTTACTTCAACCGCGATTTACAAAATAAGGTACAGAACCTTTTTTACAATAGTATAATTGGAGGTGGTTTTTTATGTCTGGGAGCAAAAGAGAGTATACAGTTTAGCGACTTTGCTGCCTCATATAACGAGGTAGATAAAAAACACAGGATTTTTAGAAAAAAATATACCCCGGTATAGGTATGTATAAAGCAGCGGTAATAGGAACATCATCAGGTGGTATGGCAGCGCTAAAGGCAATACTACCCTTATTGCCTGCGGGGTTTTCTCTGCCCGTAATAGTGGTGCAACATGTAGGGGCAAATGCAGATAACTATTGGGTAGGAGTAATGGATGAGATGTGTGCCCTGCATGTAAAAGAAGCAGATGAAAAAGAGCAGATAACTCCCGGCAATATTTATGTGGCGCCACCCAATTACCACTTGCTGGTAGAAACCGACAGAACACTATCGCTGAGTGTAGATGAAAAGGTAAATTTTGCCAGGCCATCTATTGATGTGTTGTTTGAGTCGGCAGCGCTGGCCTATAAAAAGCAACTGGTAGGTATAGTGCTTACCGGCGCCAACCACGATGGTGCTAAAGGTTTAAAAAAAATAAAGGAGATGGGTGGGCTGGCGATAGTTCAGGATCCTGCCACAGCCGATTCGTCCTATATGCCTGCAGCAGCTATAGCCGCAACCCAAGCAGATTACATAGTGCCGGTAAAGGATATAGCCAACTTATTAATAAAAATTATCCAACTTTGACTTTGTTAATGTTCGCCCCCGTTCTGTAAAAAAATAAAGCGATACAATGAAATTATCACTTGGCCAGAAAATATTAACCGGATTTATAATCTGCACTGTTATATTGACAGCTGTAGGTGTGTTTGCCTATAAGAATAATGAAAAATTTGTTGCGTCTAATGACTGGGTAGAACATACCCACCAGGTGTTGTTTGAGTTTGGTGAGATACTGAATTATAATATAGACCTTGAAAGCAGCGCGCGTGGCTATGTTATTACAGGTGATGACAAATACCTGGAAACCTTTGCCAACAATAAGATAAACCTTTTTCAACACCTGAACCAGCTACGCTTATTAACCGGAGATAACACAGCGCAGCAAAAAAACCTGACTGAACTTGAAAAAAATTTAGAGAGAAGACTGGCACATTTAGAAAACGTAATAGATGTAAGAAAAGAGAGTGCTGAAAAAGCAACACTGCTGGTTACCAGCGGAGAAGGCAAAAGAATACAGGATGGTATAAAGCAGATAATATCGCGCTCAACAGATTTAGAGAAGAAATTACTTGCAGAGAGAAAACTTGCCAGCGAGGCGGATGCCCGTAATTTCAACATTATATTTGGTGTGCTGCTATTGATAATTGTGGGTGTACTCATTGTAGTATACCTTATAATAACCGCTAACCTTAGGGCGCTGAGAAAGGCCGAAATAGAAACAGAAAGTAAAAACTGGTTGCTGACCGGCACTGCCGAAATAAACGACCAGCTAAGGGGCGAAAAAGAAGCCGTAAACCTGGCCCAGGATGTAATAAATCAACTGTGCATTTACATGAATGCCCAAATTGGTGCCATATATATAAGTAACGAAGACGATGACCTGCAACTGATAGCAGGTTACGCTTTTGACCACACACAACCCGCTATAAAAAATATTATACGGCCCGGTGAGGGTATGGTGGGGCAAGCTGCAATGGAGAAAAAACCGAAGGTGCTAAGGCAAATACCTGCGGATTATATAAAGGTGAATTCGGGTTTGGGCAATAGCCTGGTTAAAAACATAATAGTATACCCCTTTTTGTACGGTAACAAAGTAAAAGGTGTAATTGAAGTGGGCGGGCAAAAAGAATTTAGTGAGGAGGATATGCGCCTGCTGGGTTTGGTAGCCGAAAATATTGGCATTGCAGTAAACTCATCTCAATCGCGCAGTAAACTGAAAGAACTGCTTGAAGAAACTCAGGTACAAAGCGAGGAGCTGCAAAGCCAGCAGGAAGAATTGCGACAGATAAATGAAGAACTGGAGGAGCAGGCACAAAATCTAAAGCAACAGCAGGAAGAACTACAGATAACCAACGAAGAGCTCGAAGAACAAACACAGGCCCTTGAAATGAAAAACAGGGAAGTAGAAGCAGCCCGTCACGATATAGAAATGAAGACCAGGCAACTGGAAGCAAGCAGCCGTTATAAATCTGAGTTTTTGGCCAACATGAGTCACGAGTTGCGCACACCTCTTAACAGCCTGCTTATATTATCTAAAGACCTATCGGAAAACAAACGCAAAAACCTGACAGAAGAACAGGTAGAAAGCGCAGATATAATTTATCGTAGCGGCCACGATTTGCTGTTGCTGATAAATGAGGTGTTGGATTTATCAAAAATAGAGGCCGGCAAAATGACCCTGCATGTAGAGGAGGTATCTTTGCAGTACTTAAGTGATGAGATAAGCAGAAATTTTAAGCACCAGGCAGAGCGCAAAGGATTACGGTTCAATGTGAGTACCGATGTTGATGTTCCACAGTATATAAAAACTGATGAACAGCGACTAAACCAGATAATAAAAAACCTGCTGAGCAATGCTATTAAGTTTACTGCCAATGGCAGTATATCGGTAAATATATCGCGCCATACCAACGACAAAATAGCCATAGCAGTAAGCGACACCGGTATAGGCATACCAGAGGATAAACAACTAGCCATATTTGAAGCCTTTCAGCAAGCTGACGGAGGAACTTCGCGCAAGTATGGCGGCACCGGACTGGGGCTTTCTATATCGCGCGAGTTAGCCAGGCTTTTAAAAGCTGAAATTAAACTGGAAAGTAAACTTAACGAAGGCTCTACCTTTACCATAATTGTCCCCATAAGCCTTAGCATACAAGCCGAACACCAGGTTAAACAGGCACCAGCATCAAACATAACTATAAAAAGGCCCCTGGCCATTAACAACGATTTTATTAATTATCCGGGTATAGAAGACGACCGGAATAATCTACAGGAAGATGATAAAATTGTATTGATAATAGAAGATGACCTGAAATTTGCCGGCATACTATTAAAACAGGCACACACAAAAGGATTTAAGTGCCTGTGTGCGTCAACAGGTGAAGACGGCCTTGCACTGGCAAAAAAATATTACCCACAGGCCATTATACTCGACCTTAACCTGCCGGGTATAGACGGGCATACGGTATTGCTGGAGCTAAAATCTGTACCGGCCACCAGGCATATACCGGTTCATATAATTTCGGCGGAGGAAAGAAGTCTGAAACCAATTAAAGAAGGGGCGGTAGCTTATATGAATAAACCCATTGAGAAGAAACAACTGGAAGAAGCCTTTAACCGCATAGAAAACTTTATTGACAGGAAAATGAAAAACCTGCTGATAATTGAAGACGATGCCAACTCGCGCAAAGCAATGAAAACGCTGATAGGCAATGGTGACGTTAAATGTGTAGAGGCCAGCAGCGGTGCAGAAGCCCTCAAGCTGTTCTCAGAAAACCATATAGATTGTATTGTATTGGATATTGGCCTGCCCGACATGAGCGGATTTGATCTGATACACAAACTGAACGAGATAAAAAAAGATATACCGCCTATAATAATTTATACGGGCCGGGAGTTGAGCAAGGAAGAAAATGATGAATTGCAAAAGTATGCCGAAAGCATAATTATAAAAGGTGTAAAAAGTGAAGAAAGGCTGTTGGACGAAACGGCCTTGTTTTTGCATCGCACCATAAGCAACCTGCCCGAGCCCAAGCAGCATATGATAGCCAGCCTGTACGACAGGGAAATAATTTTTCAATCGAAAAAAGTATTGCTGGTAGATGATGATATGCGCAATGTGTTTGCCTTGTCTAAAATTTTGAAAGAGCGGGGTCTGCAGGTGGTAAAAGCGGAGAATGGATTGAATGCCCTTGAAATGCTGGAAGCAAACAAGGATGTAGCCATAATATTAATGGATATAATGATGCCGGAAATGGATGGCTACGAAGCTATGCGCCGCATACGTGCTATGGACGACTTTAAACGCCTGCCCATAATTGCGCTTACCGCCAAGGCTATGAAAGATGATAAACAAAAATGTATTGATGCAGGCGCCACCGACTATATATCGAAACCGGTAGACGTAGAGCGCCTGCTTACGCTGATGCGGGTTTGGCTTAGTAAATAGTTTTTTTTAAAAAAAACAAGCTGGCATGGATGCAAAACCAAAAATACTGGTAGTAGATGATAAATCGGAAAACCTGGTGGCCATTGATGTGGTACTGCGCGATCTGGATGTAGAACTGGTAAAAGTAACCAGCGGAAACGATGCACTGAAAGAAACCCTGCATCATAATTTTGCACTGGCCCTGCTGGATATACAGATGCCGGAAATGGATGGTTACGAACTGGCCAGCATATTGCGCGAAGAGGAGAAAACAGCCCATCTCCCTTTCATTTTTATATCGGCAGTATATACCGATAACCTCAATGTATTTAAAGGCTATGAAAGAGGGGCCTTTAGTTTTATAACCAAACCCTTTCAACCAGAGATACTGGTAAACAAGGTTAAGTTTTTTATAGAAAAACACCAGCAGGAGATATCGCTGCTAAACCTTAACAGAGACCTGGCAAAAAACGTAAAGGCACTTGAATTTGCCAACAAGGAACTCGAAGCGTTTTCATATTCTGTATCGCACGATTTAAGAGCCCCATTACGTGCCGTAAACGGCTACGCCCGGATACTGAGCGAAGATTACGGAGATAAATTAGACGATACAGGTCGCCGAACAATACAGAATATATGCACCAATGCTACACGCATGGGCACATTGATAGATGACCTGCTGGAGTTTTCGCGACTTGGCCGCAAAGAGCTGCAAAAATCTGAAGTAAATATGAATACCCTGACAGAGCATGTGGTGAATGACCTTAATAAAGCCACACCGAACCAGGCGCACATAAAAATCGATTCGCTGCCACCGGTACTGGCCGATTACACACTGATGTACCAGGTCCTGTTTAACCTCGTATCTAACGCAGTTAAGTACTCATCGAAAAAAGCTCATCCACAAGTAACAATATCCGGTGAAGAAAAAAATGGGGAAGTAATAATATCCGTAAAAGATAACGGCGCCGGCTTTGATATGAAATACGCATCGAAGCTGTTTGGCGTGTTCCAACGGTTACATTCCAACGAGGAATTTGAAGGCACCGGCGTAGGACTGGCCATTGTGCAAAGGGTAATTACAAAGCACGGCGGGCGGGTATGGGCTGAAGCACTGCCCGGCGAAGGAGCTAGTTTTAGTTTTGCGCTACCCAAAAAGTAGTATTTTTAAATGTGGCTGAACATTTGCACAGGCATAGTACTGTGAAAAAAATTACCCTCTTCTACCTATTCATTTTACCGGTTATATGCTGTTTTGGTCAGGATCACTACTGGAGCCAGCAATATGGCGGCCACGCTATACTTATGGGTGGCACTGCTGTAGTGGGCAAAACAGACAACAGTGCTTTATACTACAACCCGGGAGCTATGGGTTTTATCGATAGCGCGCGAATTACTGCCACCAGCTTTGTTTACGGCTTTGAATTTACCCGTTTGAAAAACGGCTCTGGCACCGGCCGCGACCTTAAAAGCCTGCGCGTAAATGTTATTCCGCAACTACTGGCAGGGGGAATTAATATTAAAAAGGTGCCGCGCCTCAAGTTTATTCTGGGCACATTTACGCGGGGCCGCACCAACACGCGCTACATACAGGAGAACGAGGGATTTTACAACGCCATACCCGGCTCGCCCGGCGATGAACGCTACCAGGCAAGGGTGGAGTTCTTTAGTGGTTCTATAGAGCAATGGGCAGGTTTTGGTTTGGCATACCGCATAAACCAAAACTGGTCGGTAGGGGCTGCATCGTTTGGCGCCTACACGCACATGGAGGTGCGCTCTACACAAAACAACAATGCCGATGCATTAAACGGCAGCGTGCCGTATACAGCATCGGTAAACGAATACAACTCGATGATATTAAACCAGATTTCGCAGGTGTTTAAAGTAGGCGTATCGGCCCACTTTAAGCATGTGCAGCTGGGGGCGGCGCTTACTACTCCTGGTATAAAAGTGTGGGGCCAGGGCAAACTTGAAAAAACGTTAGAGGTACACAACCTGAATATTATGGCTACTGATAGCACTATTGCTGCCCAGCAGCACGATAGCTACTTAATAGCGGATATACAACGCAATTTAAAAACCAATTACCACATACCACTTTCGGCATCCTTGGGTATTAAGCTGGTTTACCCGGCCTTTAGCCTTGCACTATCGGCCGAGTATTTTATGGGTAGCAAAAACCATATCATTTTGCAAGGCGCCGACCGTGCAGTGGTGCGGCCTACCAGTTTTTATGGCGGTGATACGGTACCGGGTTTCCTGAAACTTCAGACATCTATTTCCGCGGTAATAAATGCCGGCTTTGGTGCCGAGGTAAGAGTTACCCCTACTGTAAACGCATTGTTTGGCGCCCGGACAGATTTTAGCAACCAGGCCGAATACCTGCCTAACAATTTTATGCTGAATATACCCAGTGCCAAATCGCCCCGTTGGGATTACCTGTACCTTTCAACCGGCTTTAGCTACAAGTTGCCACTGCACAACCTTACAGTAGGATTTGATTATGGGATAGGATTTGCCCGCAACAAAAAGCAGATATTCAACACCTCAGAGCCCGACCAGCAAAACTACCTGCGGGGCCAGTTAAAGGACAACATGCGTACATCGGTACACCGGTTAAATTTCATCCTGTCATACACGTACTTCTTTACCAAAAAAGAAAGCCAGCACGGGCCCATTTCATTTATACGCGAATTGCAAAGGACAAAAAAGGCAAAGAAGCAGAAAGATGCGGTTAAGAAGAAATAA
Source organism: Chitinophagales bacterium (assembly GCA_035299425.1). Classification (GTDB taxonomy): domain Bacteria; phylum Bacteroidota; class Bacteroidia; order Chitinophagales; family LD1; genus Bog-950. The sequence continues at coordinate 4,051 of DATGWP010000078.1, read as the reverse complement.
AGGCAGCCATTTATAATATTACATTATTCTGACAATTGTATAAACAGTATACTATAGATTTGCCTAAAATCTCCTGTTATGAAAACTTTAGTATGCGTCATGTTACTATTGCCATGCTTTTCTTTTGGCAACTACACTGTACTAGATCAGTTAAAACAGGTAAATCCCGAGTGGGATAGTAAACCAATCTTTTCTTCTTCCTTACTGGATGCAGCCATAAACCTAAATGAACAGGAACTTATAAAGCAGCATTTAAAATTTACAATCACTTATTTACAAGCCAAGCATGTCAAAATTACTGAGGAGCAGAGGCTGTACCGAAAATATTGCCTGCAACATTTAACTTCATATATGGAGGCGGGAGTATTTCCGGAGAATACGCTTTACACTACACGCAATCCTTGTTTTATAGATGATAAAAACAACTATTGCGCGGTAGGATATCTACTTAAACAAACGGGGTTTAACAATACAGCACGACAGATACAGCAGGAAATGAACTACGCTTACATTAGGCAAATACCCCTTGCGTATTTACAAGGAATTATTGATAAATGCGGATTTACAATTGAAGAGCTGGCATTGATTCAGCCAGGCTACGCACCAAACCTTGTATGTAAAAATGATACTTTCTTTGTTTCTCAAAGTACCCCAACCATTTGCCCGTTTCTTGCAAATGATATAATCACAAAAGGTTCTTGCAGCCAAAATTTGAATTCGGCAACTGTAACCTTACTGTCTTCACCTGTCAATGGCAACGCCGTGGTTACATATAACCAACATGATACGATAATTATATACACCCCTAATGGTAATTACCTTGGTGCCGACTCAATGACCTATGAGATAAAGTACGGGCAAATGGGTTTTTGCTACCTAATAACAGACACTGCAACAATCACATTCAATGTAATTTCGTCTACAGGTAATTTATCCACTTTTAAGCCTGGAGATGCCAACTACGACGGGAAAGTAAATAATGCCGATATGGTGATGATAGCCAAAAATTTAGGACAACAAGGACCAGCAAGAACCTTCATCAATACCCACTGCGACATGAGTTACTGCCAATCCTGGTCTACTCAATATTTAAACTACAATATAGCATCTTGTGATGTAGACGGAAGCGGAACTGTTAGTAGCATAGATTGGGATTTGGCTCACACTTGTTTTGATAAAGAATGGCAAGCGGCAGAGTTTTATACCAGCGCATATAGCTTAGTGGTTGAGCCTTACGATACATTAATCACGACAAATGACAAGTTAAATTTTCTCATGTCGGTAAAAATAAACGGAACCAATAACAGTATACCGGTTAAAGCCATTTCTATGGAGATTTCTCATACTGGGAATGGAGCGGATTTATTAGGAAGTAGTTTAGCTTTAAGTCCTATAGTTGACACAAGTACTTCAAGCATACTAAACTATACTATTAATGCTGACTCATCCATGTATCCAACGATATATATTGGTGCGACAGCTATCAGCAAAAATGTTTCCCCTCAAATAAGCATACCCTTCAACTTCTTTATTCTAAGCGGACAAGCCATTTCAGTACTTTCAAATGCAACTACAGGACTTACACTGAAAGAAATCAGGATACTTGACGATAACGACAATGTTATTGCTGTTAATAAGAAAAATGTACTACTAAAAACATGGTTCTCCACATCTGTTATAGAACCATCCTCAACTAACATCATATTTTCTCCAAACCCTGCTACCCACTATCTCATAATTACAACTAATAACAACCAATTGGGTAGCATTACTGTATTTAGCCTAACCGGAATGCAATTATTACAGCAATCAATAAATAGCAAGCAGACATTTGTATCTGTCGAATCACTTCCATCTGGAATTTATATTGCCGAAATACAAACTAGCGAAGGAACAGTAAAAAAGAAATGGGTAAAAATGTAACTGCCTCTAGTGCTTTACAGTAACCGGCTTCAGCATCCCCTTCAACACCTCCACCGCGTAATCAATTTCATCGCGGGTGGTGTATTTGCTAAAGGAGAAACGAACAGCCTTACGGTCAGGATTGGCGTGTATACCTTCTAGTACGTGCGAACCTTTTTCGGAACCGGAGGTGCAGGCACTGCCCCCGCTGGCAGCTATACCGGCCATATCTAGGTTAAACAGCGTTAACTCTGCCTTTTCGTTAGGTGGCAACGAAACACTCAGCACTTTATAATTGCTACCGGTAGCGGTAATGTCGCCGTTAAATTCTATACCCTCTATCTCGCCTTGCAGTTTGGTCAGCATATAATCCTTCAGGCCCATGATATACTCCCGGTTGGTTTGCATCTGCTCTAATGCCAGTTCCAGCGCTTTGCCTAAGCCTACAATGCCGGCTACATTTTCGGTACCGGCGCGCATGTTGCGCTCTTGCGAGCCACCATCTATAAAAGGCTTGATGGGAGCTTCACTGCTAACATATAGAAAACCAATACCTTTGGGGCCGTGAAACTTATGCGCCGACCCACTAAGAAAATGAAGTCTGGTCTTTTGCACATCAATGGAAAAATATCCAATGGTCTGCACGGTATCTGAATGAAAATAGGCGTTGTATTGCTTACACATCTCTGCCACACGGTCAATATCCAGCAGGGTACCAATCTCGTTGTTGCTGTGCATCAGGCTCACCAGCGTTTTTACATCTGATGCCTTAAGCAGTTCTTCGAGGTGGGCAAGGTCTGCATGGCCCTGGCTATCAAGGTTTACATATTCTACCTGTACACCTGCATGGCCCATGGCTTCTACCGAATGCAATACACAATGGTGCTCTATGCGCGAAGAGATGATGCGCTTAACACCCAGGTCGCGCACCGAGCACTTAATGATAGTGTTGTTGCTCTCGGTTCCGCTACCGGTAAAAAATATTTCGGATGTAGATGCATTCAGGTATTTGGCTACCACCTTGCGCGCTTTTTCTATTGCACTTTTTGCCTTGCGGCCATAGGCATGTATACTACTTGGGTTACCGTAGTGTTCGGTAAGGTAAGGCATCATTTCTTCCAGCACTTGTTTATCCAATGCTGTAGTGGCAGCATTATCCAGATACACGTTCCGTTTCATGGCGCTAAAGTAATTTAAATGCAAAAACCCCGAAGGGCTTTTAACGCCATCCGGGGTTTACTATAGCAGTTAATAAATTGCTTACTTAATCAGTTCTCCAATCTTCTCATCCAGGGCAGAGCCACGCAGGTTAGTAGCTACAATTTTGCCATCGCGGTCAAGTAAGAAAGCCGCTGGTATGCCCTGCACACCGTAAGTAGCAGCAGCCGCACTTTGCCAGAATTTAAGGTCGCTTACCTGGTTTTCCCAGGTCATGCCCAAAGCACCTATTGAATTTTTCCAGGCGGTGGCATCTTTATCCAGCGATACGCTGTAAACAGTAAATCCTTTATCCTTATACTTTTTGTAAGCAGCTACCACGTTTGGCATCTCCATACGGCAAGGGCCGCACCACGACGCCCAAAAATCCAATAGAACCACTTTACCCTTCAACGATGAAAGCTTAATGCTTTTGCCGTTAGGGTCTTTCAAGTCAATTTCAGGGGCCATTTTACCTACACTTACATCCTGGGCCTGCGGCTGCGCTGCCACTTGTTTCATTTGCTCTTCGTACTTGGTATACACATCGCGGAACTCCTTAGTGTAAGCCGACTTAGGCAACTCTTTCTCCAAACGCTGTATCACCGCCAGGTTCTCTTTAGGAAACTTATCTATAGGGCCATTTGTAACATAAAACATAGCTACAAAAGGGCTTTTAGCCGCCTTCGAACTATCGCGGATAAAAGTTTCGTACCGGCCGGCCACCATTTGCAGTTGCTGCTGCACATACATCATTGTATCCTGCCCTACGCCCTGCTGGCCATACATCTGGTAAGCCATTTGCCACCCTTGTATATCGCGCTGCACATTGCTCAGGTTCTTAAAAGCTGCCTGGAACTCTTCGTTCTGTTTGCCACCGGTAGCCTTAAACGGTTCTGTTTGCGACTTAGGGTCAATTTCAACTTTATACTGGGCCGGCTCTAAAAGGAAC
>DATGWP010000077.1:0-83832 GCA_035299425.1 Chitinophagales bacterium | reverse complement strand
TGCGCTCGCTTGCTACGCGCGAAAGCGACAAAGCCCTCAGCGTGCACGTGCAAGAGGCTATCGATGTTTGCAAAGCTGCCGGCTTCAACTTTATAATATTGGAGAGCGCCGGCACCGGCCAAAGCGATGCCTCTATCCTCGATTACTGCAATGTATCGCTATTGGTTATGACGCCCGAGTACGGCGCCGCTACCCAGCTGGAGAAAATAAACATGCTTGACTACGCCGATGCCATCGCCATCAATAAGTTTGATAAAGCCGGTGCGCTGGATGCCCTGGCCGATGTGCGCAAGCAATACAAGCGCAGCCACCAGGTGTTTATGGCTAAAGATGAAGAGATACCGGTGGTGGGCACCATCGCCTCGCAGTTTAACGATGCCGGTGTAAATTATTTGTTCAGTTTATTAATGGGTAAGGTGAAAGATAAATTTCCAACGGCCGATTTGTTTTCGGCTGTTAACTCCTCCCCCCTTGGGGGAGGCGGGGAGGGGGCCGCTGCTACCGTTACCAAATCGCAAATCATTCCACCGGCGCGTGTGCGCTACCTGGCCGAGATTGCCGAAAACAACGAGCGTTACGATACCTGGGTTACCGAACAATGCGCTATTGCCACCAAGCTATACCAGCTCAACGGTATTAAAGATGATTTTAAAAACAGCGATGAGGTAAAAGCTTTGATAGATAACTACCAGTTAAAGCTGGCACCGGAGAACTGGAAACTGATTGCCGAATGGAACGAGAAAGTAGCCCGCTACTCTGCCGATACTTTCAAATTCCAGGTGAGGGATAAGGTGCTCGACCTGCCTTTTACTTACAAGTCACTTAGCGGTACTAACATCCGTAAGGTATACCTGCCGCGCTATAAAGATTGGGGCGATATACTGCAATGGCAATTGCAGGAGAACGTGCCCGGCGAGTTCCCCTACACCGCCGGTGTGTTCCCGCTTAAGCGCGAGGGCGAAGACCCTACGCGTATGTTTGCCGGCGAGGGCGGGCCAGAGCGCACCAACAAGCGCTTTCACTATGTATCGCTGGGCCAGCCTGCTATCCGTTTGTCGACTGCTTTCGATAGCGTTACGCTCTATGGCGAAGACCCCGACCACCGCCCCGATATTTACGGCAAGGTGGGCAACAGCGGCGTAAGCGTTGCTACGGTAGATGATGCTAAAAAACTCTACTCCGGTTTCGACCTCTGCAATCCCAAAACATCGGTGAGCATGACCATCAACGGACCGGCTCCTATGTTGCTGGCCTTCTTCATGAACGCCGCCATCGACCAGGAATGCGAAAAGTATATGGCCGAAAATGGATTGTCTGACAACGCACAACCGGCAACTGGCAACGCCTCTTACAACGGCGACTTACCTAAGGGCAACAACGGCCTTGGCTTAAAGCTACTGGGCACCAGCGGCGATAAAGTATTGCCTAAAGATGTTTACGAAAAACTAAAAGCCAAAGCCCTTTCATCGGTGCGCGGAACTGTGCAGGCCGATATATTAAAAGAAGACCAGGCGCAGAACACCTGCATTTTCAGCACCGAGTTTGCGCTGAAGATGATGGGCGATGTGCAGCAGTATTTTATCGAGCATAAGGTGCAGAATTTTTACTCCGTGAGCATCAGCGGCTACCACATTGCCGAGGCCGGCGCTAACCCTATTACCCAGCTGGCCTTTACGCTGGCCAACGGCTTTACCTATGTAGAGTATTACCTAAGCCGGGGTATGAACATAGATGACTTTGCACCTAACCTGTCGTTCTTCTTTAGCAACGGTATGGACCCTGAGTATAGCGTAATAGGCCGCGTGGCGCGCCGTATATGGGCCAAGGCCATGAAACAAAAATACAAGGGCAACGACCGCAGCCAGAAACTGAAATACCACATACAAACCAGCGGCCGCAGCCTGCACGCGCAGGAGATAGACTTTAACGACATACGCACCACCCTGCAGGCCCTGTATGCCATTTACGATAATTGCAACAGCCTGCACACCAACGCCTACGACGAGGCCATTACCACCCCTACCGAGGAGAGCGTGCGCCGCGCCATGGCCATACAGCTTATTATTAACCGCGAGCTGGGCACCGCCAAAAACGAAAACCCTAACCAAGGCAGCTTCTTAATAGAAGAGCTGACCGCCCTGGTAGAAGAAGCCGTGCTTACCGAGTTTAAGCGCCTTACCGACCGCGGCGGCGTGCTGGGCGCTATGGAGCGCATGTACCAGCGCAACAAAATACAGGAAGAGAGCCTGTACTACGAGCACCAGAAACACACCGGCGAGTTTCCTATTGTGGGGGTTAACACCTTCCTTAGCAAAAGCGGCTCACCTACCATACTACCTGCCGAGGTTATACGCAGCACTACCGAAGAAAAAGAATACCAGATAACCGCCCTCAACAACTTTAAGCAACGCCACAGCGCCGAAAGCGCCGAAGCCCTCAAGCGCCTGCAGCACGTAGCCACTACCAACGGCAACCTGTTTGCCGAGCTAATGGAAACGGTGAAAGTTTGCACGCTGGGGCAGATTAGTCATGCGTTGTATGAAGTGGGGGGGCAATATAGGAGGAGTATGTAGGATTTAAATGTATCTAATATGGAAACTCTAGCTGATAAGGTTGCTTCATTTGGTTCGTTAGAAAACATTCCCTATTCGGAGCTTCTTAAAACCCAGGAATGGCAGAAGCGAAGAATGGAAATAATAAGGCGTGATGATTATATGTGTACAAAATGTGGTGAGAAGCGAACCACGAAATTATGGGACGGTCATTACAATATAGAAATAGATGATTGTTGGGAATATACTTTTGATGGTGAAACTTTTAAAATAGAAACAGAGCCACAATTTATTTTTACAGAAAAAGACAACCCAATTTACCTACACGTACATCATCTATATTATTCGAAAGGGTATTTGCCATGGGAATATCCAGATTCTGCGCTTGTTACTTTATGCGAAGCTCATCATAGAGAATTACATTCAGATAAGGCTTTATAGACCGCGCAAAGGATGGATCAAGATAAGATTGCTTGTGAGATAGGATGAATGAGTAATATTAATTTATGGAGAAACTTAAAAAACATATCGCTACTGAAACAAAAGATTAGCTCGATAAGCGATTGCTTGAACTTAATGCTACGGATAAAGGGAAAAGCCGAGAAGAGATTAAGACGACTGTGAGAAACAATAAGGTCGATAAATCAAAAGTGTCTCAACGCCTGGCAGAAGCCTGACTCGAACTTGGTTGCAATCTTACGACATGGGCATTAAAGAACCTATTAATTCTACAATTTGATTTTATATTCATTATTTTGTCACTATAGAATTACAAATAACATATATGGAAAATAAAATAGAGTTTGAAAGCGCCATAGTGCCATTCGAGCAATTGTATTTAGATCCTAACAATCTAAGATTTAAAAGCTTCAGTAATGCAACCAAAGCAGTTCCTATTGAGAGAATTAAAGAGGATACAGTTCAAAAGACGACGTTGCAAAAATTGAAAGACGAAGAGTTTCAAGTGAAGCCTCTGAGAGATAGTATTATTGAAGTAGGATTTTTACCTATAGATAGGCTTGTTGTAAGCAAAATGGATGATAACTCATACTTAGTGATAGAAGGGAATAGGAGGTTTGCTGCACTAAAATGGATTGTTGAACTAATAGACGAAGGAATCGTTGATAAAATAGTTAAAGAAACATTTAAGGAAATACCTGTAAACGTAATAAAGCCAGAATCAGATACGGAAAGCAATAGATTAAAAATACAAGGTATTAGGCATATTTCGGAGATTAGGCCTTGGGGTACATATCAGAAGGCGGTTCTCATTAAGTCTATGATTGATGGTGAAGGTTTAACTCCGCAAGATGTGGCAAATGCTATTGGATATAGAACTCAAGAAGTTAATAGGATATACAAAGCATATAAACTATTAGAGCAAATGCAGGAAGACCCTGATTATGGTGAGTATGCGGATCCGGATTTAATAAGCTATTTCTATGAAGCTGTTGGGAGAAATCCTATTAAAAAATATTTTGGGTACAACGAAACTTCAGGGACCTTTGACAACGAAGATACATTCACTCTGTTCTATAAGTGGATAACAAAAGATCCAGATAATGAAGGCTTCCAAAAAATACCTTCTTCCGCAAATGTTCGTGATTTGACCAAGATAATAAATAATGTTGAGGCTCTAAATTCCTTTAAAGAAGAGAAAACTACTATAGAAAGTGCTTTAGCCATTGCTATAAAGTATTCAGGATTGGGATGGAAAAAGGAAATTGAGCAATCAATTGAAGCGTTGAAAAAAATACCCATGGACGAGTTGGAAAACTTCTCAGAGGATGATATTCAATTGTTGACAAGCTTAAAGGAGTTAATTGAAAAACGCATTGCAGCATATGATAAAATCGGAGGAAGTAAATAGCATTGCGTATTCAATTTCGATAGAAATTATCAGCACCTTCAAACCTACCATTGTAGCAGCTAACATAAATGACTACATTGAAAATTTTGAGCCTATTAAGAAAAATGCATTAGTGATTTCAGGACAAGACCAGAAACGGATACTTGTTAAATTGAAAAGAATATTAAAAGAACATATTGAGTATAGAAGTACAAAGGGTTCCCTATCCAAATTTTTCTTCTCGACAACCGATGATGATTTTATTGTCGGCATATCTAATATTGACAATAAATTTGAGGTGTTTCCTGAAGTTTCAAGGCACATGTCAAGTATGACTGATAATGACTTTGAGAAGTTTTCAGGAAAATTTATCCAACTACATTTTTGCGATTTTGCATTTGTGTCAAGAAAATCAAAAGACGGTGGAATAGACTTTATAGGAAATGGGACTTTTAAAAAACTCCTGAATTTAGCTGGTCAGTCTGTGGATTTAAAGATGAACAATCTACTTTTTAGAATGATAGGTCAATCAAAGCGATATAAGACAACTAATCACATTGGACCAAAAGAGATACGTGAATTTTTAGGTAGTGTCAAAATTTTACAAGATTCAATTAATCCTAGTCGAGAAAATTCGTGGTATGGGCAAAAAGATGTGCTAACTAAAATTCGTATGGCTGATCCGTTTGTATATACGTTTTTGACAACCTCATACTATACTGTTACAGCAGTAGACTTAGCTAATTCCTTAGGTATTTATATTTATGACCTTGATGACATCATATTTGATTTGATTGAAAATAGCATTGGTTTGGACGGTGGGAAATTTAATAGTGCAAAGTTTAAGAGTTGGTATAATAGTTAATCCCCCCTTTGGCGCAAGAATGTAACCGGGGATTCGCATCGGAATTTATATTAACTAAATTGTAGCAGCCATAGCAAAGGATGGGATATGATCCCCTTGCATAAGTAGCGTCGGTAATTGTTGGGGCATTAATTCGTTAGAAAATTTACCATTACCAACTCTTTTGTTAGGGGCATGTACATGCCCACGCCTTTCTTTAGAAACATCTATAATAATTTCACGCAGCTTACTACATGTATTGTACATTGTAGATGTATATGTTCGATACACGGCGGAATTAAGCTTTAAACGTTGATCAACTCGAAGTTTGGGTAAGTGTAAGAGTTTACTTCTTAAATCTTCCCAAAATTTCCCATGCCGATCAACAAATTTGCTATCCATAAAACCATTTCGATGAACAATTAGGTTCCGCCACTCTTTCCAGAAAATTATAGCATTAAAAGCATTTAGGTTAGACGTTGGAGGTTCTATAATTTCTTGTTTAGTAATTGGATCTATTGAAGCGTAGGAAATATTTTGCAATGCTCGTACTACTTCTGGAAAAGCAGTCAATATTTGACTAACACTAGGTGAAGTAAAGGATGTAGGTTTATATTTTTCATTAAGTGTATCTATTTTACTAGTCCATTCAAAAGAGCTATTTGCGGTATTATTACTTTCTATTTTAGCTAGTATATAGTTGAGCGTCCAGCAATGCATATACATTTCGAACAAACTGAAGTAAGACACTATAGAAGATTCGGTAAATTTCGATTCAAAGTCTGATAGCGTGGAGATTGTTACTTCAATTGTGGGATCCTCAAAAACATTATTTTTCTTGCCGTAGGTTTTTGTATAAACCTCATACATGCTGGAAAAATTATTGCTAAATAGTTTTCGGGAGGAAAGCTTCAAGTTTTCAGCTTTTTTCCAACTTTCAACATTAGTCTTAAGCATAAGAATCGAAGACCAATAAAGTTGAGTTTCTCGTTTGTGATACTCGATAAAAAGTTTGAATGGTGACCGAGTATTCCAAACATAATCAGGACGTATAACGACAACATCATCTATTTTTCGAAGTGGAATATTGCTATGCTTGTTTTTCATCCTTCTTTATTTTTCGATATCACTAAGCTAATAAAAATACCCATGCCCCCTTTGGCGCAAGAATATAGCCAGGCATTTGAGCAAAGCTACTTGTGCCGGGCACTATGCAACTAGAGTATAACCTAGCCTGTTTACCAATTCTCTTTCCGCGCTGGCGCTGGTAATAGCATTTGCTTTTTCAATAACTCCACTAACTCATAGCACCTTAAACCTGCTACCATTTTCAAATCGTTCCAAACCTTGTTTTGCCATTTGTAATCAATTGCGCGGTTAAATCTTTCTTTAGGTATAAGAGTATCGGTGGTTAGCAAACCAAAGGATGTTGGCGGATACTTGTTGTCCTCAGCGCCAGAGAAGTATTCATACCCGCCAATGCCCTCGTGCCTGAAATTTGTAAACTCATATTTATATCGTCCGGTCTTAAAGTAAATTTTTACATCAAAACTTATCTGTCCTTTAGTAGCGCTGCTCTGTTCAAATACATTACTGCTGTATGGTATTACTCCTCTGCACACCAACTCACCATATTGCCTGTCCGCTACCTGTATCACTTCTTTAGAACTTGTAAAGTTGCTAGTAAACCATAGCCGTGCCCTGTCCAGCAATTCTTCTTTATTGGTAGAGGTATCTATGGTTATTGTCTGCCTGTAGTATAGCGGCTGTTGGCCATAAGAAGCAGAAAACACAAAACTGAGTAGCAAAAGGAAATATATAGGTTTCATATTCTGCTAATATAAAAACATAGCAATAAGCGTATACCCCGACTGTTTGCGCGGGGGATGCGGTTCACGCGCCTGTCCCGTTCTAAACGGGGGAGCATTTGAACCGCGATTTTTTTTGGTTACTTTTTTTCTAAAAAAAGTGACAAAGAAAAACCCACGGGGCGTAGGATGTGCACATAACTGTTTGAAACATCAACTTTGGTGCTAAGTAGCAAGATAGGTTCCGTACCCACGGCACGGAGATATTCTCGTTGCTGGCAATTTCTACCCGTATTTAATCCCTAACGGGATTTATTGGTGCCGTTAGGCACTTGATATGGGTAGAAAATATGATGGTATAAACCCGGCACCCCGTAGCGGGTGCAACCTTTAGCGCATAGCAATAAGGTTTCGAACAGCTTAGGGCTGTGCCTACGTCCAACCAGGTAAGTAGCCTTTGGCTACTGATATTTGTAATTTATATCTTGTATCGAAATTTTATCACTTTGTAAATCACTGAAACTCGATGTTAGATTTCATTAAAAGATTATTTCAGACAAAGAAGCCTGATACTTTTACAAAAGTCAGTAATGATAATTCGCAACCAGAACCTCCGGTTGTAAACAGCTTGTTTGATCCCTTGTGGGCTAAGGTTAAAGAGCAGAAATTTGAGGAGGTTATTACTGAAGTAAAAGAAATTCTTAATAAAGATGACCAGGCAGATAAAGGTGAAGCACGAAGGTTACTGGGGCTTTGCTACTTCCAGCAAGGAAAATTTGATTTAGCGGAGCAAGCTTATCTTGAACAGACCAGTACCTCTGAGAATTCTGATGACTGGTTTAATTTAGTTACATCTTCAACGTTAAATAGAAATATTGAGCTAGGCGAACAAGCATATTTGAAGGCCATTGAGTTTTATAAAAGAAATGCAACGAACGAAAATCTCCCCATTCCGCAAATCTATTACTACTATATGCAAGCCTTACGTGATATAAAAGAATACGAAAGGGCGTTTTTACAACTTGAAAAACTAAAAGAAATTTATTGTAGCCTCAGTATAACAGACAGCACTTTCTTGTATATACGAGGCGTTCCATTTTTTCAGACTGCAATCGAATCAAGCAAAGAGATACTTGAAAATATAGAGAGGGGCAAAGCCGAGAGTTTTATGAAGGCATTGCACAACGGGGTTGACGACGACGGTAAGCAGTATCTGGACGAATTTCAGAGGAAGTTAAGCTACAGAAGCTAATACACAGTTCTCCACTGGGCGTAGGCTGTGGCTATCATTGTTCCTACTAAGCCCCAACGGGGCGCAATAGATTAGCATCGGGTGAAGCCCGATGACAATTGCCAGTTTGCCTGTTAAGGCCTGTAAGGCCGCAATATTGTTTGGAGTAATAACGATTGCGCCCCTGCAGGGCTTGTGTAGGATCGTAGTATACACAGGCCTTCAGCCTGTGCTGATAGATTAAGGCCTTTCAGGCCATACCGCCATGTTCGGAACAGTTATAGCCTACGCCGAGAGTAGTATATTAAGAAGCTAACAAAAGCAGAAATGAATAGTCATCGCCCAGGTTTTCGGCGGCTACAGGCACAAACAAATACCAGAGCAGGAAGTCGAGAATATAATCCGTACTAGCCGTAGAGGAAATTTTTACGCCGGGTTCCTTGCCTTCAGTTGTCAACCCGTACGATAAAATGGTATTCGCATCTTCTTTAATAGCAAATTCGGCAAGTGGGTTGTTGCGGACACTCAGCCGCAGCTTTTTATTTTCAAAGTCAATTATCGAAGTGCTGGCATACCATTTCTCGGGGTATGTTTTTAAAACAACCTGTCCGTTGCCGTCAGTTATTTCAAGGTTCGATTTCCAAAACCCCGTTCGTTTTATTTCTAAAGCTTTTCCGTTGATAGTGCAGTTGGCTTTCATTGCACTGGTATCGAATTCAATTTGCATTTTACCTGCTTCCTTTCCATCCACTAAAAATGTATAATTGAAATCGGTTGTTTTTAACCATTGCTTTTTCATGGGCTATTTACTTTAAGGTTTATAGTAAGTAAACAACCCACTGTCCGCTTAGGTTCACCCTATCCTCATTCTTAAAGTTAAGTTAATACGGACTTATAAAATGCTTAATATCATAAAAGCCTTTACCGGGCGTAGGTATAGCCCATTACTGTTCCAAACCTGTAGTTAAAACCTTTTCCAGTTCGGCTGCTCTTATCGCCCCTTATGAAAACGCCGTAAAAATCCATTTGCATTCTAGAAAATAAAAGAGGCAAATGGATTCACGAATTCTTATAAAAAATAAAACATAGCATGAGTAAATTTCCTCGAAGTCAGGCAAGAGATGAAAAAATTGTTTGAGGCCAAGGCACAATAACCAATAATGCGCTAAGTGGTGAGCCGAGTTCTTTTTCATGCGCGTGGGGAGGAAATTTTAGGCAGGTTTTCATACAGGGCTTGAGTTTTTGCTCCACTTTTTGGTCAAGCAAAAAGTGGAAAGCCAAATAAGTAGCTCTTAACGCCGCCAAACTAAGGCTTGCATTTGGTGAAAGGAAAATGTTCAAGATTTCGAACAGTAATGGGCATAGCCTACGCTGAGATGACCTACCGGTTCACCTATCCCTATTTCAAAAAATTATTTAAAAACTGACAAGTAAACCTGAAAAAAATTCGGTGGTGCTGACAAATTTTTACTCTATCGCTAAAAAAATGATGCCTTCATCCGCTGGCATTTATTTTGTGCACCGGTTGTTATATCGCGCGATATAAAAGTTCATTACTTATTGTTTAATACCAAAAATTAAAAGCTATGACAACTACGTTAAAACGCAGCGGCGAACCAAACGTATTTTCACCGCTGCCAGGTTTGCAATCTTTTTTTACCGACCCTTTTTTGCGCAACTGGTTTAACTGGGACAATGATACCGCTGTTGAAGACAGTACCTTACCGGCCGTTAACATAGGCGAAACGGAAAACACTTATGAACTCGCGGTAGCAGCACCGGGTATGAATAAAAACGACTTTAAAGTTGAGCTTGAAAACAACCGCCTTGTTATAAAGGGTGAGAGAAAGACAGAAAAGGAAAACCAGCAAGGCCACAACTGGCTGCGTAAAGAATATAACTACACCAGCTTTCAGCGTTCGTTTACATTAGCCGAAAGCCAGGTAAACGCCGAAGGAGTTAAAGCTAAATACAGCGATGGAATCCTGCACATCAGTATTCCTAAATCGGCTGAAGCCAAAAATAAGAGGGCAAGAATTATTCAGATTTCTTAACCCGGTTAATTGAAAGGGCGGTGGCCTCATCGCCCTTTCAATTATTTTTTTTGAACAGCAAAAACATTTAACCATGGAAACTGTTGCTCAGAAAACAAAAAGAATAATAGCCGATACCCTTGGTGTGGACCGGCGTATGCTAACCTACGACAGCCATTTGCAATACGACCTGGGTGCCGACTCGCTGGATACGTTAGCGGTAATAGCGGCCCTTGAAAAAGAATTTGGAGTACCTGTTAATGATGAAAGAATTGAGCAGATGAAGCATGTGGGCGACCTGATTAAACACTTCGAGCAAACTAAATTTATCCCACTCTATCACCCGGCGTTTCAGGCTGCCTTGCCTAATGTCGGTAATGGCATTACCGGATTTAGGTAATGTCATTACCTCTTTCCACGCAGCAGGTGGACACCCTTGTACGGTCACCCCAGGGACACCCTTGCGCTATAAGTCCTTAATTTTAAATTATTTATAACATGGGTGAGGGGACACTTTTTCAAAAACAGCTAAAGTGTCCCTCTTTCCATGTAACCAAAAACTTCCACCCGGTATTCTTCTTACTTTAGCCTTCCATGCTACTTCCATTTTTATACATAAAAGATAGCCCCGGCAAAGGCAGGGGTGTGTTTACTACCGAGGCCATCGAGGCCCGCACCCTCATAGAAATTGCACCCGTAATAGTGCTGCCCGAAAAGGATAGCGCGCTCATCGACCAATCCTTTCTATACAACTACTACTACCTGTGGGGCGAGCAGGCTAAGAACTACGCCATCTGCCTGGGTTACGGCAGTATATATAACCATAGCTACGAGCCTAACTGCTTATACGAAACCTACTATCAGGACGAGGTCATCCATTTCATTACCCTTAAGGACATAGCCGCCGGTGAGGAGTTAACCGTAAACTACAACCACGACCCCGATAACAAAACGACGCTTTGGTTTATGTAGATAGCCCTTCTTTAAACACCCGTATTGCACGCTCCTTTATGCGCTTGCCGTATGTGCTTCGTTTTAAAACCAGCAGGTATACAGTGTAATTTTAATTCAGGCGGTTGTTAAGGCCCGACCACCCGCCACCATTGTGTACTTCAGCAAAGCCGTTGGCTTTTAAAATGCTTTTGGCCTGTGCGCTACGCACACCAGAAGCACAGCAGGTAATAACCGGTTTAGCCTTGTTCAGTTTCGAGTAATGGTTAGACAGGTTATTCAGCGGAATATTTACCGAGCCCTTTATATGCCCTTGCTGATATTCGGCCTTGGTACGCACATCAACAATGGTAGCGCCTTTGTTCATTAGTTCTTTGTAATCTACTTTTGGGCCCAGGCCAAAAAGCTGTTTAATCGTATCTATCATCGTATTTGTTTTTTAGGTTATAGCAAGGTGTCAAAAGGCAGTTTCTTCTTTTCCATCTCTACAAAAAGTTCGTTGCCCATGCGTGGCTTTACCGAGGTGGTGCAGGTATCAAATTGCAGCAGGTTAAAAAGCGGTTCGAAGAGTTTAATGTAATCCTCTTTCTTTCCGCCAAAGGGCGGGCCGGCTTTTTCAAATTCAATATTAAACAGCAACCCGGCTATTCTGCCGCCATCATTCAGCAGGTTAAAAGTTTTGTTGGCGTAGCGGGCCCGCAGCGCCGGGTCGAGCGCACAAAAAAATGTTTGCTCCAGCATTAAATCATACCTGCCCTGGTGGTCGAAAAAATCGGCATGCAAAACCTGTATAGGCTTATCTGCAAACTTCTCTTTCAACCGGTTTACCAGGGTAGATGAAATATCGATAAGCGTAACACCTGTAAAGCCCTGGTTTAGCAAATACTCAGCCTCGTAGGCATTGCCACAACCGGGTATTAGTATTTGCATACCCTTATCGGTAAGTGTATCTATATAAGCCTTAAGTGGCGGCGAAACTCCGTTAAGGTCCCAGCCGGTTTCGTTATTTACATACTGCGTGTCCCAGTAGTTTGCGTTCAATGGCAAACCACAGGTAGTTACACAGCATTGTAATTCTTCTTTCTTTTCCATATCAGCAATTGCCGTTTATATCTAACCAGCTTCCGCCATTGGTGCAGTTAATGCCATGGCTTTTTAAAAATGAGGTGGCCTGTCCGCTGCGGTTTCCACTGGCGCAGCATAGCACAATAGGCTGCGGCAGGGCTTTCAGCTCATCCAGCCGTGCCTGTATTTCCTGCAAAGGTATATTAATACTTCCGGCTACATGTCCGCCCATAAATTCGGCCGGTGTTCTTACATCTACAATGGTTTGTTTGTTACTCATGATTTCTGGTTTTTATTTTATTGCATTATTAATTCTTCCTATCATACAGCTGGAGAAACTTTTTAACTGCAACAGCAAGCCGTTCTCTTCAGTGGCCTCGGGGTACCCCAGTTGGTGAAGTTTACCGGTAATTGTATTTCTGTCAATGCCCTCATAGGTTACAGTTACTTCGTCTTTATCCTTGTCTACTTCAACAGCACTCATGCCGGGCAGCTTTAGCAACTCTGTTTTTATAGTGGTGGCACAGCCGCTGCATTTAAGGTTGGCTATTAATATACTTTCAGTTTTCATCGGTAGTGGTTTTAGTGTCTTCCTTCTTAAAAGTATTAACCAGCAGGCTACCCATTACAGCGCCATACAAGGTGCTGTTAACCGGGCTGTATGTTATAGCACAGGTACCACTGGCACAGCCCACATAGTAATAGTACAGGTATCCGGCAAGGGCCCCTATCAGCATACCGGCTAAAGTGGTTTTATATTTACTAATCAATTTCATGCGTTGGTTTTATAACAAAGTGCTGGGGCACACATAATTTGTTTTGGGCACATCGGTTTTTGCAATCTCAGTAAAGCCGCCCACCACATCTACAAAATTATCGAAGCCCCTTTGCTTAAGCAGCGAAGCAGCAATCATACTGCGGTACCCTCCCGCACAGTTAAGTATAAATGGTTTATCTTTTGGAAACTGCGCCAGGTGGCTGTTTATCTGGTTCAGCGGAATGTTCAATGCTTCTATCACATGCTGCGAATCAAACTCACTCTTTTTTCGCACGTCTATCACTACCGGTTTACTGGTTAAGTACCTGTTAGCAAATTCATCAGCTGTAATCCGGTTAATGGTTTCTGTTTCCTTTCCGGCACTCTTCCAGGCATCAAACCCGCCCTGTAAATAGCCGATAGTATTATCGTACCCTACCCGCGATAAGCGGATGATGGCTTCTTCCTCCTTGCCAGGATAGGTAACCAGCAATATAGGCTGCTTTATATCGCTTATCATTTCGCCCACCCACATAGCAAAGCTGCCATCCAGTGCTATGTTTATGCTGTTAGGTATATACCCATTCGCAAAATCCTCAGCATTTCGGGTATCCAGTACCAGGGCAAGTGTTTCGGTAGCTACTACTTCAAACTCGCTTACCGGTAAAGCCTTTTTGCCCCTTTCCATTATTGTATCCAGGCTTTCATAGCCTTTAATATTCATCAGCACATTTTTAGGAAAATATCCCGGAGGGGCCGTTAACCCGCTCAAGAGCGACTTTATAAACTCTTCCTTACTCATATCCGGGCGCAAAGCATAGTTGAACTTCTTTTGATTGCCCAGCGTGTCGGTAGTTTCTTTGCTCATCATTTTGCCACAGGCGCTACCGGCACCATGGTTAGGGTATACAATCAAATCATCACTTAAAGGCATAATCTTATTGCGCAGCGAATCGAATAGATATCCGGCCAGCTTTTCTTCGGTAAGGTCGGCAATTACATGCTGCGCCAAATCGGGGCGGCCCACATCGCCAATAAACAAAGTGTCGCCGGTAATAATACCATGCTCTTTGCCGGTTTCATCTATCAGTAAGTAAGTGGTACTCTCCATGGTATGCCCCGGTGTATGTATCACTTTTATCTGATACTTACCTACTTTAAAAACCTGGTTATCCTCCGCTATAATAGCAGCAAACCCCGGTTTAGCAGTAGGCCCGTATACTATTTGTGCGCCTGTTTTTCTTGCCAGGTCTATATGCCCGCTTACAAAGTCGGCATGAAAATGCGTTTCGAATACATACTTGATTTTCGCATTGTCTTTTACAGCGCGGTCAATGTAGGGCTGCACTTCGCGTAGCGGGTCAAAGATGGCGGCTTCGCCGTTGCTTTCTAAATAGTACGCTGCGTGTGCAATACAACCGGTATATATCTGTTCTACTTTCATATTAGCTGGTTTTTGTTTTACGATGCAAAGATGCGGGACCTGAGAAAAATGCTTGGGAACATTTGTTGCATAAGGTGGTATTTATTTAGCATCGTACCACATTTTTACAGCAATTAACACAAGCACTACTGCAAACACTTTTTTCAGAGTCTCCTGTGGTATATGTGTAGCAAATTTTGCACCCAGATAGCCACCCACAAAAAACAGGGCTGCCATTATCAGGGCTGTTTTAATGTCTACTGCCCCCTGCTGATAATACTGCCAGGCTGCTAATGCACCCACCGGTAGTACAAACATGATAAGGGCCGTGCCTTGCGCCATTTGCTGCGAAAAGCCGAGCAGCATTACCAGTGCCGGTATTATAACAATGGCACCGCCTAAACCCAACAGCCCGCTTAATATACCGGCCATCAGGCCTATGGCGGCCGTAATAATTATTTGTGTTGGTGTCATTGCTATTGCTTTTTTGCCTTGGTAGAAATACCGAAAGGCAGATATAAAGGGCAGAAACTTATAACAGATGTAAGTATGAATATGCCTGCAAATACAAGCAGGGCTATTGCTACGCCTCCGCTTATCACATTCATAAAATACAATACAATTACTATTGCCGCTGCAATTAATCGCATTATGCGGTCGAAGGTTCCCATGTTTGATTGCATATAGTTTGTTTTAGTAAGCAAAGGTGTGTTACTACAAAATCATAAAAGGGAACATTTGTTACATAAGCATATGACTTAGGTCAGTGATTAGCTACTCTGCAAATCTCCAGTTAATTCGTAGCATGTTGCTTACATCTACACTCGGCACGTTGAAGTCTTCTATTACAGTACCTTTAATTATGTAGCAGCCTTTACCCGTAAAAGGATAACGGTCAATAGATTGCGGAAAGTGCACGGTATCAAACAAATGGCCTCGCTCATCTACAAAGCTGCCAAAGTACATGGTATCTCCGTGTATGGTAGTAACCCGTTTGATGTTTACATAATAGCCGACCATGTACACTACCTTGCCTAAATGCTCTAACAGTTCTTTAGCGTATACAAGACCCTTGTAATTTTGCTTAAGCAAAGCGAAAGGGTTAGTAAACGGGAAACCGAGTATCTGCATCTCATCATGTGCATCTTCATACATGGTGTATTCAAGCGGCGGCAACGTAGTTAGATCAGGAGACAGTTTAAATAGCTCTTTGCGCGGGGCGGTCTTCTTTGTTTTACTTAATACCATGTGTGCATCCCACAGCAACTCTTTGCTTGTTTTACCGGTAAAGCGCAATGCCTTTATGCGGATGAGTATACGCAACTGCTCCAGCGATATGGGTACCCGGTTTATAATATCGTTTAGGTTAAAAAACGGCCCGCCTGCTTGGCGGGCATCGAGTATTGCTTTTATAGTGCCTTGCTCTAAATCCTTTATCATGCAAAAGCCCATATAAATAGTAGTACCGGTTAAGCGCGCCAGGTTATCGCTGTTATTTATACAGGGCAGCTCGATGGTGGCGCCCAGCATTTTAGCTTCGTGCAGGTAAAACTCGGTGGTATAAAAGCCGCCAAAGTTATTGAGTACGCCGGTAATAAACTCGATAGGATGATAAGCCCGCAGGTATAAGCTCTGGTAACTTTCTACGGCATACGATGCCGAATGACCCTTGGCAAATGAGTAGCCTGCAAAACTCTCTATCTGCCGCCATATTTCGGAAGAATCATCTACCGGATATCCTTTCGCTTTGCAATTGCTGAAAAACTTCTCGCGCACCTGTTGAAACTCTACCCGCGACCGGAACTTGCCCGACATGCCGCGCCGCATTACATCGGCTTCTTCTAAAGTTAGCCCGGCATATATGTGCGCCACTTTTATTACATCTTCCTGGTAAACCATTACGCCAAAGGTTTCGGGCATTATTTCTTTTAATACCGGGTGGGCCTTTTCACGCTCCTCTTGGTACCGGTAGCGTAAAATGTACTGGCGCATCATACCGCTACTGGCTACACCGGGCCGTATAACCGAGCTGGCGGCGACTAAACCCAGGTAATCCTGCACCTCTAGCTTGCGCATAAGCTGGCGCATAGCCGGCGACTCTACATAAAAGCAGCCAATGGTATCGCCTACCATCAACATCTGCCGGATACGCTCATCTTCTTTGAAATCCTGTATACGGTGTATGTCTATATCTTGACCTTTGTTTGTTTTTACCAGGCTCACTGCATCTTTTATATGCCCCAGCCCGCGCTGGCTAAGTATATCAAACTTATACAGGCCTACATCTTCAGCCTCCAGCATAGAAAACTGTGTAGACACAAAACCCACCGGCATTAACTCGAGTGCTGTGTAACATGTAATTGGCAACTCGGAAATAAGAATACCACAGGCATGAACGCTTAACTGGTTGGGCAGGCCTGCTATATGTTCTGCATATTTTAATACCAGTGTGCCGTAGTGGTCTACCTTTGTTTTATCTACAAACTCACTTTGCAGGTTTTCTATATCCTCATCGGGCAGGCCAAAAACTTTCCCTATCTGGCGGATACTGGATTTCCTTTCGAAGGTGCTGTAGCTGCCTACCAACGCAACATGGCCTTCGTATTTATCAAAAATGTACTGCCGTATATCGTCCCTATCGGTATGCGAAAAATCAATATCAAAATCCGGCGGATTTTTGCGCGAGGGGTTAATGAAGCGCTCGAAATACAAATCCAGCTCAATAGGGTCTACATCTGTAATTTGCAGGCAATAAGCTATCAGGCTATTGGCCCCGCTACCCCGCCCCATATAAAAGTATCCTTTATCAGAGGCATATTGTATGATATCCCAATTGATTAAAAAGTAGGCAGTAAACCCCAATTCAATAATAGTTTGTAGCTCGGTGTTAAACCGGTCTATCACATTTTGCGCCGGCGCTTTATACCTGCTATGCAAGCCATCGTTTGCCAAGGTTTTTAAGAGTGCTATATCATCTTCTGCTGAACCGGTAAAGTACTTTTTGTTTTTACTGGTCTTATCGTTAAAAGTAAATGATACATGGCAATGCTTTAACAGGTTGCTTGCATTAATAGCAGCGTTAGGTATGTCCTGGTACACATCATACCAATGCTGCATGGTATAAAACATATCTGATGGTTTGCCGTGTTCGTGTACCGGTAGCTTACTAAGCAGGGCATTGTTATATATAGCGCGTAGCAGGCGGTGGGTATTGAAATCCTTTTTATTGCGGAAACTTGCACTGCTTAGCATTACATGCTGACTGTTGGTATACTTTTTTTCATACAACCGGTAATGGGTTATATCCTCTGGTCGTATGCCAATAAATTCGTTGGGTTTTAAAAAGCGCGTTACCTTTCTTTGCCAGGGATAAATAATGTAGCAATCGGACAATGCGGGAGCTTCTGCAGGAAAATCTTTTTTGCTGATTTTATGCTCCGATAAAAACTCATTTATCTGCCTGAAGCCTTCGTTACTTTTTGCCAGACAAACATATAGTTGTTGGTTTCCATTGCGAAAATCTACCCCCACTACCGGTTGTATACGGTGTTTATGCGCCAGGCGTAAAAAATCGAGGCAGCCCGATGTGTTATTAATATCGGTAAGTGCCATAGTGCGAATGCCCAGGCCGGAGGCATAGGCCAGCAACTCGTCAATTTGCATAATGCCGTAGTTGAGACTAAAGCAACTGTGACAGTTTAAGTACATACATCCATGTGCTTTATAAGTTAAACATGTCTATGCCCGCCGGGCACCGGCGGCTCACCATCCCAGGGGTCCCACACGTTCAGGTTCTTTTGGTCAAGTATAGAAGCACGGACCACTACTCGGCTGTCTTTATATTTTTTGCGCAGGTAATCCCATTGCTGGTACAGTTGTATCTGCTCTATGGAGTCTTCCATCAGGTTTATCTGGTGGCCGCCACCCACCAGGTGGCTGCACTTAACACCGATGGTACGTATTAACTGCCGCCGCTCAAAAAGCGAATCGAAAATTGAGAGGGCTTTTTCTATCAGCACGTGGTCGAAACTGGTATAGGGTATTCGCTCCTGTTTGCTAAAGGTTTGCATATCGCTGTAGCGGACTTTAACTGCAATGCAGGCTGTAAGCTTGTTGCCTGCGCGCAACTGGTAAGCCAGGCCTTCGGCCATGGCACGTAGTATTGTTTTTAATTTCGCTACGTCTATCGTATCGCGGTCGAAGGTACGTTCGAGCGATAGTGAGCTCCGCTCAAAATAAGGTTTAATGGGGGTGTTGTCTATACCCTGCGCACGCAGCCATAAGGTATCTCCGTTTTTGCCCAGCACTTTTTCCATTGTTTGCCTGGGCATGTTTTGCAGGGTAGCTATTGTTTTTATGCCCAGTTCGCTTAGGGTTTGCACGGTCTTTTCGCCTACCATAGGTAGCTTGCGTACCAGCAGGGGTGCTAAAAATCCTTTTTCGGTACCAAGCTCTATAATAAGCTTACCACTGGGTTTAGATTCTCCGGTGGCTACTTTTGAAACCGTTTTGTTTTCGGATAAACCCATAGATATAGGCAGGCCGGTTTCTTTGGTTATGCGCTCGCGCAGCTCACCCGAGTATTTTTTTATACCATACACCTGGTCCATACCGGTCATATCCATGTAAAACTCATCTACCGACGCCTTTTCTACCAGCGGCATGGCACCGCGGATAATTTCGGTAACCGTATCCGAATATTTGCTGTATACACCCGCATCGCCTCTTATTACAATAGCCTCCGGACAAAGGCGGCGGGCAATTTTCATAGCCATGCCGGTATGTATACCAAACTGCCTTGCCTCATAACTGCATGATGATACCATGCCTCTATCCGAAGTGCCTCCCACCAATACCGGCTTACCTACAAGTTTGCTATTGAGTAACCTTTCTACAGATACATAGAAAGAGTCGAGATCGTAGTGAAGTATGCTTCGTGCGTGCCGGTCCATTTACTAACAAAATTAGTAATCTTATTAGTATTTTGTAAATTTAATAGGCTTTATAAAGGCCTTTTTTGTTAAGAAATAGATGAAAACATAGTTCCCATCTGGTACTAATTATGATTGCGGCCTGTGGTATTTTTCTACCTTCACCCCTCATTAATTTTTGAGGAATGGGACATACCGATTGGACAGATAACAAGCTTTTTTTGCTTGATGCGTACGCGCTTATTTTTCGGGCTTATTATGCTTTTGGAGCATCTTATGGAAAAAATACAGGCAAAACAACTGGGCTTTTAAACAGCAAAGGGCAAAATACAGCCGCCATATTTGGTTTTACTACCACCCTCTACGAGTTAATACAAAAAGAAAAACCAAGCCACTTAGCCGTAGTGTTTGATTTAGGTGGCAGCACCGAGCGCGAGGCCGACTATGCCGAATACAAAGCCAACCGCCAGGAAACACCCGAGGATATAGTTTTTGCAGTGCCTTATATACAGCAGATTATCCGAGCCTGGAACATTCCCGTATTGGAGTGCGAAGGTTGCGAAGCCGATGATATTATAGGCACTATAGCCAAGCGCAAAGCCGCTGAGGGCCATATTGTATATATGGTAACGCCGGATAAGGACTATGCCCAACTCGTAGATAAAAACATATATATCTACAAGCCGGGCAGGCAAGGGGGTGAGGTAGAGATAATGGGTGTAGAAGAGATTAAAACCAAGTGGGAAGTAGAAAACCCGCTGCAGGTAATAGATATACTGGGTATGTGGGGCGATGCGGTAGATAATATACCAGGCATACCAAGTGTAGGCGAAAAGACAGCCAAAAAATTGATAAAAGAATACGGCAGCATGGAGAACGTAATTGCCAATGCCGCTAACATTAAAGGCAAGCTGGGCGAAAACATCCGCAACTTTGCCGAGCAGGGTTTACTATCGAAAAAGCTGGCAACAATAAAGCTGGATGTAGATATAGATGTAACCGACGACGAACTGAAAATGCAGGAACCGGACAAAGAAAAACTGGCCGCATTATTTGCCGAGCTGGAGTTCCGGACGCTGGGTAAACGAATTTTAGGTACTGAATACACAGCTAACCAGGCAGGTGCTACTACCGAAGGCGCGCCTGCCCAAAATGTAACCACAAACAATAACAATGGAGTACAGCAGGATTTATTTGGCGGCAGCAATGGCAACGATACCGTAGGGATAACTGAGTTAGGTGCCGGCAAAAACATTCACAACACACCGCATACATATAAAGTGGTGCAAACCGATGAAGAGATTGCTGCGCTGGTAAGTGAGCTGGCTGTGTATGCCGAGTTTTGCTTTGATACAGAAACTACCGGGTTGGATTACTTTAACTGCGACCTGGTAGGCATGAGTTTTAGTGTAAAGGAGGGCGAAGCTTACTACGTACCGGTGCCGCCCGATTTTGAAACTGCAAAGAAGATAGTAGCCCACTTTAAGCCGGCGCTAGAGAGCACCACGCAGGTTAAGATAGGGCAGAATGTAAAATTTGATTTGCTGGTATTGCGTCGGTATGATGTAAACGTTTGTTTACCCCTATATGACACCATGCTGGCGCACTATTTAGTTGAGCCCGACCTGAAACATGGAATGGATTACCTGAGCGAAACTTACCTGGGTTACACACCGGTAGCTATCGAGGAGCTGATAGGTAAAAAAGGAAAGAACCAGGGCAACATGCGCGATGTGCCGCTGGATAAAATAGCAGAATATGCAGCAGAGGATGCTGATATAACCCTGCAATTGAAAAACAAGCTTGCACCAATGGTGGCGCACCAGGAAGTAGAAAAAGTATTGAATGGTATAGAGCACCCGCTAATACAAGTGCTGGCCGATATGGAATACGAAGGTGTAAAGATAGATGAGCAGTTCCTGCGCGAGTATTCTAAAGAGTTGGAGGGCGACCTGCTAAAAGTGCGTGATGAAATATTTGGATTGGCTGGCATGGAGTTTAATGTAGATTCACCCAAGCAGTTAGGGGATGTGCTTTATGGACATTTAAAATTGCCTTTTGAGGGAAAGAAAACCGCTACCGGTCAGCTATCTACCAATGAAGATGCCTTGCAACTATTAGTTAAACTGCATCCTATTGCTGAGAAGATACTGGACTACCGTGAGTTTGCCAAGCTTAAATCTACATATGTAGATTCGTTGCCACTGCTTATAAATCCTAAAACAGGCAGGGTTCATTCAACATTCCGCCAGGCAGTAGCCGCCACAGGCAGGTTGAGTAGCGATAACCCAAACCTGCAGAACATCCCTATTCGTACTGATAGGGGTAAAAGAATCCGCAAAGCTTTTATTCCCCGCGATGAAGACCATATTTTACTATCGGCCGATTACTCGCAAATTGAGTTGCGCATAGTAGCAGAGTTGAGCGGCGATGAGAACATGATAGAGGCATTTAAAAACAAACTGGATATACATACTGCAACTGCAGCCAAAGTTTATGACGTGGCAGTATCAGCCGTAACTAAAGATATGCGCTATAAAGCCAAGAGTGTAAACTTCGGTATTATATACGGTCAGGGCGCCTTTGGCCTGGCCGATAACATCGGGGTAAGCCGTGGTGAAGCGAAAGAAATTATTGCCAACTACTTTACCCAGTTTCCTAAGATAAAGGAGTACATGAACAGCAACATACAGTTTGCGCGCGACCATGGTTATGTGCAAACTATTATGGGGCGCAGGCGGTATCTTAAAGACATCAACTCGAAGAACTTTACGGTGCGTGGTTTTGCCGAGCGAAATGCCATTAACTCGCCGGTGCAGGGCAGCGCTGCAGATTTAATTAAACTGGCCATGATTGATATACACCGTGAATTTAAACGCCTGAACCTTAAATCGCGCATGACCTTACAAGTGCATGATGAATTGGTTTTTGATGCGCACAAAGACGAGGTGGAAATTATTAAGCCAATTATTTACGATAAAATGACGCACGCTATTAAAACCAATGTACCTATAGAGGCAGAAATGGGCACTGGTATTAATTGGCTGGAGGCGCACTAAAAGGCAGGTATGAAAGCATGGCTATCTAAAGTTACCCTCATAATCATCGCCATTTTTCTTATGGCATCATTATTTTTCTTTAACCGGTGGAACCGCTCTTCTATACTGGCTGGAGGCGATGCATGGGGTTACTATAGCTATCTGCCGGCCACGTTTATTCATCACGACCTGGATAACCTTAAGGGTTCGCTAACGGCCCGTTTTCATAACGATTACAATCGTACATTTGACACTACTCAGGCTTTTATTACAGCAGAGTTATCGTACCCAAAAGATGGAAGGACGCCTGTGATAAAGTATACCTATGGCGTAGCTTTTTTTCAAACTCCGTTTTTTTTAATTGCACATTGGCTGGCCCCCCGGCTAAACTACGAAGCTGATGGCTACAGCCAGATATATATAATATTGATTCACACATCCCTTGTATTCTATTGCATACTGGGGTTGTGGATTTTGCGCCGGTTTTTGCTAGAATATTATAGCGATACAGTTACAACAGTAATATTACTGGTACTGGCCGCCGGTACAAACCTGTACTACTTTGTGGTAGAGTCTACCCCAATGTCGCATGTATACCTGTTTTGCCTTTTCAGTATATTACTATACAGCACCCAGCAGTTTTACAAAAATTTTCACTGGGTTTATGTTCTTATAATTGGTCTGTGCGGTGGCATGATAACGCTTATCCGTCCTAACGAAATTATATGCCTGGTAATACCCCTGTTTTATGGTGTTACATCATGGGGAGATTTGAAAAACAGGTTTCAGTTGTTTTTCCGTCTGTGGAAACGAATGGCTTTGGCATTGTTTGCGTTTCTTGCGCCCATCATTCCGTTACTGCTTTATTGGAAAACAATGTCGGGCAAATGGCTATACTTTAGCTACCCTAACGAAACTTTTGATTTTTTACATCCCCACCTTCTAGGCGGGATATTTAGTTTTAAAAATGGCTGGCTGACCTATACACCAATAATGTTTCTGGCTATTGCCGGTATACCTATATTGTTTAAAAAGAGTAAACTGTGGATATTGCCCTTTGCGCTGTTTATACCGCAACACATATATGTTATTTATAGCTGGTGGTGCTGGTATTATATAAACGGCTTCGGCTCGCGCCCTATGGTAGAAACTTATCCGCTATGGGCTATACCTTTAGGTGCATTTCTGGCTTTTGCCGGGCGCCGTATGGTAACGTTGGTGATTACAGGAATAGTGGTTTTATTTTGTATTGCGCTAAATATTTTTCAAACATGGCAGATGGCAGAAAACCTGTTACTAAGCGAATTTGGCAACTACACGTTTGTTAAAAACACATTATTCAAACCATACCTTACCGAAAAAGACCAAATAGAATATGATAATGGTATAGAACAGCCAACTGGTCTTATCTGGCAGGCAGAGTTGTACCGGGAAACATTTGAAGATTCGCTTAACGAAAATTATGTGCGCTCGGTAAAAGATAGCGGACAGTTTTCGTACCGGGTTACTGGCAACCCGTCATATTTGATAGACTATCACCAAACCGCCACCGAAGCTAATTTGCATAAAGGCGACTGGATAAAGGTTTCGGTATGGTGCAGAAGCAACAGGGGTGTCAATTTATTGGGTAGCACCAGTGTGGTGGTACAATTTGTACATAATAACAAGGCGTATGCCTACAAAATTTTGCGCTTGCAGAACAAAGTCTTAAAGCACAGGACCATCCACCCATATATACCCGATAATCCATCGGGTGGATACGCGCATTATTTTGTACCTGTGCTTAATGATATTAAGCCAGATGATATGCTAAAGGTTTTTATCAGTACATCAGACAACGAAATATATATCGATGATTTTGTGATTGAAAGGTGGAGATAATTGCCTTGAACACCTGTTTTAAATAGAGTAATAAGGTTTATTTTAGCCCCAATGAAGTATTCCTCTAAACTTATTGCAGATGCCGTGGGTGAGTTTACCAAGCTGCCGGGTATTGGTGAAAAAACAGCGTTGCGTTTGGTATTGCACCTGCTAAAGCAGGACCAGGATAAAGTGAATTATTTTGGCGAGGCTATTACACGCATGCGCCAGGATATTATGTTTTGCCGCACGTGCAATAATGTATCGGACCATGAACTGTGTGAAATATGTGCCAGCCACCACCGCGACCACTCTATTGTTTGCCTGGTAGAAACTATACGCGATGTAATAGCCATAGAAAATACCAACATATTTAAAGGGACTTACCATGTGCTGGGTGGAGTAATATCGCCCATAGATGGTGTAGGCCCTGATAAGCTAAACATAGAATCGCTGGTAGAGCGGGTGAAATCGGGTAGCGTTAAGGAAATTATAATGGCTATAAGCCCTACTATAGAGGGTGATACCACTATATTCTATGTAAGCAAAAAACTGAAGGACCTGCCGGTGAATATTACGACCATAGCGCGCGGTATTTCTTTTGGTGGCGAACTGGAATACACCGATGAAATGACCCTGGCGCGTTCTATAGCTACCCGCCTGCCTTACGAAAATTATTTGGTGAAGAATTCCAATTAAAATTTCAACTTGGCGTTCCATACAGCCGAATGAAACTCTCTATTGTCATAGTTAATTACAATGTCCGCTACTTCCTCGAGCAATGCCTTGTTTCGGTAAAGCGTGCTATAGAGGGAATAGAAGCTGAAGTGTTTGTAGTTGACAATGCCAGTGCCGATGGCTCGGTAGAAATGGCGCAACAGAGATTTCCTTTTGTAAAGACTATAGCCAATAAAAACAATGTAGGGTTTTCTGTGGCCAATAACCAGGCTATGCAAATAGCCACCGGTGAATATGTGCTGTTGCTAAACCCCGATACGGTAGTAGCCGAAAATACCTTCGCGAAATGTATTGCCTTTATGGATGCACATGCCAATGCAGGGGCCTTAGGTGTGCGAATGATAGACGGCAAGGGAAACTTTCTGCCAGAGAGCAAACGCGGTTTGCCTACGCCTGCTGTGGCGTTTTATAAAACTTTTGGCCTGTCGGCGTTGTTTCCAAAGTCGCAAACTTTTGGCCGGTATCATCTTGGTTATTTAAGCGAACATGAAACACATGAGGTAGAAATACTATCCGGTGCTTACATGTTTATGCGCAAGAGTGCGCTGGATAAAGTAGGCTTGCTGGATGAAACCTTTTTTATGTACGGCGAGGATGTAGACCTTAGTTACCGCGTTATAAAAGGAGGTTACAAGAATTTCTATTTTCCCGATACTACTATTATCCATTACAAGGGTGAAAGCACCAAAAAGGGCAGCCTTAACTATGTAAAGGTGTTTTACAACGCTATGATAATTTTTGCACGCAAGCATTTTAGTGGTAACCAGTCGGGGCTTTTTTCGCTGCTTATAAATTTTGCTATTATATTCAGAGGTTTGCTTACGCTATTGGCTGGTTTGTTTGCTTCCTCTTACCTTTTTATAGTAGATGCCCTTTTAAGTTTTACCGGTATCTATTTTATTAAAACATATTGGGAAGACATGATCAAGTATCATGAGAACTATTACCCCAATGAGTTTTTATTTATAGTGGTACCCACTTATATTCTTATGTGGATAGTAACTGCATTCTTAAGCGGCGCTTACGATAAACCATTTCGTATCTCTGCCATTATACGGGGTATTCTTTTAGGCACTATTGCTATAGCAGTGCTATACGCATTTATACCTGATGAATGGAGATTCTCGAGAGCTATAATCTTATTAGGTGCCGGCTGGACGGGCTTTGAAATGTTGTTAACCCGCACCGTATACCAGCTAATCAAGCATCAAAGCTTTTCGGTACCCGATATGGACGATAAGCGAAGCCTGGTAGTAGGTAAACAAGATGCAACACGCGCCGAAGCAATTTTAAGAGTATTGGGAAATACGCATGAGATAAATTTTACCGCAGACTTAACTGCCACAAGAAAAACAGCAGCCATACATAAGAACAATGAAATTGTTTTCTGCTCGGCTGACTTTACCTATGCAGGCATAATTCAGCAGATAACCGAGTGCGGCAACCGCATTGATTATAAAATACTAAACCAAGGAAGCGATGCGCTGATTGGCAGCAACAGCAAAGACAGCGCCGGCGACTTGTATGTAGCCGAAAAAAGCTATGCGCTGTTTAAGCCAGAGAACCTGAGAAGTAAGCGGGTGTTTGATTTTGCAACAGCGCTATTAATGTT
Source organism: Chitinophagales bacterium (assembly GCA_035299425.1). Taxonomy (GTDB): domain Bacteria; phylum Bacteroidota; class Bacteroidia; order Chitinophagales; family LD1; genus Bog-950. The sequence continues at coordinate 57,140 of DATGWP010000077.1, read as the reverse complement.
GCCGCTGTTGCCGGTTAATGTTTTTGTGATAAAGAATTTTGGAAATTTTATCTCAAACTGGCTAAGCGTATTAAGCGGTAAAAAATCCTGGGTGGGCTTTTCTGCAGGGGCCAACCTTTCTAAGTTCCCCAATGCCAAGGCTGGCATATTACACCCTGCCGATAGCCTGAAAGGGTTAAATCTTACTAAGGAAGACTTACTAGAAGCCGAATTGAACTACGCGCGCCATTATTCCGTAAATGATGATGTATCTTTACTTGTAAAGAATTACTCATCATTGGGAAAATGAAAATGCTGACTACCATATTATTGTTCTCTTGCTTATCTGTAAGCGCGGCGGAGCACAATTGGTATCGTATTTATCTAGTTTCTAAAATTAATGCATACGAGGCTCCTTCATTTCAATATTCCACTACCTTTTGTTCACAGCCACAATGCGGGATACGAAATCAGTTTAATGCACGATTTGAACGCCCCAAAGGTGCCATCTTCTGCCGTATGGAAGATTACCTGACTGCCAAAACCAAAGTCTGGATAAAGGTGGGTGTGAAATGATTAATCTAAAATCTCCTCCAGTATCTCGGGCGACTTCAGGCTGAAATTCTCGAGGTGCAATTGATAATAGGTTAGCAGGTTGCGCATCATTTGCTTGCGCTCGGCGCGGGTAATTTTGAGGTTATTATTGGCAAACAGATTTTCCTGCATCAGGTCGCTTAGCAATCGGCTTTCGGCCTGGTTCATCATGTTTAGCGTGCTCTGCTCAGCTATAAAAACACCTTCACTCATTTCAAAAAAACAATCTTCCTCCGAATAATTACCATGCGGGGCAAAGCCCAGATAGCGCGATAGTTGAATGAGGAATACAAGATGAAAGTCAGGGTTTAGTTTCTCTTCCTTATCCAGCGCGCAAAATGACTCGTAGATAAATTCAAACATCTCTTCGTTAGGCTCATGTTCGCGAATGGCTTTGGTTATAACCTCCAGCAAAAAGAAAGAGATAGTTGATTTTAATGTATCGAAGGGAATAGACTGATAAATAAAAGAGCGCGTAAACTCCTTTATGTATTGCAGTCCCTTGTTTTCGCGGTGGCTTACTTCCATCTCCAGCAGCGTAAGCGGCTGCAGCATAGCCGCCTTTGATTTGGATTTAGCGGCACGCACACCCTTTACTATATACGATTGTAGTCCGAGCTTCTCGGTGTAAATTTTAGCAATTACACTGGTCTCGGAATACTTAATTGTATGCAATACGATGCCCCGGGTCTTGTGATACATATCTTAATGCAAAGTTAGTTTTTACGCATTGTTATATTTGACGAAATCAATTATGCCCTAGTGTTAGGCGAAATATTTTAAAATGAAAAGCAGGCAGGTTTTAGTATTCCTTTTCCTCTGGGTAATAGCCATTGCTGTTTACTTTAAAACTGCCGGTGCGGGGTTTGTTACCGACCAGGCTGGCTGGCTGCTGCAATACAAAGCCTCAGGCTGGAAAGGAGTATTAAACGCCTTTGAAGACAAGTCGCTTCACTACATTTATCACCTCATTGGTTTTTTGCTGTGGAAACTAGTTGGCATGAATGGTACAGCCTGGATGCTGGTCTTTACAACATTGCATGCCGGAGTTGCTTTTTTATCCTACCGATTGTTTGCGGAGTTGTTTGCTGCTGAGGATGTCCGATTTGCTGAAGGTATTGCATTTACAGGCGCATTACTATTTCTGCTTTCCCCATACCATACCGAGCCTTTGGTTTGGTATGCCTGCATTCATTACCTGGTATGTGCTTTTTTGCTGCTGCTTTCGTTTCATTTTGTGCTAAAATATTTCTCTTCCACAAAGGGCGGATACATAGCCGCCTTTTATGCCTGTTTTCTACCGGCCCTGTTTACGCTTGAAATAAGCTTTGCCTTCCCCATCATTCTTCTTGCATTTTTTCTTTTCTGGCCTCTTAAAGTTTTTGGTAGTGTGTCGCGTTGGCAAGCCATTAAAATATTCTGCGGGCCTTCGCTTGCCTTGCTGTTACTATACTTTGGCTTAAGCAAACTATTACGCGGTAGTGTAGTGGGGCATTATGGTGCCGCACAGCATTTAAACTTTGATATAACCTTACTAATGGCCAACCTGGCTAAGTATATATCCAAGCTCTTCTTTTTATCGCAGTTTTATAGCTATGAATTAAGCCAGAAGATTTACGTTGTTTTTGAAAAAGCAAAATTTGGCTGGGCGTTCTTTGGTTTACTTGGCTTATTGGCAGGGTTGTATGTAGCGTTATATAAAAAGCTATCCGCATTCTGGCAGATTACAGGTCTACTGTTTTCTTTTTTTATAATTGGCCTGCTACCTGTTTTAAACCTGTATGTGACCACACTGGTACCGGTAGAAGGCGACCGGTTTTTATACTTTGCTTCCATTTTTGCTTTCCAGTTGGTTGCATTTGTATGCATCCGTCTGCCATTTAAAACGGGTTGGTTGGTTATGGCTGTAGCACTGTTTTTTAATGTCAGGTTTTTATTGGTAAACACCCAAAGCTGGACAAATAACAAACAAATACAACAATCGCTTATTCAAAAGTATAAGTGGTATAATGCCTCACACATATACATTTTGAACCTGCCGGATAATTTTCGCGGCACTTACATGTACCGCACCTTTTTACCTGATAACTCGTTTGCCGAAACCCTCACGTTATATGGGCAGCCTGATATTGAAAACAAAACCACACAGATACTTAGCTACAACATGAACCAGTTAAGTGATTCGGTAACGGTAGAAAGAATATCAGATAACGAATTGAAAGTAACTTTTGCCCAATGGGGCAATTGGTGGTGGGCAGGCGGCAAGGGCGGTAGCGGATATAAAACAGAAATGTACGAAGTAAAAATTGATGAGTGGAGCCACTCATATAATATCACTTTTGCCAACAGGCCCGCAAACTCTGTTTGTGTTTATCAGTGTGGTGGCGAATGGAGGGAAGTTACCGGGTTTTAAAATTGCTTAGCGCTGAAGTGTCTTTGTACAATGTAAACTGCCAGTTTTTATATACCTCTGTCATGTGAGGTTTATTAGCATTTATAATACCGTCAAAATCCGGCTCGCTTAGCATGTAGCTGTATAAGTAATAGCGCACTCCGTATTTATGCAAGGTGGCTACATTAACCTCTACGGGTGCCTTTGCGTTATAATAAATTGTCTTTTTACCTGTGTATAGCGCAAGTGCCCTCGGCTTGTTGAATACAATTATATCCTCATTGTTCACATTTTTTTTAATGTAGCTGAAAGTTTCCCTGCAAATTTCTTCATAAGGGCCGGGCAAGGTTTCTGTCGTAGTTGTAGCTAAGTATACCAGGTGGTCCTTGTATACCAAGCCAATGACAATAAATAAAGCCGTTTTTAGTATCGTAGTGTTTACACTTATTTTAAAAGCAGCTATTTTAAAAAAATAGAAAAGGTAAAATATAAGAAAGGGATGCACCGGTACGAGGTAGCGGTAGTCGCTGGTTACCTGGTAAAACATAATTAACACCAGATAAAGCACCGTTACCCAGTCAAAAAACTCAAGGCCCTTTCTCCATTTTAGCAGTGCACCGGCTATAGTAAATGCTAACATAAGCCAACCCAATATGCTGCTTACTACAGAGAGGGAAAAATCGGAGCTTTTAAACAAGCCCATGTAATCGTACGCATGCACGCGTATATTATGTATAACCGTGCTGGCCACGCTGTGCACATCTATCACACTCAACGCATTGCTTATATAGCTGTATTGGGGTTTGAATATATACCCCAGAAGTAAGGTAAGTATAAAAGAAAGAACAGCTATTACCGAGACATTTGCAACGTGAGTTTTAGCTATTGGTTGTTTCTTAAAAAACCACTGGTAAAACAAATGCAGTGCAGCTGCAGGCAATAATACTATACCCAAGCTACGCACATGAATAGTAAAGCCAATAAGCAAACCTATGAGTATTGCTCCCCATAATTTTTTCCATACTTGCTGCTGCCATAGTAAGCAGACAAGCAATACCAACAACGCAAAAGGCACATCGGATATTATCTGCACCTTTAGCCATAGCAAAAAATTAGAGTAGAATGCAACAAACAATATCAATATAGCTGTGCTTACAGAAAACCGCTTTAAGAAAAAGCCAAACGATAGAATGGCCCACAGCATATAAAGCCCTGCCATAAAAAAGTTGAAGGCAGATATGTTGAAGCCGAAAACCTTATACACCGGTAGCAGCATTACTGAAAAACCGATAGGGCCCGAAGGCCATAAGGTGCTGAAGCCATCTATAAACTGATAAGTAGTGTAATCAAAAGCCCGGCCCTCGCCCATATTAATGGTTTGGGTTACGTAGGCAGCAAAATCATCGCCCCAGGGGTGGCTGTGGCGCACATTTAACCACAGCAACGGCAGCAATAAAAACATTGCAGCAAGCCATGCAAGACCGTTTTTTGAAAATGCATAAGAGAACCTGCTCATATCCATTGGGTGAATATGCAGCAAACAAGTTGAAGCCCGAAATGCAGGTAATTAGTTAGACAGAAGAATCTTAGCCACTCTTCTCTCCTTTCCTAAATCGGTAGATGAAAAAACAAGATACACTCCACTGCTGGCGCGCTTGCCGTTATAGCCTTTGCCGTTCCATACCATCTGGCTGCCATTAGCCCGGCCCTGATAAACTAAGGTTCCACTTATATCTGTAATCTTTACATAGGCATTTTCGGTAAGCCCTTTTATAGCAATAGGGCCATCGTATTCAGGTTTTACCGGGTTAGGGTAAACCAAGGCTTCCTTACAATCAGTACATTTACTCATAGCATCGCCCTGGTAACTAACCAAACCTGCAAGTGTGCCAATAAACACTTCGCCCGTGTTTTCATTAATGGCTATATCGGTAATCTGGTTAGAGGGCAATGGGCTGTTATCTGTAGTAAACCTTAGCAATTCTGTTTTTCCATCGGCCGATATAAGCCACAGACCTTTGGTAGTACCTATCCATTTTCTGTTGGCCGCATCTACGGCAATAGCACGCACACTTTCGGTACCAAAAAGATAGCCGATATATCCATCGCGCTCTACCTTTATCTGGTCCGCATCGCAACCATTGCTGGTTAATACACTACCGGGACAATAAAATATACCTATGCCCTGCGAAGTGCCGGCCCAAATATTTCCTTCTTTATCCTCTGCTACACAAAACACTAATGGATCGGGCAGACCGCCGGTTCCGGCACCGGTACTTAGTATTCGTGATGCATCATCCGATGGATCATCGGGGGTATTATTATTTGACCAAACCAATAATCCTTCGCCCGACCTACGCACCGGTGCCCATAACTGCCCGCTTTGGTCTATCAGAATTTTTTTCATGGTCTGAAAAAAGAAGGGAACTACATAAGCTTTCCATGCGCTACCATCGGCCGGTATCATTTTAATAGCCTTATTAGCTCCGGAGTTACCTATCCATACGTTTCCGTATTGGTCGGTAGTTAAACAACTTACTTTGGTACGTTGGGTATCACCCTGTACTTCTTCCAAAGCACTATTGTTTTTATCATATAAGGTTATCTGCCCGGTGGTGTTATTTATCTCAATAAGCCCAGACAAATAGGAGCCTGCATAAGTCTTGCTGCCATCCAGGCTATTGGTAGTGCTTAGTATGTCGTAATAATCGGCCATTGGCCCATACGTATTGCGGCTGGTTACTTTCCATTTTTCATCCTCAAAAGAAAAAAATCCTTGCCCGTTATACTGCCCTCCCCACGAATCATCAACCGACCCCGGGGCCACGTATAAAGTATTCTGCCATACGTTAAGGTCATATACGGATGAACTATAAGGGCCATCAGGCATTATTCTCTCCCTGTTGCCACTTTGGTTTTTAACCAATCCGTATTCGCCGTAAGATTCCCAGGCAATACCATTCGCCTCAAACCACTCGTGCGGCAATGCCTGTGGCGCCACCGTTACGGTCTGCACGCCTGCTGCATCTATTTTTCCCAACCGGGCCGAGAAGTTGGAGGTATTAGATGTAGTAAAATAAAGCGCATTGTTAACCACACCTAAGCTAAGGAAGACAGAGGATGGTTCGTAAAAAATACGAGACCAGCTTACACCATCAAACTCAAATAATGAATCGCAGGCAGCCGTACCCACTACGGCATATACCTTATTGTTATATGCTGCTATAAAAGATGCTTTCTTTTTGGGCAGGCCCTGTGTAGAATCATACAAAGACCAGTTATTGAAATTCTGAAGGTTTGAAGACGCTAATGATGCATGCTTAACCCCTTCGGCGGTAGCGGCATAAATGTTAGTAGCATCGGCTGTAGTGGCAAATACTTTTATCTGCCCACCGGTAGAACCTATAATATATGTATTGCTTATTTCCTTACGATCAAGGTCTATTACAGATATACCGATATCAGACGATATAAAAGCATTGCCATTGTGAAAAGATATGCCGTTGACAGCTACAGAACTAACAGTATTTTGATTTTTAAAATCCGGTATGTTATAAATATCGGTGCCGTTGTAAATAATATCAAGATTGCTGTTGGTGTAGGCTACTACCAAGGCTTTAGTAGCGGGGTCGTAATTGCCGGTTTTAATCGTTACATCGCTCAGGCCATTTACTTTATCGTATATCTGTATGGTGCCCGTACTTTTCTCATACGAAAACACTGTTTTCTCGGCCAGCGAGTACACTTTATCGCCTGCATCGAAAGCGCCCAACGAGTAACCATAGGGCAAATAAGACCGCCAGGTACCCAGCGACCGCTCCTGAGCCACAAGGCCCTGCACTAAAAGGCTTGCTAAAACAATGCTTAAACCGGATTTAAACCAACGTAAATTCATAAGGCTAAATTATTAAAAGCCTACATAAACGCACCAACCGCCGCTATATTGTGAAAAAACACCCCTACTCTTCTCCCTCTTCGGTTTCGCCGCTCTTACGGCCATACAGTATATCAAAAACCGGCTGAATGCGGTAAACCGAACGGTTAAACTTATTGCTAAGGATAATAATTGCCGAAGTGTCGCGCACATTGCGGAAAAACACGGTGTTGTTACCATGCCACCAGCCATTGTGATACACCAGGTAAGATGAATCGGGCTGCTGCATCAGGCGCCAGCCATAGCCATAGTTGCGCTTTCCTGGCTTCTCGAAACTGCGAGGGGCATAGGCTTCTTTTAACATTTCCTGCGATAGCAACTTGCCTTCGTAAAAAGCCATATCCCACAAAAACATATCGCGCACGGTAGAATAGCACCCCTTATCGCCTACTACACCATCAAAACAATCGTTTCGCTGTATCTCCCATTTAGAGTTATAGCTGATGGCAATTTTACGGTCACTGCTATCGGTGTAATCGTAAATGAATGTATGGGTCATACCCAGCGGGGCAAAAAAAGTTTCGCGCATAAAATCATGGAACTTCTTTTCGGTTACCTGCTCTATGATAGATGCCAACAACAGATAATTAGTATTGCAGTATTCAAATTTTTTATCGGCTTTGGCATACGGCGCAGGCCTGGTGCGGGCCATTAAATCTATTACCTGCGAATTGGTTAAATACTCCCCTTTGTTGCATTTACCCGAGCAGAAATACAGGTAATTGGGCAGCCCCGAACGGTGGCATAGCAGGTGTTTTACCTGTATCCCCTTATAAAATGAAAGCTGTGGGAAAAACTTTTGTAGCGAATCGTCCAGCGAGAGTAAACCCTGCTCTACGCACCATAGCATAGCGGTGGCCGTATATGTTTTAGAAACAGAAGCCAGTTGAAAAGAATTGGTATCTGCCAGTAAGTCTTTGTTGCGAAAATCGCAGTAGCCAAAACATTTTTCGTACACAGGTTTGCCCTTTAGCGATATAAGCACACTGCCGCTAAAGCCATTCTGCAAATTGCGATTGGTAAAGTAGGTGTCTAGTGAAGCATATATCTGTTCAAGCCGCGGGTCGGTGGTGTCGATGGCTACCACCGGAGCAGTATATTGTACGGGCTTTTTCTTTGTATAAAAGAAGAATGCCCCACCGGCAATTACACCTAATAGCAATAAAACAATACCCGCCTTTTTCACGCGGGCAAATAAAGATAAATACGCTTTTAAAGGAACCGAACCGGTTCAGCAGTTAATAACAAAATAATGTTGAGGTGCGGACTGCGCGTATGATTATTGAACTTCTGTAGTTTCAGCTATATTCTCCAGGTTGCGTATCTGGCCCAGTGCATTCCATATAGGCTGTGTCCAGTAATTGGCGTTATTTGATTTGTTGCCCAACACAATAATGGTAAAGCCATCTTTAAGGTCGCGGGCAAACACGTTGTTGCTGCCATGCCAAAATCCATTGTGGTAAATTACATACGATTTATCAGGTTGGCGGGTCATTCTCCAGCCATAACCGTAGTTTCTTGTTTTGTCTTTTGCAAAAGAGTAGCGGTCAAGGCTGCGTGGCTTATAAGCCTCCATCAAGGTTTCTTCTTTCAGTATTAAACCGGTGCGCAGGGCATTATCCCATTTCAGCATATCTTCTACCGATGAGTAGATGCCTTTATCGCCTACCACTCCATCGGCCGGGCAATCTTTCCAATGGCGTCCTTTGCTATCGTAGCTAATGGTGCAGCAGGTACCACCTTCTTCAGGTGCAAATACGTAAGTATTGCTCATGCCCAGTGGCGCAAACACTACATCGTGCATAAACTGCTTAAAGCTGGTACCGGTTACGCGTTCTACTATTGATGCAAGTATAGCATAATTGGTGTTGCAGTAAATAAACATGTGGTCGGGCTTGCAGCGGATAGCCGGCTTTTTTGTAGCCAACACATTCATCAGACCTTCATTAGTAAGATATTGGCTGCTTGTTAAGCCCAGAAAAGAGTTATCCCAATAAGTATAATCGGGCAAGCCGGTACGATGGCTTAACAACAAATCCACCGTAATTCCCTTGTAAGGAAAATCGGGGAAAAATTTCTGAACTGAATCATCCAATGATAAAAAGCCCTGCTCGGCTAAAAGCAGTATGGCGGTGCTGGTAAAAGTTTTTGAAACTGATGCCAGCTGAATAGATGATTGAATAGTAAGTGTATCTTTAAAAGTAAGGTTGCCATAACCAAAGGCTGCCGAGTAAATAGGCTTCCCATCTTTAGCCACCATTACACAACCATTAAAGTGGTCGTTTTTAACCCGTTTTCTATAAAAGGAATCTATTTGCCCCGCTACACGCTCACTGAATACCTCCATACTGGTAGGCACCACAGTTTCTTCTACAGTGGTTTCGCCGGGGTTGCCTACTGCCATTACCCGCTGCGAAAACAGGCCCGTAGCCAGCAAAAAACATAAAAAGCTCAGTTTAAACGTATTAATCTTCACAGTTTCATTCAGGTTTATAGTACGTACATCATCCCTTTTACTCTATCTGCACAAATATGTTTCGCTACAATGATATAAAAAACAGGGTAATCAACAAGGGGCATTAACAGTGTACTATCGCTCAGCTACGCCTATTGTTGCAAAACTTACTGTTGTGCCGGGCACTTTAAGAATTGTTTGCAAACACTCTTCGGTGGTTGCGCTGGTAGTTATTACATCATCTACTAATAAAACGTGTTTACCTTTTAGAAGTTGTTCATCTGCCACTTCAAATATTCCGGCCACATTGGTCCACCGGTCCAGCTTATGCATTTTAGTTTGCGAAACATTGTCCTTTACCCTCACAAGCGCATCTGCTTTCCAATCCACGTTCATTACTTCGGCCAGGCCTTTTGCGAGGTAATCACATTGGTTATACCCACGCTGCTTTAGTTTTTTCCAGTGCAGCGGTACCGGCACTATCACGTCCACATTCTTTATAACAGAGTCCGGCTCCATTAACTTATAGCCAAATCGTTTACCTATATATTCGCCCACATCCTTTCTGCCCTTATATTTAAGCAGATGTATAAGGTGTTGCACTCCCTCGCCTTTATGAAAATGATAAAGCACTGCTGCCCCTTTTAAATCCAACCGCCCCCAAAAACGCTTCATTAGTGGGTTATCGAGGTGGTTCCAGTTATTGGTATATGGTAACTCACTTTCACAACGAAAGCAAACAATGTTTTCACCGGTTAGCAAGCCGCGCGAGCATACCAAACAAACTTTAGGGTAAAAGAGATTGAAAAAATCGCTGGTGTATTTGGCTACTGATGTAAGCATGGCATTTAGTTTACGGTCACCACATCAGCATCCTCTAATATCTGCAGGTCGCCCTGCATGCGTAACAGCAGCCGGGCTACCGTTACCACGTCGCGGTTGCAATACTCGGCTATGCGTTTAAGGTCATGCTCCTGCCAATATACCCGGCACACATCTTTACCATCTATATCGCCTTTGGGCGTAGGTATGCCCAATACCTCTGCCAGCAATTTTAAGCTGGTATAACTCTTATAGTCTCCAAATTTCCAAAGCTGCAGGGTGTCTACATCCAGCATTTCCCAGGGCCGCTTACCCGAGGCGTTTAACATGTCGGGCAATGGCAACCGATGGATAAGGAGCCGGCGGCATATAAAAGGAATATCGAACTCGCGGATGTTGTGCCCGCAAAAATGATAGCGCTCGGCATTAAAGCTCTTGCTTACTAAATCTGTAAAATCAACCAGCAGTTGTTTTTCATCATCGCCCGATATGCATTTAACCCTGAATATTCTTTTGCCAGCCATTTTATCCTGCCTGAAAAAGCCAATGCTGATGCAAACGATTTTTGCAAACTCGGCATAGACGCCCGCTCGCTTTAAAAAACCATCTTCTGCGGTTTCGTCGCCTACCTTAAGGGTGGCATGTTTGGCCTGCCACAGCTCTTTCATTACGGGGCTAAGCTGATCGAATGATGAATATTGCGGTACCGTTTCTATGTCGATAAAAATAAGGTCGTAAACATTAATATGCCCGTGCATTAAATTTATTTTCAATTAAATTTAAAAAGCAATTCCAATTTTTCAATGCGCAGTCTTTGGAATGAGATACCCCTGCTTCGGATTACGCTATTGGTTATAGCAGGCATAGCTATTGAAATTGTTTGTGATTTTACACCCGGTCTTTCGCAAAAAATACTCTGGCTGATGGTGCCTCTTCTGTGTTTGTGCGGGGTATTTACCTTGGCATTGGGTGTTGTGGGAATAGAGAAAGCTTACCGGTTAAGGCATTTAAATGCAGTAACACTATCGCTATTGTTGGTTTCTGCCGCTTATCTTCTAGCATGGTTTTACACCGAGGATAACTATAAAAGTCACTTTCAGAATCATCTGAAAAACCAACCGGTTGTAGTAGCTATGGTTATAAAGCCACCGGTAGAAAAAGAAAAATTTATAAATGCACTGGTAGATGTGCGGGAAGTTGGAAGTGCCGGTAGCCATACCAAAACCAGTGGCAAAATACTACTCTCTTTTTTGCGAACCGGCCAGCCAAATAACCTGCGCTATGGCGATGTAATTGCTTTTAGCGCAAAAATTGATGAGTTCCCCGGCCCTAAGAATCCCGAAGAGTTTAATTTTAAACAATACCAGGCCTTTCATAATGTATATCACCGCTGCTTTGTTGCACCGGGTAGTTACCGGGTAATAGCCACGGGCAGCGGTAATGTTTTTATGGAAAGGGTGTACAGCATCCGCGCTTACTTTCTATCGGTAATAAACCGGTATGTAACTGATAAGAACAACTTTGCTGTGGCGGCCGCCATCATGCTGGGCTATAACGATTATATGACCACCGATGTGTCGCGGGCTTATACCAACAGTGGTACCCTGCATGTGCTTAGCGTAAGCGGGCTGCATGTAGGCATCGTGTTCGTTATGCTCAATTTTTTATTTGGGTTTATGGATAAACGGGGTAGAAAAGCACAGATAGCCAAGGCCACTGGTATTATAGCGTTTATTTGGTTTTATGCCTGTCTTACGGGACTAAGCCCTTCGGTGTTGCGCTCGGCGCTTATGTTCAGCATGATACAGGCAGGCACTACGTTGCTGCGCCATGTAAATGTATATAACATTGTAGCGGGCAGCGCCCTGCTGCTCATGCTGTTCAATCCATTTATAATTACGGAGGTGGGGTTTCAGTTAAGTTACCTGGCGGTGTTTGGTATTCTGTTTCTCTATCCTAAAATTTATGGGCTTATACTTATAGGCAGCTCGCAGCCGCTGGCATTTAAACGGGTACATGGATATGCTGAAAAACTAAAAGCTGCTATCCGGCACGATTGGCGCTGGCTTTTTCTGTATGTGCTTGATTTCTTTTGGGCGCTTACAGCTGTGTCGGTAGCTGCACAAATAGCCACCCTACCACTCAGCCTGTTTTGTTTTCACCAGTTTCCTAACCTGTTTTGGCTGGCTAACCTGGTAGTAATACCGGTAAGCAATTTAGTTCTGTTTGCCGGTACGGCCCTTTGTGCTGTTGGCGAAATACCCTACCTGAATGCAGCCGTTGGAGCGCTGTTCAATTTGCTATTAACCGGTTTAAATAAATTTACTTTCCTGATTGATTCAATTCCTTTTGCTGTATTGGAAGGTTTTAGTATTTCGTTTATTGAAATGCTTTTTGCTTACCTATTGCTTGCATTGGTATGTTGGCTATTGGTAGAGCGTCGACCCAAAGTGCTGATAGCCGGGTTACTAATTATACTTGGCCTGGTATCATTCGATACTGCGGAAAGCATACAGCAGGCCAAACAAAAGAAAATAGTAGTGTATAGCGTGCCCAAGCAAAAGGCAATCGCCTTTATTTCCGGCACTACAGTTTTTACCGAAATAAATGACAGCCTGTCGATAGACCAGAAAAAGCAGAAATTTCATATCAGGCCTCATTGGTGGAAGAATGGAGTAGCCAGGGAGTTACCGGTAGCCTATAAACAGGTCGCGCTGGGTAAAATAATATTGTTTGAGGGTAAGACAGTATTATTAATTGATACGGTGCCTAAATATCATAGCTGGCAAATGGGTAAAAAACTAAAGGCCGACCTGGTAATCATATCGAATAACCCCAAACTTTATATATCGGACCTGCAAAAGCTTTGTAATTTCAAGCAAGTAGTGTTTGACTCATCCAACAAAAAGAAACGCATTGAATATTGGGTGCAGGATTGCCAAAAGCTGAATATTAAGCATTGGGATGTAAGCGCGCAGGGGGCGTATGCGGTTGATATAGCTAAATAAAAAAGCAGCTATGGAACGAATACCATAGCTGCCATTACTAAAACCAAATCGAAGACTATCTATTGTGCTTTTACAAGCTTTAAAACCCTGTTATCGTTTTTACCGGTCAGGCTCAGGTAATAAACCCCGCCAGGCTCTCCGGTTAAATCTATTGTCAGGTTATTGCTACCTGTTGCCAGCTGCAGCTGTCTTGCCTGCACCACCCGGCCGGTAAGGTCGCGTATAGTAAGCGCTGCATCGGTGTTTTGTTTTACCGTAATGGCTAGTGCTGCCTTAGCGGTGGTAGGGTTAGGCATCAGCCCTTCTACATACATAGCCTGTAGGTCTTCTACACCAGTACCTATGGCGCTATTACTGTTCACCGTTATCATTATGTTATTTACCGATGGATTGTTTTGAGTTAACGTAAACGTAAGCTCTAAAGGCACCTTGCTAATGACTTCGGCATAGATACTATAAGTACCCAGTGCAAGACTGCCAAAGCTAAAGTGGCCTGTAGCATCGCTGTAGGTATACGCCACCGGAGCGCCTGCATTGTTCAGCAGGTTAATCTGAATGCCAGCCATAGGGTCGCCTGCACCCCGCGATTCATCAGCGCCGCCGCCAATGCCCAACCCTGCACCTTGAGTAACCCATCCCTCTACAAAACCCGGTCCGCCGGGGTTAGTGCCCGGTAGCAGGTTTATATTGGTATAGGCAGATCCAATAGTAACGTTTACTGGTGCTGCATCAGCCCAATTTAACTCCTGCACACTATAAGTAGGCATGTAATCAGCATAACCCGGGTCGGCCGGTAGCAGTGCTGCCTTTGTATAATAAGTGCCTGCTGGTAAATGGGGGAAATAATAATCGCCATAACAGTTACCTGTATCGCCATTCAATATAAACGTATCTACAGCGCTCAGGTATCCGGCAGAATCTTTTATCAGAAATACCTGCGCATAACAAGCAGATTGAGGGGTGCCGTTTTTAGTTACCGTACCACCTACAGCTACAGTTACCTGCGGGCCGGCTATAATCACTGTTTTACAATTTACTGCAATACAACCCGGGCCCTTATCTGTCATACAAGCATCGTAGCTGCCGGCAATATTGTAATGGTGATAAGTACTGGGCCCTGCATAAGGGCCGCTGCTGTTATCGCCAAACATCCATGTAATTGTGTTTTGCCCTGTACCTGAATCCACCGGAGTGAAATAAGTGTAGTAGTTACCGGCAATATTAGTAACCTCAAAGGCCGTGTCACACTGGCCGGCAGGGGCCGAAAAACCTATGGTATATGTAAGTGTGCCACTACAGCCATTATGCGTTATATAATCTGCCGTAATTGGATAAGTGCCCGCAGAGGGAAAAGTAATAGAAGGGCGCGCATCGGTAGAGGTAGAAGGCGATGCTGCACCGAAATTCCATGTATAATCCCACATAGCCAGAGAATCGGCATATACATTGAAATAAGCCGTATTGCCATCCAAATAAACATTAATTGCAGCGTGTTGATCGCATATATCTACAACCAATGTATCGCAAAGTGTGCCTGCGCAGCCGGCAGCAGTATTATTATAGTTTACACAATATATATAAGTGCCGCTGGTTTGATAGGCGTGAAAAGGATAGGCACCGGTCCCGGTTGTTCCGTCACCAAAATCCCAGGTGTAAGTTCCAAGCCAGCCAACCGTATCGGTATAGGCATGAAAATGAAAATCTCCGCCAAAGGTTTGATTAGCGGATACGAGCACCTGGCATGGGTCGGTAAAGGTGAATGTATGGGTTGCATTTTGCACACATCCGGCACCGGTAGTTACCGTAACATTGGCTGTATAGGTGCCATAAGCCGGAAATGTAACGGTAGGATTAGCAGCTGTTGAGCTAGAAGGTGTTCCTCCGGGAAAACTCCATTGATAGGACCACCCTGCTGCGGCACCTGTTAGGCCAAATGTGGCGCTGGTATTTATCGCGCCTGTAGTATAAATGCTGGTAGTAAACTGGCAAACATCTATCGCTACGGTATCGCAAATTGTGCTAGTACACATGTTGCCATTTAAGGTAACGCAATATTGATAATTGCCACTGGCCGGGTAAGTATGCGAAACAGATTGGCCGGTAGCTGTTGTGCCATCGCCAAAGTCCCAGTTGAAACTGGCCGGCAAGCCACCCACCGAATCGCCGGCTGCGAAGAATGTTACATGGTCACC
Organism: Chitinophagales bacterium; assembly: GCA_035299425.1. Taxonomy (GTDB): domain Bacteria; phylum Bacteroidota; class Bacteroidia; order Chitinophagales; family LD1; genus Bog-950. The sequence goes on along the minus strand of DATGWP010000077.1, from coordinate 41,764 downwards.
GTTTATTGCCTGCACATAAGCCCAGCCCTGGCAGCCGCCGCCTACTATGCTTACCGTTTGGGTGCTGGTAAGTGTGCAGCCGCCCGGTGTGGTAATAGTAACCGAAACATTGTAATTGCCTACTCCCGGAAACACCACCACAGGTGATGCCGTAGTAGAGGTAGTTATGTTTCCATCGGGGAAAGACCATGCATAAGTACTGCCTGCCGGTGCGCCGTTTAGTGTAAGTGTGGCAGTAGAATCTACCGTAGTGTAAGTTATAGAGGTGCCTGCACTGCATACATCCACCTCTATTGTGCGGCATATGTTGCCACTACAGTTAGGGCCGTTGTAATCTACGCAGTAGGTGTAAGTGCCCGATGTGGTATAAGTATGTTGAGGGTTTTGCTGGTTGCTGCCGGTACCATCGCCAAAATCCCATTGGTAAGTAGGGATGGTAGCGCCACTATCGGTAAAAACAACAAAGCTAACCTGCCCGAAGTTTCCGGTAGAGGCGTACGCCCATGGGTTACAATTGCCTGTAGTGTTTTCTACTGTTATATTAACACTGGCATTGGCGTGGAAGATGCAGCCGTTGGGGGTAGTTATCTCCAGGTTACCCCAATGATTGCCCGGGCCGGGGAAGGAAATAGTAGGCGTAGCCGACGTAGAAGTTGATGGTACTCCATCAGGAAAATCCCAGCTGTAAGTCCATCCTGGTTGTACGCCCTGCACACCAAAGCTAACCACTGTATCGCCCTCCGTATGTGTTACACTCACCGGCCAGTCACATACGTTTACATATTGCGAATCGCAAAGAGTTACGTTACAACTGCCGCTGTAATTAAGGCACCAGCCGTGCATACCCGAGGTAGTAAAGGTGTGCTGCACATTAGGGCCGGTAGCGGTGCCTCCATCGTCGAATGTCCAGGCGTAGGAGGGGCTTATGCCTGCCGAATCGCCGTACACAGTAAAAGAATAAGTTCCTCCACCCTGGTAGGTGGGATAGTACCACACACATTGTGCGTTTACCATGCCCGCTGCATACAGCAGCATAAGCAGTAAAAGTGTTTTTGTTGTTTTCATAATAATTGTTTTAGCATTTTCTTGGTGCAAAGGTTATAACAACCAAGCTGCGCCACAAGCAAGAATAGAGCATTTCTTACGCGGGTAAAGACATTAAACTACAGGGCAATACCACTGTTGTAAGCGACAACAGCTAAAAAGCACGTAACCGGAAAATCGGTAAAGAGAATCTTACGTGCAAAAGCACTGATAATAGCCTTGGTATAAGTCGCTAAAAACATAAAAGGCAGCTGATTTGCATCAGGCTGCCTTTTATTGTGGTTTGGGAGGGAATTGAACCCCCGACACATAGATTTTCAGTCTATTGCTCTACCAACTGAGCTACCAAACCATTCCCGTTTTAGGGACGACAAAATTAAAATTCTCCTTCACTATTACAAATGAAGTGGCATTTTGATGAAAAATTAATTTGTATGGAGTTTTGATGGTATATACCTGCCAGGCTATTTCTCCAGTATCTTAATCTGGTATTTTTTGCGTTCCTTATTGGTCAGTTTGGCCTCGCGCAGCCAGGTATTAAGTATTTTAATGTGCTTGTAGCGCAGGCCATACTGGGCAGCAAAATCGGCTATGCTGGGTATGCCGGTATCTACTTCTACTATTTTGTACTTATAAGGCTGGTAAAGTTCGTCTGCCCTAATATCAAAACCGGCTTTTTCTACATTGCTGAAAATGATTTTCATGGCCAGCATGCGAAAAATATAGCGCGAGGTTTCGGGGTTAAAGTACATTTCGTAGAAGTTATTGATCTTCTGGTCGCGCACACGGGCTTTCATGCCGGGCACCCCCAAGTTGTAGGAGGCCGCGGCCAGGGTCCAGCTACCTAAGTCTTCTTTAGCGCCCTTTAAGTAATTGCAGGCAGCTACAGTAGACTTCTCAATATTGTACCGTTCGTCTACTTCGCCGTTTATCTCCAGATGGTGATTTTTGCCGGTGGCGGCTACAAACTGCCAGAAACCAACCGCACCTGCAGGCGATACATCGTTACGGAAGTTGCTTTCAATCAAGGGTAGGTATTTAAAATCAGATGGCACGCCGTTGTCGGCCAGTATTTTTTCTATATCGCCAAAATACCGGTTTGCCATTTTCATAGCCATTATAGTATTGCTGTGCCAAAAGGTATTCAGGTGCAGTTCGCGTTCCAGGCGCTCGCGCACATCCGGGTCTTCCAATGGTACGCGCTCGCCGGCAAAAAACAACTCACCTTCTACATGTATGGGCGATACCCTGTCAGTGCTATCATCACCGCCGGTCCAACGCAGGCCGGGCGTCTCAGATTTTGTGCTTTCGAATATGTTAACCGCGCCGGGGGCTGCAGTTCTCTTTATAATGATAGCTGCCGAGGCAATACCAATTATAAGTAACAAGCCTACCGAAAGAGGGATTATATATTTTTTTTCAAACTTCATTGCTTAGGATTGATAAATACAGGATGTAAAATACGAGATTACACAGATAACAGCTTTATGACACTACTTTTTTAAACACCGGTACCGATGAGCAAGCCTCGCCATACATAAGCGCACGTACTACTTTTGTTAGCTGCTGTGCTATCTGCACAAATGCCGCCTCGGGTATTTGCCTGTCGCCGCAGCCTTTTACTATAACGCGCTTGTCTTTAAAATCGTCTGCATTTAGTTTGGCAATGTTGCGGTACAGAAAAATATCGGCCGCATGCTCAGGCGGACTGCAGGCAATGTCTTTGGCATAAGGAGTAAGCTCAGCGCTTAATATCATATATGCCCACATAGGAATTATAGCATTGGCAGAACAAAACAGCACTACGTATTGACCGGTATATTGGCTCCAGTTGGTATTCTTTACCGTTTCGCGGAAATCGGCTTCGCGTAGTATCAATTCTTTAAACAGGAACGCCTTCAGGTCAATAGCCACAATCTCTTCCTGCTTTGGATAGTACTCTTCCAAATCAATGGTTGCCAGGCTGGTGTTTTGGGCCACCCGGTTTACTATAGGCTTTACATTTTCCATGGTGCAAAGGTAATATACATTATAGATACAGCGATGCTGTTTAGGGAAAAGATAACATCTATACTTTACCATAAAACAAAACAGGCCCGTGCAATGCATGGGCCTGTTTTAATATCCTTGATTAGTGATTTAGAAGAACTCAGAGCGGTCGTCTTTTACCTTCGATAGTTTCTTTTGAACCTCGTTGGCAAAGCGTGTTTTGCCCTGCAGTTGTTGAGCCATTTGGAAAGTATAGCTGGTATAGTCGGTTTGCTTAACCGGCTCCTGCACATTTACCGGTTGCACGGCAAATACACCTTCATTGCCTTTAATAGCAGCCGATAACTTGCCCGTAGCAGTGGCCAATGCCGTACCTACTACATTAGGCTCGTAAGCATTGTTTATGGCCGGAGAAGCAAATGATACATGTGTAGCATCCAGCGCAGGTTTGCCCACCTTAGCAGCTAAATCATCGATAGAAGATGCCTTGGCATCGTTTATCTTTTTAGCCAACAGTTCGTATTTCTTTTCGCGGATAACTTCCGGTTTAACCTGGTCGCGTACAGCGTCAACATCAGGCACACCAGCTGCACGTACTACATCCAGCAAAGCTACTACGTGTTTCTTATCTACTGTGTATATAGAAGATACCTCGCCTTTCTTGGCGCCGAAAGCCCACTTAACTACTTCGCGTGCATTGCCTGGCAGGCCTTGTATGTTCCAGTCGTCTTTCTTCAGCTGTTCTACAGTTTTTACGTTCTGCTTTTTAGCTGCTTCGCGGAATTTAGCTTCAGCCTGATTGTCGGATGCAAATGAAGTGGCAGTGCCGTAGATAGTTCTTTCAGTTTCAGGGCTAGGTATAATCTCTTTGCTAAAGTACGATACTTGTACACCTACTTTTGTAGGGCGGTCTTCTACTACCTGCACCAAGTGGAACGCATTTTCTTTTTGAGAAGGTATGCGGTAGATTCTGCCTTTTTGCGCACGGAAGAAAATCATATCGTTATAATACTTTTCTTTTTCGCCCTGCTTAACCCAGCCAATATCGCCACCTCTCATCTTGCCCATTTGGTCATCAGAGTACATGGCGGCAAACATGCCGAAGTCTTGTTTCAGCGTATCTACCATACGGATGATGCTATCCATTAAAGCAAATTTCTGGTTAGCTATATCCTGCGATGTAACACCGGCAAATGAAATTACCAGTTCGCGCACATGCACCGAATCTGATATCATTTTGCGGTCGCTTATCTTGGCTAGTCTGGCCGAGTTGCCATCTATATAAGGGCCTACAATCGATTTTACCGGCAGCGAGAAGAATGAATCTTTTACCGATGAGAACAGTTTGTCCTTATCGTAGTAAACTTCATCAAAAGGAGTTTCAGAGTATATTTTTACAAATACAGAATCATCAGATGCGTTTTTGCCTTCGGCAAACTCAGCACGTTTTTCTTCCAGTACCTTGATAGTAGCAGCAGTATCGGCACCCGATGGTACAACATCAAAAGTTACATACTGAATTTTGCGGGTCTCTTCATCTATCTTGAATTTAGCGGCGTGTTCAGAGATATACTTCTTGATATCATCATCGCTAACTTTTACATCTGCTTCGTTTACTTCAGCGTAAGGCAACAACACATATTTGAAATCAACAAATCTGTTCTGGTCGTTGTAAGTCATTTCGGCCATCCAGGTAGGTACATAAAGGCCTTTGGTAATAAGGCTATTGTACTTTTGCTGAAACTGGTTTTGCTTAAGCAGGGCCTCAAACTTTAACCACTGTGCACGCACAGCACCCGGCTCTACTCCTTCGCGCGGCTGGTCGAGGCTGCTTAGGTATAAGCGCACTCTTGATGGGTCAAACTGGCCAGTTTGCGGGTTCATAAACTGCTGGTCGCCTTTGATATACTGCGATGCGTTTTCGCCGGTAGCCAGTTCGCTCATTTCTTCGCTGGTTACGTTAATACCCAGTTTCTCGTATACCTTGCTGAAGATACGCTCGTTCAACATCTCTGTCCACGTTTGGGTGCGGATGTAGTTACGCTGCTCTTCGGCTATAGGCTGGCCGCGCATCTGGTCTTCGGCGCTTTTCAAATTGTCTTCGTACTTCTTGTTAAAGTCAACGTAAGATATCTTCTCGCCGTTTACTTCGCCAACCGAGTCTTTTCTTCCTTTTAGAATACTGCCTTGCGAATTGGTAGCATCCATAATAAGGAAGCCTACTATTGAAAGACCGATAAGGAAAATCAGCAAACCGCTGCGCTGACGTATTTTACCTATTACTGCCATGTGAGATGTTAGGGTTTTAATCCCGGTTTTACGCGGGGTATTTTAATTGTTAAACACTCCTTTTTTAAAGGACGGCAAATAAAAGCGAAAAAGTCGGAAAATGAAATAGATGTATTATGAGTTTAGGCTAAGGCTGTTTACCGTGTAATCTGCGGCCTGTTTTACCGCTTACCAGCCACTGTTGACAGGCAGGCCGATAGCACTTCACTCAACAGAAAAGCCTTATAAAAGGGGGTGTCCACCCTATCGCAAAAAGAGTTCAATTTTGAAAAAGTGTCCCCTCACTGTGTTTGCAAACAATTGATTTTTAAATATTTACGAACGAGGGGTGTCCCTGGGGTGAAAATAACCGGGTGTGCCCAGCGAGTATTTGAATTGTATATAGCTTTACCTGTTTCAGGTAGTTTTAGAACCCATTACCAGGTTGTGGTTTAGAAGCTTGCACCTACGGGGAATGCGGCCCTCGTCCATTTTTGTATACAAAAAATAACTTGTAAAGAATTGACTAAAAGCAATTGAGATACTATTTTGAAATAAGATTTCGTTATATTTAAAAATATTAAAAACCCGGCAGGCCTATGAAGAAATGCTTACCCCTGATAGTGGCAATCCTGTTTTTTGCGGCCTGCAACCAAACCGGCGAGCAGAGCACCGAGCATGCTGTAGTTACCGATACGTTTACCCAAACGGCCCTGCAATCGTTTAACACTGCCCCCAATGCCAAGGATTATTATTTGAAGTTTGAGCCGCGCGATAAAGATGTGCCCCTTAAACAAAGCAAGGCCATACTTAAGCTATTGGCCGCCATGCAGGCCCAGCCCCAGCACTTTAGTATTAAGCCTATAGAGCTGAACGAGCTACAGGGCGAGTACGGCACCCGCATATCGGTAGCGCCCAGCAGCTTTACCTTTAAAGATGGCCGCGAAGTAACCTCCGATATTGATATTGAGCTGAAGGAGTGCTACACCACCGGCGAAATGCTGGAAGAGAACCTGACCACCACCATGGGCAACAAGGTGCTGGAAACCAGGGCGGCTGTGTATGTGTCGGCCACCTGCAATGGCGAAAGGGTAGAGCTTAAAGAAGGCGAAGAGATAAACATAGAGTTTCCTTTTGCGGTGAACGGCAACGATGGCTACCGTTTTTACTATGGTACACAGGTGCAAAATAACACCAGCTGGATACCAGCCACCGGCACTACCAGCGATGCCCTGGCCGGCGCTGCCAAGACACAACTGTATAAGCCCGAGTTTAATTACAAAGGCTACACACTGGATAACTACCTGCTGGCGCAACTGGAGTACCCGGAAGAGGCCAAGCGCAACGAGCTTTCGGGTAATGTAGAGGTAACGTTTACGGTAGACAAAAACGGTAAGGTACGCGATGTAAACTGCGGCTCGGCATACAAAACTTTTAGAGAGGAGATAATAACCACGCTGGAGCAAATGCCTAAATGGAAACCTGCTACCTACGGCAAACGCAAGGTAAGTGCACAGGTGAAGCTGAATGTAGATTTTAACCTGCGCCGCAAAGACCAGGTGATAGTTGCTTTCTCGGATAACAGCATAATACCACTGGTAAGCGATAAAAGTGATGTGGTGTTTACCGATAAGGTGTTTACCCAGAGGTTTGATAAACTGGGCTGGATAGCCTGCAGCCGTATTACCAATACACAGGGCACCAAAGCCGATGTGATAATACAGGACGATGCCGACTGCGATGTGCGCCTCGTGGTAAAGAACAAAAACGCCATAGTGCGCGGCAACAACTGCGTGGGTTATAGCCGTTTTGATGACCTTGCCGTAGACCAGCAGGTATACATAGTAGCGGTGCGCTATAGCCAGGGCCAGATGTTTTACGCCATACAGGGCGTAACGCTGGAGAAACAAACTGTAGTAGCGCTAAACTGGATAAAGGGCAGCGAGGATGAGTTTGAGGCGGCGGTAAGGCATATGAACCCATCGGTGTAGGCAGTGTCGCCGCATTTTACTATCTTCGATACATGGATTTTACTACAAATACTGTTGCCAAAATCAGCGATTACGTGGAGGCATTAAAGCCACGCGACCAGGAAAGGCTATTAGATGCGCTTGAGCGCAAAGTTTTAATGGATGAAGCCAAACGCCTTAATAAATCGGTGAAGAAAAATTCCATTTCTATAGAGGAGATTTGCGAGATAGTAAATGATGTGCGCAAAAAGCGTAAGCGCAAATGAAAACCGATAAGGTTGTACTGGATACGAATATTTTCGTATCTCTTATCATCAGTAAAAATTTAGACTTATTAGTAACCTGGTATAAAGATTGCGGAGTTACAATCTATGTATGTCCTGAACTGATTGCAGAAGTTAAAGATGTACTTTCCAGAGATAGGATTAAGGTTCTTCTTACAGAGCCAGTATCTGCCTATCTTCGGTTTATCAAAGCCGTAACCACTGAAACAGAAATTGATTTAAGATTTGACCGCGCTCCAGATATAAAAGACAATTACCTTTTTGACCTTGCCTATACCGTAAAGTCACATTACCTTGTTACCAGAGATAAGCCCCTATTAAACATGAAACAGGTAAATAAAATAAAACTTATATCACTATCAGATTGGGTAAAGCTCATCTCAGCGTAGGCTGTGCCCACAGGTATTCGACACCCTCATAAGCCCCAACGGGGCACAATAAATTAGCATCGGGTAAAGCCCGATGAAAACTACGATTTGTATCTCTTAAGGCCTGTATGGCCGCAATACTATTTGGTGCCTTAATTATTGCACCCTTACGGGGCTTGAGTTGGAAATTGTGACATACACAGGCCTTCAGCCCGTGCTGATAGACTAAGGCCTTTCAGGCCATACTGCAATGTTTCGAACAGTTATGGACATTGCCTACGCCCATTGGGCGCTTTTCTTTTGTAATGAGCAGTACATTTGAATGTATTACTACCAAAACTATTTTTATAATTATCCATTCAATAATGAATCGTAATATGTACAACATGAAATTAAACCATGCATTTTCATTCGTAGCCTGCTTGCTTTTTACCATAACACAAGCGCAACAGGTAAACGAGCTTCACTACAAAAATATAAGTGGCAAAGACAACAAAACCATTGATTATGCTGATATAATGTATGGCGAAGGTTTTGTTAGGATACAGACCATGCCGGTTAACAGCCGGAACCCTGCCCGATATATAGAGAAGAAAACAAATCTGCTGATTATGGATTTTACAGTTAACCGCGATTATATAGTAGAGACCCTTGATTCGGTTTACCGGCCCGACTCGAAACTGATAGCTACCGGTGACAAGAAAAAGATAAAAGGATATAACTGCGAAAAATTTACCATGGAACGCACCCTGGTAATTGGCGGGGTGGGTATATACGGTATGCAAACATACAGCTCCAACTATTCTTACGAGATTTGGATAACTAAGGATTTAACGGTTGATAATTCTATGGGCCTTTATATTTCGCATGCACTATTGCCTTTGCAGGTAACCTTTCCGTACGAGGGTGTAATTGTGCAGCTGGATATAGAAGCCCGCGGCCAAAAGGGCTCTATAGTTTTAGATAAAGCAGTAACCGGTGCCGAGTTGACAAAAGATTTTACAAGGCCCTGGTTAAAAGAAAAGCCAGTACCTATTTTGCCAGATGGAGGAGGTAGTGCCGTTACCCTGAGATACTCAAGAGAAAGCCTGAAAGACCAGATTAAAAGAATGCGGGAGCAGTATAATAAAGTAACCGGCGACGATAAATGGAAAGCCAAGTATGGCTTTGAGGGGATAGTATTTTAGGCAAATGCTAAACACTTTTCTCATCCTGGCGCAGACTATGCCTACGTTGCAGTAAACCGATAGCTTTTTAGCTATCAGTAGCCAAAGGCTACTTTCTTGGTTGGACGTAGGCACAGCCTACGCCCAGTGGGGTGCTTTTTCTTTGTCCCTTTTTTTTAGAAAAAAAGTAACCAAAAAAATCGCGGTTCAAATGCTCCGCTTGAACCGCATCCCCCGCGCAAACAGCCGTTGTCTGAATCAGGATTTGCAGGATGTATGGATTTGCAGGATATAGGCAGTCTCTCACGGAGTCAGAGACTCCTTTTTATTGCTAGTTCCGAGTTGTTCCGCCCAAAGCAGCGGAAACACTCGGAACAACGGTGTGTTATATTCCCGACTTACTTACTACTACTTGCCTTCTACTTTAATTACATGTGAAAACAGCCGGGCTTGTTTGGGCTGCAATGTGTCCTCAATATATTCATGGTAAACGCAGCCCATTCCTTTCTTGTAACAATACCTCGACATCAAATTGGGCTTTGCTTTCGAAATTGCTGTACATCTAACCTCAAACAAACCATCGTATCCGGCGTAGCTGGCGTTGTTGTCAACCACCGCATAGTGATTGTAACCATTTTTCGAGGCCCATTTTTTTCCTACAAATAGCGGAAGATGCAATTCGTGGTCAATATCAAAGCGGGTAGTATCAACGCCCGAAGTGAGAACTAAATACAGCGAATCGGCAGCGTAATAGTATGTAGGGTAAACTATATCGCCTGGGTTCTCTTTTCTTATAACATTACAAACAAGATTATCGTACCCATTCCTGCTAATGCCTTCTGCTATATAGTCCATAATAACTGTATCCCGGTAGGGTTCCTGACCTTCCAGCTCATCACCCACAAACAGCGTTACCGACATACCTTTGTGCAATGGAATATCACTCAATTGAAATTGGTCGTTAGGTGCGTTTATTATTTTCTTTTGATTACAAGCTGCCAGCGCAAACACCAGCAATAAAAGCGTAATATATTTCACCAGCTATATGTTTTGGTTAAAAGTATATTTGAATATAGCGTAAATATTGCGAAACAATCTTCCGCTTATAACCGATGCAAAAGCAATCTGGCTCAGATGCCCAGCTACATTGCGACAAAAGAGGGGGCAGGCGCTTGAACCGCATCCCCGCGCAAACAGCCGTTGTCTGAATCAGGATTGGCAGGATGTATGGATTTGCAGGATAAATACAAGAAAGGCATTGCAAATGCCTAAGCCTGTTACATCCGCGTCGGCATGGCACAAGGCTTAGCTACAGGCGCGGATGAGTTGGGAGCCTCAGCGTAGGCTATGCCCAGTGGCACCCATTCATTGCCGTCTGCTTTAGCTGACGGATAATTGACACACCCCTTTTTGGCTTTAGCCAAACAATAGATTAAACTACGCGGTAATACATTTTGGCTAAAGCCAATTAAGAATTGGCCACACTACCGTTGGCTAAAGCCAACGGCAATGATTAAATGCAGGGGCAGAACTTATCTCATCTCGGCCAAGGCCTACGCCCAGTGGAATCTCGGTGTACACTGTGCCTGTTTTTGAAAAAGTGTACACCACGCCCTGTTACAATAATTTGATTACAAAAGCTTTACAAAAGGTGCGTGTACATGGACCTGACGCGTGGTGTGTACACCGACCGCTTTTGAAGCGGTAATGGCATTACCTATACCGGTAATGTGGTTACCGTATACAGTAATATCTTAAAAGTATTATAAGGCTCATCTCAGCGTAGGCTATGCCTACGTTGCAGTAAGCCGATAGCTTTTAGCTATCAGTAGCCAAAGGCTACTTACTTGGTTGGACGTAGGCATAGCCTACGCCCAGTTGGGGAGCATGGCTCAGATGCCCGCCTACGTTCTTGCGTCAAAGCGCGCTCTGGATTTATTATTCCCTTAACTTCACTTGAAATTAGACCGTATGCATAAGATAGTTGTTGATACCTGTGTCTGGTTAGATCTCATTAAAGACCCTAATCATGAAACATTGCTGAATATCTTGGATGAATTGATTAAGCACAATGAACTTGTCTTAATTGTTCCCAAAACCGTTATTGAAGAGTTTTCGCGAAATAAAGCCAGAGTAATAAAAGAAAGTAGTCAAAGTATTTCTAGCGTTATTAAAAGAGCCAAAGAGGTTGTCGACAAACTAGGAGATAATAAGAAGAAAAAAACAGTCATTGATTTATTAAATGATGTCGATTACAAAATCCCTACTTTAGGAGCAACGCTACTTACCTCGGTTAGTCGAATTGAAAAACTACTTAATAAATCGGTTGTTATTGAAACTACAGATGCAATAAAATTGCGGGCTGCAGAAAGGGCAATCGAGAAAAAAGCCCCATTCCATCGCACTAAAAATAATTTTAATGATGCTATAATAATAGAAACTTATGCGGCTCTCTTAGAAAGCAAAGATATTTCAAACGTTAGATTTGCATTTATTACTCATAACAAAAATGATTTCAGTTTACCGACTGATGAGCGAAAGCCACATCCGGATTTTCAAAATTATTTTTCTAAAGTAAAATCCCGTTATTACATAAAATTGTCAGAGGCAGTTCATCGAATAAGGCCGGATCTAGTTAGTGAGTTAATAATTGAGAATGAATGGGTCGAAGAGCCAAGAAGTTTTAATGAAATTCTCTTAGCCGAAGGAGAATTGTTAGACAAAGTATGGTACAATCGACATCAGAATTGGCTATATCATATCGAAAAAGGAGAGCACAAGATTGTTTCGAAGTCCAATGGTGCCTATAATCCAAAGGAGACGCCGATGGAAATATATAATGGCGCTAGAAAGGCTGCTGCCAAAGTGGAAAAAAAATATGGAATGGAAAATCTTGGTCCGTGGGATGACTTTGAATGGGGTATGATTAACGGAAAACTTTCTGCTTTAAGATGGGTTTTAGGTTCAGAATGGGATTTTCTGGACACTTAATTTACATTCATTCTACCAGTAACTCTCGCGTTGGCTACCTCTGTATTAGGGGAGGGGAATTGGCAAGAGGTTAGGTTATACTCTAGCTTGCTTAGTGCCCGGCACAAGAAGCCCGGCGCGAATGCTCGGCTACATTCTTGCGCCAAAGGGGGGGGGTGAATAATTTGCTAGTCTACACCAATTTGATGATCCGTAACTATCACGGAGAGGTGAAAAACATCGGCCACTGGCTCGTAAAAACCATCCTGCACAATTAAGTCAAATCCGGTAATAGTAATATTACTAACACGAAACGGCTGGCCCTCACTTGAGATGACGTTCACATAGGGAGGCTTTTTAAATATGGGCAGTTTTTGTCCATCTGTAGTTATAAATTCTGCGAATTCGTGATGCTCAGGAACGAATTCACCTGTAGGGATTTTATAAATAACATTATCAATATGATAAGTTATGTTGACTTTAAGTTCCTTCATTGAAACTTTATAAATAGAGTCTATGATTTTGCTTTTAACTTTTAATTCTTGATTTAATTTCTTAATAGCTTCCCATTGATTTGTCAAGGCCCGAACATTCTCATCCCGACTTTTAGTAATAAGAAATATATTTTCATTTATTTGAATACTATCTTTTTTAATTCTTTGCTCCAAAACATCCATAGCTATCTTAGATTGCTTGGCGCTAGTGTCAAAATTATAACCGAAATAGCCAGCTATTAAAGTTGTAACAGCAAATCCCGCAGTGATAAACTCAAGTTTATATTTTAATTCAAAATATTTTTCATCAGCAATGAAATTTTGATTTGTTTTTTTCAGAATAGCTCGGATAGAAAAAGTATTCCACAGAATTAAAACAAATAAAAGCAATAAAAGAGAGAAAAATACATTCAACATTTAATATGTTTTTAATAAATCAATAAACTTAATGATGCTCAGTAGTAAAAGTCTTGATTAGTTTTTCCGCGAATTCAATTGAAACAACGATAGAATAATTTGAATTTGAATCTTGAATGCTATTATAGCCTAAACTATTAACCTTACGGTCAGTATACATTATGTAGTCCGCTATCACCCCTATAAAACAGATATTGCCGTTTAATGGATTAAATCCAAATACGGGTCCTCCACTATTACCTATGTAAGCTGAACAATCAAGAATAATTGTTTTTAATTTTGGATATTTTCCTGATATAGTTCCACGTCTTAAAAGCGGACGACTGTAATCGTATAAGGATGAATGGAAACTATTTGAATTGGGATATCCAAACAAAAAAACATCTCCCCCTAATGAAACATTCTCAAAATTGCAACATTCTGAAAGAGGCCAAGCATTAACCATTGTGCTGCGGCTTTTCATTATGAAATCAAAATATTTTACATCGTAATAGCTATCCTTTGTGCTTTCTATGCTAGCAACTTTAATAACACATATATCATTTAAGCTATCTATTTTAATGCAGTTTTTCTTCCAAGCCTTTTTTAAATCAAAATCGATTACTGCAGGCTCGTCATATACTACATCATGTGGATAAAAGGTTAATTTAATTGAATCCGCTATCAAATTAGTGGGTAAGGACGAAGAAAAGAGTACGTGTTTTGCTGTTATAAGATACATGTAACTAGAATCTTGCATAAAGATTGCAGATCCCTTTACCTTAATGCCTTCTATTAAAACAGAAGAGCATAACATTTGTTCAGGAACCGTGATTTGGCCTTTTACTTGCGTAAAAAGAAAAAAGGAGAAAAAGAAAAAGAAGTTTTGCATTTGTTTCTCAAATTTATTGCGAATTTCCATTAATAGCAACTGGATATATTAACGAATCAGCGCAAATGTATTATTATTTTAAATGGTATGCTTTCAACAATAAACACTTCTTTTGAAAACTAATGAGCTATTTATGTATAGCCTCTATTACTGTGTGGTAAGCAAATCAATATAAGCACTTTTTGCCTTCGGACTGCCAAGATGACGCCTTTCAATCTATATAGTTACAATGAATTAAATAGCTTGCTCTAATATATAATCGAGGAGTGTCATCAATAAGTACGACTACTTCCCCTCAAAATGATTCCAGCCCTGTGCTTTCAGGGTGTGGCGGTTGTTGCTGCGGGTTATAAGTACACAGCCGTTTTCTTTTTTGGTAATGGTACCTATTACCGAGAAGGTGGTATCGCCGCCCAGTTTGGTTTCGTCTTCGGGTTCTATGGTAAACAGCAGTTCGTAGTCTTCGCCGCCATTGAGGGCGCAGGTAATAGGGTCCAGGTTAAACTTAAGGGCCATGTTGTAGGCTTCTTCGCTTACCGGTACCATGGCTTCGTTCAGCTCGCAGCCTACGCCGCTCTGTTTGCACAGGTGGAAAATATCTGAGGATAGACCATCGCTGAGGTCCATCATAGAGGTAGGCTTCAGGTTCATCTCTTTAAAAAAGTCGATTACATCCCAGCGGGCTTCGGGTTTTAGCTGTCGGCCTATGAGGTAGTCGGCGTTTTCCAGCTCGGGCTGCACTTCGGGGTGCTCCAGGTAAATGCGCTTTTCGCGCTCCAGTATTTGCAGGCCCAGGTAAGCACCACCCAGGTCGCCGGTTACACATACCAGGTTGCCCTCTTTGGCACCGCTACGGTACACCAGGTCTTCTTTATTGGCTACGCCTATGGCAGTTACCGATATTATAAGCCCGCTGAGCGAGGAGGTAGTATCGCCACCCACCAGGTCAACTTTATATTTTTTGCAGGCCAGTTTAATGCCGTCGTAAATTTCATCCAGCGCCTCTACGGTATAGCGCGAGGAGATAGCCAGCGACACGGTGATTTGTGTAGGGGTGGCGTTCATGGCATATATATCGCTCAGGTTTACCACCACGCTTTTGTAGCCCAGGTGCTTTAGGGGGGTATACATCACATCGAAGTGGATGCCCTCTACCAGCAGGTCGGTAGTTACCACGGTTTGCTGGTTGCCGTTATTAATTACGGCGGCATCGTCGCCCACACCTTTCACAGTGCTTGGGTTTACATGTTGCAGGTTTTGGGTCAGGCGTTCTATAAGGCCAAACTCGCCCAGGGCGCTCACGGGTGTTACTTTTTTCTGTTCCGACATATTATTTATTTGGAATGGCAAGAATACTATATTTGGGAGTAATGTGGTTTTAGAAAAGCGCGCAGGTGCGTTTATTTGTAACCATTAACCAAAACTGCCCCTGTGATTGTTCCCGATAAAAAGCGCTTGTACTATTTCAGCGTGTTGATACTTGGCGGTATGAGCGCCATAGGCATAGTGCTGATACACTACCTGCAGGAGAAGGATGTGAGCGATACCCTGACGGGGGGCAAACCCTATTACATACAAACGCTTACCGGTTTATTTTTTGGTAGCCTGGCGGCCCTGCTGGCCGTGGCGCTTATTAATGGCAAGCAGTTTAAGAGCGTGCGCGTGTTTTTAGAGGAGATGCTGCAGGAGATTAACCCCTCGTTTACCAATATTGTTTTCTATTCCTTTTGCACGGCTATTGGCGAGGAGGTGCTTTTTCGCGCCGGTATACAGCCGCTGATAGGTATATGGCCCACGGCCATATTGTTTGTTTTTCTGCATGGCGAAATAAGCCCGCTGAGCATCCGGCTGGTTATTTACGGGGCTTTTCTGGTTATTATATCGGCGGGTTTGGGGTATTTGTATAAGTACTTTGGGCTGGTAAGCAGTATACTATCGCATTTTGTATATGATGTATCGATGCTGTGTGTGCTTAAGTATTCGATAAGGAAAACGTGAGCGGCTGGTCAATAAAGTGTGTACACACAGACCAGGCCGATAGTTCAGGGAAGTTATTTTCCACCTACGCCAACGGTATAGGCGTCAAGGTAAGCCGTCAATAGTTGGTGTTTAAGAGCTACTTGCCAGATTTTCCACTTTTGCTTGACCAAAAGTGGAGCAAAACTCAAGCCCTGTATGAAAACCAGCCTAAAATTTCCTTCCCTGGCTCATGAAAAAAAACTCGGCATTCCAGTTACTGCATAATATTGGAACATCTGCTGGCCTCAAACAGTTTTTTCATCTCTTGCCGGGCTTCAAGGAAATTTATAAGGCGGTTTTCATAAGGGGCGGTGGAGCAGCCCGAATTGGCCTTTGCCTAATAGATCATATCTGGAAGCTATCTTTGAATTGACGCACATGCCGCCAGCGGAGGACAAATACCGGCGCTTTCGTTATCTAAAACCTATTTTGTTTGGAAGGTGGGACATTAACAGCCAATGCCGTTGGTTGAAACCAACGGCATTTTGATAAGCGGAATATTTTCTGTTTGATGCCGGCTAAAGCCGGGCTGGTAGGCAGGCAAAAGCCCGGACTTAGTTATTTAAAACGGTTTTACTATTTTTGGAATAATGCTGGACGAATTAAAACATACCCCCGTTGGTTGAAACCAACGGCAATTTGATAAGCGGAATGTTTTCTGTTTGATGCCGGGCTAAAGCCCGGACTTAGTCAATTAAAAAGATTTTACTATTTTAGAAAGAATGTTCGATGAATTAAGACATACCTCTAAGGCCTGGCGCAACGTAAGCGGTTCTAAAAGTTTTAGAAACCAGCTGTTGTTTTCGCTGTTGCTGTTTGTAGTGGCGCACCTGCACAATTTCCATTGTCTGCGGGTGTGGCAGGACAGGCCCGGCGTGCAGGTAAACGATATGTTGCTTAACCTGCTTACGCCCATGGATTTTTCGCTGGGCATTTTCTTTTTTGAGTATTCGTCGCTTATACTGGCTATACTGTTTATAGTGCCTTACCCAGATAGGTTTATTAAGGGGCTGCAAATGTTTGCGATAATGATGTTTGCCCGCACGGCCAGTATTTACCTGGTAGCGCTGGAGCCACCGGTGGGCATGGTGCCGCTGTGGGACCCTATGGCCAACCTGTTTTTGCATACGGCCGATACATTTGTAAGTAAAGACCTTTTCTTCTCGGGCCATGTGGCGGCGCTGGTGCTGCTTATGCTGCTGGTAGAGAACCGGTATATTAAATCGTGGATTGGCTTATCTACCATAATGGTGGGTGTGCTAATAGCCTGGCAGCATGTGCACTACAGCACCGATGTAATATTTGCCCCGCTGGCTTCGTATGTGGCTTACCGCTTTGTGCTATACATACACCGCGAAACACAGTACGGGTTAGAGACTTCTAACTCTAATTATTAGGCGGCCCAAAATGCATTTTTGAACCACATAGGAACATAGAATACAAAATACAGATGTGGCTTAGATACGCTATTTACCTGATGGACGAGGGTACATAGGGAACATAAGAATACAATGGTAGTGGGCGGTTATTATAAATACGCCTAAGCGCCCAAGCCATGAGAGTTTCTAGCGAACCAGCGTAACATTGCCCTTAGCGGTTTTGCCCTTGGTGGCGCCGTCAAACTGGTACTCGCACAGCCAGGCATATACACCCAGTGGTTGTTTTACGCCCTGGTAAACGCCATCCCAGCCATCGGTAAAGTTATCGGACTCGAACACCAACTCGCCCCAGCGGTTATATACCTGCAATTTGTATTTAGAGAGGTTTTTGTTAAGCGCCCGGAAGACATCGTTTACGCCATCGCCATTGGGCGAGAAGCCGGTAGGTATCAGCAACTCGGGGTTGGCTACGGTAACCAATAATGAATCGGCTACGGTGCAACCTGCATCGTCTATTACCGTAAGTTTATACTCGGTAGTTAATGATGGCGAAGCGTCGGGCGATTCGCAGTCGCCACAGGTTAAAGATGTTGGGGGTGTCCAGGTATACGAGGCAACGGTAGCTGCCGATATGGTGGGTGTAAAGGTGGTTGATTCGCCCAGGTTAATCTCTACATCGGGCCCGGCGTTAACTGTAAATTTTTTGCGCGCCAAAGCAAAAGGCTCTGGCTGAAAATCGCTTACACCGGCTACGCTGATAGCCGATAAACCAAAGCCGCTACCGGTAGTAGGTGCGCCTATATAGTTCCAGCGGTTAGGCGAGTCCCAGTGTGCCTGGTCGGTCCAGTTGCCATCGGCAGCTGCATCAAAGTAAATAGCAAGCGCAGCCGCATCGGTACCGGCTGTTTGGTATAGACGGTGATAGAACACCGGGTTAACCTTGCACAGTAAATCGTCTACGGTGTTTACGCTGTATCCATCGGCCGTAGCATCGCCCTTAACCACCATAGCGCCATAGGTATTGGCTCCTCCGCTGGCAGGGGTATAATCTACCGGGCGGAAAATGCTGGGTGCGTTGACATAACTTGGCGAACCGGTAGGGAATGTATAAGCCACCGGCTGGTTGGTAGCGCGTGCCAAACGGCCTGCACCTACCGAACTTACAAATCCATTGTTACGGGTGATAGCCGAGTTATTGGTATTGCTTACCAGCATTTGGTTCGCATCGGTAGCCAGCTCGGCATCGTTAAGTGCCAGTAGTCCGTTTACCTCTGCATTAATATTTTGCTGGCGCTTAACTACAGCACCTCCGCCCAGGTTTAAGTTGTTGAAAGTAGTAACAGCAGTACCGGCAATATCCTGATTGGCCCCGTTCATATCTACCCAACTGGCAGCGCCGGCGTATAGGCCATTGTTTACCCAATTGCCGCTTAAGCGGATAGTATCGCCGGCGGCGTTGATAGCACCATCGTTGGTTACGTTGCCTTCTACAATGATAGTTCCGGCATTATCCAATATACCTGCACCTGCAATTTGATTGTTGTAAAGCGAGTTGGTTTTAACCACCATCAGCGCGCCGTCTTTTACATAAATATCTGCGCCATTGTTGTTGAACAAGGCTTGTGCAAAGGCACCGCTTACAAATGCCGACAGAACCAGAAAAGAGGAAAGCTTCTTCATGCAAAAACGGGTTTAGATACTGGGAGTTAAAATAAAGGTTTTTTACTAAATATAGAGGTATTGGGTGTTTTATATGGTTGCATGGTTAAAAAACGACCTCTGCCCGGCAGATTAAATGACCTGAGAGTCCACCGCACTGCGCAGTATTCATTACCTGGTGCAACTGTTTAAAAGCTATATCGTATTTACCGTGCAACAGGCTGATATTAGCCGCAAAAAGAGAGAAGAATGCAGGTTTTAAAGTTTGGCGGCACCTCGGTGGCAAATGCAGAAAATATAGGCAAAACAATAGCGATTATACAGCGTGCGCTGAAAAAGGAAGATACCATGGTGGTGGTGTCGGCGCTGGGCGGCACTACCGATATACTAATAGATGCCGGAAAGCTGGCGGCTGCCGGTAACGAAGCTTATAAAGAAAAGCTAAGCCTGATAGAGCAAAGGCACCTGCAAACAATAAAAGAGCTGGTGCCGGTGGCTAACCAAAGCGCCATACTAAGCGAGATAAAAAAACAATGCAACGAGCTGGAGGCTATTTGTGAAGGTATATTTCTGCTGCGCGAATTAAGCCCCCGTACGCTGGACAGGATTGTAAGCTTTGGCGAGTTAATGTCGAGCATTATAATATCGCATAAGCTGAAATCGATGGATGTAAAGCACGAATGGAGCGATTCGCGCAACCTTATTCAAACCAACAGCAACTATACCTTTGCAGCTGTAAACTTTGAGGCTACCAACAAAAAGATTACGGCGTTTGTAAAACAACACCCCTCGGCATTATACCTGTTTCCGGGTTTTATTGCCAGCGATGCCGATGGCATAACCACCACGCTGGGCCGTGGAGGATCTGACTATACGGCTGCTATTTTTGCAGCAGCTGTTAAGGCCAGCGTGCTGGAGATATGGACCGACGTAAGTGGTATGATGACCGCCGACCCGCGCTTAGTGCAAAATGTAAAAGTAATACCCCGCATAAGTTACCAGGAAGCTATGGAGCTTTCGCACTTTGGGGCGAAAGTAATTTACCCGCCCACCATACAACCTGCCATGAGCCTGGGTATGCCGCTATGGATAAAAAACACCTTTGCACCGGATGATGAAGGTACGCTGATAGAAAACAAAACAGACGCCAACCAGAATATTGTAAGTGGCATAAGCAGTATAGGTAAAGTGGCCATGCTGTTGCTGGAAGGCAGCGGCATGATAGGCATACCGGGCTTTAGCAAGCGCTTGTTTGATGCGCTAAGCAAAGAGAAGATAAACGTGATACTTATTACGCAAAGCTCATCGGAACATTCTATTTGTGTGGCAGTAGACGAAGCCAATGCAGCTAAGGCCAAAGCGGCGGTGGATGCCGAGTTTGAATACGAAATAAGTGTAAAGAAACTGGACCCGCTGAACGTAGAGAACCAGCTGGCCATAGTAGCGCTGGTAGGCGATAACATGAAGAACCACCCCGGCATAAGCGGACGAATGTTTAGCGCGCTGGGCAAAAACGGTGTAAACATCCGCGCTATTGCGCAGGGCAGCAGCGAGAAAAATATTTCGGCCGTAATAACCGCGCCCGATGTAAAGAAGGCCATTAACGTATTGCACGAAGAGTTTTTTGAAACGGTTTACAAACAAGTGAACCTGTTTATAGCAGGTGCCGGCAATGTGGGCCGCAGATTGATTGAGCAACTAAAACAGCAAAAGACCTATTTGCAAAAACACCTACGCATAAATATACGTGTGGCAGGCATTGCCAACAGCAGGCAGGTATTGCTTAATGAAGAAGGCCTTGACCTGGATAAGTGGGAGGAAAACCTTAAAGCCGCACCGGCCGCTAAACCGGATGCGCTGTATCAGTTTATAGTAGATAAAAACCTGCGTAACTCGGTATTTGTAGATGTAACCGCTAACGAGGAAGTATCGAAGAGTTATTCTGCCTTATTGCAAAAAAGTGTATCGGTAGTGGCGTGCAACAAAATTGCTGCCTCATCGGCGTATGAAAACTACGAGCACCTTAAGCAACAGGCGCGGGAGTTTAACACCTCTTTCCTGTTTGAGACGAATGTGGGTGCGGGGCTGCCGGTAATAGGCACTTTGAACGACCTGATGCGTAGTGGGGATGAAGTGCAAAAAATGCAGGCTGTGCTATCGGGTACACTCAACTTTGTATTTAATAATTACGATGGCAGCCGCACCTTTGCCAGCGTGGTTAAGCAAGCGCAGGATGAAGGCTATACGGAACCGGACCCGCGGCTGGACCTGGGAGGTACCGATGTAATGCGCAAAATACTGATACTAGCGCGCGAAGCCGGTTACAAAATGGAAATGAGCGATATTAGCAATGATGTGTTTTTGCCGGCAGAATGTATGCAGGGGGATGTATCTGAGTTTTATAAATCGCTGGAGAAATATGAAGCACACTTTAAAAAGCTATACGACGAAGCCAGCGCTAAAGACTGCAAACTAAAATTTGTGGCACAACTGAATGAAGGCAAAGCATCGGTAGGTTTGCAGCACATAGACAGGCAGCACGACTTATACCATCTGTATGGCAAAGATAACGTGGTATTGTTTTATACCCGCCGCTACTCGCAGCAGCCCCTGGTGATAAAGGGTGCGGGTGCGGGGGCTGATGTAACCGCCTCGGGTGTGTTTGCCGATATATTAAGAGCGATATAGCCGCTGCTATATTCTTTGTGTTTTTTTGCCCCGCGAAATAAACCCTCAATGACCTTAATGGTTATTATTGCATTATAAACTTGTATTGAAACAATGAACGTAATCAACCCGGCCACCGGCGAAACCATCAAAACCCTGAAAGAAGACAACGCCGCTTCTTTAAAAAAGAAATTAGCTACCCTTAAACAAGGACAAACAAAATGGAACGCCGTGCCGCTTAAGAAGCGTGTAGCCGTGCTTAAGAAGTTTGCTGAGCTGCTAAAAGCTAACATAGAAGAAAGCGCCACCATACTTACCAGCGAGGTAGGCAAGCCATTACAACAAAGCCGCAACGAGGTGAACGGTGCTATCAACCGCATCAACTGGTTAACCGGTAACGCCGAAAAATACCTGGCAGACGAGGTAATGACCGATGAGAACAACATGAAGGAAAAGATAAGCTACGAGCCGTTGGGCGTGGTTTGTAATATCTCGGCATGGAACTACCCTTACCTGGTAGGCACAAACGTATTCGTGCCGGCGCTGTTGGCTGGCAACTCTGTAATGTATAAGCCATCTGAGTTCTCTACCCTTACCGGTTTGCAGATAGAGAAGCTTTTGAAAAAAGCCGGTGTGCCTGAAGATGCTTTCCAGGTGGCTACCGGTGCGCGCGAAGTAGGTGCGGCTTTATTAAATATGAATTTCGATGGTTACTTCTTCACCGGTTCGTATGCTACCGGTAAGTTTATATATGAGGCGGTGGCACACAAAATGGTGCCGGTTGGCCTTGAGCTAGGGGGCAAAGATCCATTGTATGTAGCCAGCGATGTAAAAGACATAAAAGGCATAGCTGCCGGCACAGCCGATGGCGCCTTCTACAACAACGGACAAAGCTGCTGTAGTGTAGAACGTATTTACGTGCACGAAAAAGTGTATGACAAATACGTAGAAGAATTTGTGAAAGAAGTGAAGGGCTACAAAATGGGCAGCCCTACCGAAGATGGCGTTTACATTGGTGCCCTAACCCGCGATGCACAACTAGCTGTGGTCGATTCGCAGGTAAAAGATGCGGTGAAGAAAGGCGCTAAGGTGCTTACCGGTGGCAAAAAAGTAGCCGGCAAAGGCAACTTCTACGAGCCTACGGTGCTGGTAAACGTAAACCATAAAATGAAGGTAATGCGCGATGAAAGCTTCGGGCCGGTAATAGGTATACAGAAGGTAAAGAGCGATGAAGAAGCTTTGGAGCTAATGAACGATACGGAGTATGGTTTAACAGCGGCTGTATATTCATCATCTAAACAGCGCGCCGAAAAACTATTGGCACAAACCAACAGCGGCACCGGCTACTGGAACTGCTGCGACCGTGTAAGCCCCGCCCTGCCCTGGAGCGGACGTAAGCACTCGGGCTTTGGTTCTACCCTGTCGCACGTAGGTTTGCGCGCATTCACAAAACCTAAGGGCTATCATTTAAGAGGATAATTTTACACAACTGTGACATTCATAGGTTTAATCAAAGTATAACTTATTTAACTTTGATTAAACCTATGAACCATGACCAAAGCATTATTTACCCTTATCTTTTATATAGCTGTAGGCTATGTAACGGCCAATAACAGACACACCAACGATGCCCTGTTTCAAAAACTGGCCTATGTAAATGCCGAATGGAACAACCAGCCGGAGGCTAAACAGCTAACCGGTGCTACACAAATTACCGGCAACACTACTTACAACCAATGGATAGCCACACACCTGATGCTGGTGGAACAAAACCTGCGCAACCGCGATGTAAGTAGTTTATCGGCACAGCAAAAACAAAACCGCGCTAACCTGCTGAATGAGCTACATGGTTATTGGCAGGCCGGCGTATTTCCCATCAATAATTACCTAAGCTATAAGAACCCCGTGTTTATAGACCGCGGCGGCACACACTGCGCAGTAGGTTACCTGATGATGCAAAGCGGCCATGATGATTTGGCGCAGGCCATAAACCGCAACGAGAAATTTGCTTACGTGCACCAGATTAAAACCGGTGGTGTAAAAGAATGGGCAGATGCTTATGGCTTTACCATAGATGAACTGGCATGGATACAGCCATCGTATATGCCTACTACAAAATTTACTGAGTTGGGAATAGGACCAAATGGGCCCGTTGATTTTTTATTGTCTCAACCGTATCACTTAAATTTTGCAGGGCACTTTGATAGTGTAAATAATTTGCCTTGCCTGAACATTGGACGGTATGCTAACGGACAAATGGATTGCTTAGGAAATGGTGTTGACGGAAATATAACAGGTATAAGCCAACGAAATGGCCAGGTGGCTGTAACCGGTTCTTTATTATACGCTGGTCAGATATATCCGGCTGCTTATTACAATGGAACCTGGAACTATTTAAATATTCCCGGAAGAGAAGGTGCATTTGGACAATGCGGTATTTCCGGCTTTGGGAATTATCTATACGAGGTTGCTATTTCTCATCCTTTGGCGCTGGATGGACAGGAGTTATGGAAGCAAAACGGAAACAATTCATGGCAGCTAACAGCAACTATACACGGTATACTAAAGGATATAAAGGTAGATGATAGATACCAGGCATATGTAGGGTCTTTCGATTCCATAACATTATATAACGCGCTAGATACTTTTACTATTCAGGCTCACAATTTTATACTCAGAGATAGGTATCTTGATCAATGGCTAACTGCAGGAACAGAGGTTAGCGACACGATACTTGTTGCAAAAGTAATGGGAAAGACTGTTTATTTGGGTGGTGTATGCTCCGATGATTCAGGCAAAAGTAATATCTGTTTGACCCGATATCTGAATGGTGTATTACAGCCATTAGTTTTTTATTACCCCTATTTCCCTTTGTATAATAACAGGCATGCGATTTCTGCTTTGGAAGAATATGATAATAATTTGCTGTTAGGTGGTGAGTTTAAATATGATGGTTCCGTAGCTTGTAAAAGTCTTGCACTCTTAGATGTGATTTCGGGATATTCTACATCCTTTGCATTCCTGGATAGTAGCGTAAATGCCCTGGCAACTTTTAATGGCGAAATATATCTGGGTGGTAATTTTTCTCGATGGTCTTACCAAAAACCAATGCGTTATATTGGAAAAGTAAGCCTACCCACAGGATTAAGTGATTTTAACGGCAATACCCCATTACAGCTTTACCCCAACCCCACCCAATCAACAATTACGTTCAGCACTGGCGATAATGGAAAGCTGTTGCAGACGGTAGTTTCTGATTTAACCGGCAGAGAGGTAATCAGGCAAAGCGGCATAGAGGTATCCAATTCCATTTCCGTTGAACATCTGCCACCGGGTATCTATATACTAAAGGCGTTAACCCAAAACAGTACAGGCTCGGCGCGGTTTGTAAAAAACTAGCGGTCCTATTTTTAACTCCCCAAGCAACCCTTTTGCGCCCACACTCGTTTTCAAAGTATCATTCCTTAACTTTGAACAAAAGTACCACTATGCGTAACTCATTCTTTACCCTCGTTCTCTTATTTTCTTTCGGCTTTACTAAAGCCGGTGGTGTTTATACCAACGATGCCCTGTTTCAAAAACTGGCGTATGTAAATGCCCAATGGAATAACCAGCCGGAGGCTAAGCAGCTTACTGCTGCTACACAAATTACCGGTAACACTACTTTTAACCAATGGATTTCTACACACCTGATGCTGGTAGAGCAAACTCTGCGCAACCGCGATGTAAATGGCCTATCGGCACAGCAAAAACAAAACCGCATAAACCTGCTGAATGAGCTACATGGTTACTGGCAGGCGGGAACCTTTCCTATCAACGATTACCTAAGCTATAAGAACCCCGTATTTATCGACCGCCGTGGCACGCACTGCGCAGTAGGTTACCTGATGATGCAAAGCGGCCACGATGATTTGGCGCAGGCCATAGACCGCAACGAGAAATTTGCCTACGTGCACCAAATTAAAACCGGTGGTGTAAAAGAGTGGGCAGATACTTACGGATTCACAGTGGATGAACTGGCCTGGATACAACCCGGTTACCCTTCTACTACGCCTACCTTTGATTTAGATAGCGGATTGAATGGAACAGTAACCACTATTTCACCAGACCCTACCAATCAAATAGTATATGTAGGCGGTAATTTTTCGGGCAGCTATAGCGGCGCGGCATGTAACAATGTGGCTGCATGGATAAGCGGCTTTGCCGGCTGGGACTGGGTACCGGTAGGCGATGGATTAAACGGACCAGTGCATACGCTTGTGTTGAAAAACAGCAAGCTGTATGCCGGCGGCGAGTTTACTATGGCCGGCAATGTAGCTGTAAACCACATAGCCGTTTATGATATTACACTCGGGCAGTGGCAGGCCATAGGCAGCCTGGATAGCACCGTGCGTTCATTGGCGTTCTACAACGGCGATTTATATGCCGGTGGTGACTTTACAGGCTTTGTATCTAAATGGAACGGCAGCCAGTGGAGTTCAATAACTAATGGCTTTATCTATGGTGAAGGTGTACGCACCTTAGAGGTATTTGATAATAAACTTGTAATAGGCGGCAATTTTGAATTGGCTACCGGTGCCTTGCGCAAACACGTAGCTACCTGGGATGGTACCAATATGGGCACTTTGGGTTTTGGCACCCTTACACCGGTAAACGATTTGGCCGTGTATAATAACACACTTGTAGCCGCCTGCGATGTAATTAGCGGTACCGATACCTGCGCGATTGCCGCCTACGAAAACTCTGATTGGGTTGTTAAACTCCGGGGGGCCAACGATGTAATGGTTTACTTTCAGGGCGTGGCCGTTAAATCGCTGCTATCGGTAAATAACCGCCTGTTTGCCGCCGGCGATTTTGAGTGCAGTGCAGGTATGACCATGGGTAGCGACATCATGGAACTAAGCAAAACCCCATCGGGTATGGGCGATACCAGCTTATACATGTGCGACCCACTTACGTTTACCAATAGCGGTATAAACGCATTAGCCGAGCTGGGCAACAACCTTTATTTTGGCGGAACATTCACCACCAGCTCTATCAATACCACTAACCACATAGCCTATCTACAGCTTACACCCACCGGTGTAGAAGAAGTGCCGGGTGAGGCAGTATCGGTTAGCGTTTTTCCTAACCCTGCCAGCAACAGCATTACTCTTAATGCAGGTAACACGTCTATTATGCAGGCAGAGATTATAGATATAAGCGGCAGAAAAGTAATGTCGGAAAACATTAACGCACCTGTTAAAAGTATTTCGGTAGCACAACTACCCGCCGGTGTTTACACCGTAAGGGCTTTTACCACAACCGGCTGGGCATCGGCAAGGCTGGTTAAAGAATAAGTATTTCCTCAGCTAACGAAAACAAGGGCGCAAATAATTTTGCGCCCTTGCTATTTACGGGCAGTATTCAATGCAGGACCATGTGCCTAACTAAAATCATTCTGCTTTCAGGCAGAAGTTTTCATCTTTACTTTACTAAAGCAAGCACATGAAAGACGGAGTATACTACAGCGACTACCTGCAACTGAATAAAATATTAAACGCGCAGGAACTTGAAAGCGACAAAGCCAGCGACCATGCGCACGATGAAATGTTGTTTATCATCATCCACCAATCGTACGAGCTTTGGTTTAAGCAGATACTATTTGAGATGGGTTCGGTAATGGATATAATGGCCAAGCCCAACATACAGGATAACAGCCCCGATATATTTACGGCCAACCACCGCATGCAGCGCGTGGTAACCATACTACAGGTGCTGGTAGATAAAGTGAGCATAATGGAAAGCATGACCCCGCTCGATTTTCTCGATTTCCGTAACCGGTTGCGCCCGGCATCGGGTTTTCAGAGCATACAGTTTAAAGTGCTGGAGGCTAACCTGGGTTTGCGTATGGCTAACCGCCACGGCAAAGAGTATTATGTAAGCCAACTGCGCCCCGAAGACAAAAAAATAATTGAAGACGTAGAAACCAAGCGCCCGCTTATCGATCTGGTAAACGACTGGCTGGAGCGTATGCCATTTTTCGATACACAGGAATACTGGAATGAACCGATAGTTCCGGGAGAGTTAACGCCTTTCTGGAAAAAATACAGAGAAGTGTATGCTGAGAGTTTGGGCGAAGCCGAAAAATTTAACCTTACCGCATTTGAAGAAGCTGTGTTAGGCAAGGAGAAAAATCCGGAGAAAAGCCTTAGCCCTAAAGCACGCCGCGCTGCGCTGTTCATCATGCTTTACCGCGATTATCCATTGCTGCAGGCGCCTTTTCAATTCATTAACTATTTGCTGGAGATTGATAACAGCCTCTCTACCTGGCGCTACCGCCACATGAACATGGTACACCGCATGATTGGTATGCGTACCGGTACCGGTGGCAGCAGCGGTAAAGGATACTTGCAGGGAGCGCTGGCAAGCCACTATATATTCTCTGAGTTTGCAGAGCTTACGTCTTACATCATCGAGCGCAACAAACTACCTAAACTATCACCTGCCCTCAGCAAACGCCTGGGGTTTGAAATGGATTAGGAAGCCCAAATCTTCTGTAGTAACTTTTAATTATTCCACGATCTGTGAAATCAAATTCTTCACTATTGGGAACAATGCATCATATTTCATTTTGTGCTTTTTAGGCACATCAGAAGGCTCCATGGCTAAAAGATACAATAATGGCTCTGCTATTTCTAGTTCTTTACATAAGGCATTTAAATTTCTCTTAGTAGGCCTTTTTAACTCTAACTCAATCTGCGAAATTGATGCTTGAGTCAAACCCACCT
Organism: Chitinophagales bacterium; assembly: GCA_035299425.1. GTDB lineage: Bacteria > Bacteroidota > Bacteroidia > Chitinophagales > LD1 > Bog-950. The sequence continues at coordinate 13,429 of DATGWP010000077.1, read as the reverse complement.
TTGCAGCCAATTCAATTTGGCTAAAACCCCTTTGCTTTCTGATTTCCTTTATTGCCTTACCTATATTCATTAGGTTATTTTGTCGTAAAACTTCCCAGCAACTCCTAATATCTTTACTATTATTTGAAGCGGTTTTATTAAATCAAATTTTGTTTTTGAATTTCGAATCTCTTCCCGAGCCACAATCAATTCTTCCCGGTCTTTTATATCAAGAACACTCTTGTGAGATTTTAGAACTTTATCTATATGTTTTATTGTTTTTTCAATTTTTGCTTTGTTCATAATGGCATTTTAGAAATTAATGAAATAAGAAGTTTATCTTGCTTATAACATTAATTTCTTCGCCTGATTTATCATTGATCCTAATAGATTGGAGTTTAAAGTACATTGCACTTACCGTGCTTTTTATTAAATCAACATGTTGAATTGCTTTTAAGGCTTTAATCAACCGACGCAGTTTTTTAATTTTTCTTTCTAATGATTGATATGGCTTTAAAAAACTAACTACGACTTCGCTCCAAAATCCAGCCCAATCAAATTTTGTCTTTTTTGATGGTGCAGGCATTTCTGATAATGAAAATTCTTTAATACTATTTTCGAAGGTTATCTGCTCAGGGTGCAATGCTAACTTACCGACCAGCCTAACAGAACTTACCATTAGCGTTCTATTATCTTCCGCATATTCTAACTGAGCTTTAGCTAATCTTAAAGCTTTAGAAGATTGTTCCGCGTTAGGAATGTAATTCATAGTTTAAAAATACTAATAGTAATTTAAAAAACAAAATTTATATACTTTAGGTTATATTATTTCTTCCCCATCACAAAATACACACCGGCAATCATCAATACTATGCCTATGGTGCGGCGTATATCTATTTTCTGTATGGCAGCATCAAAAAATCCGAAGTGGTCAATAGCTACGGCGCAGAGTATTTGTCCGGTTACTATTAACCCGATAGCAGCACCCACACCAATGCGCGGCACCAGCAGGGTGATGGATATGACATAGATAGGTACTATTAAACCGCCCAGGTAAGAATACCAAGGGGCTGCAGTTAACTGCTCCATCTTCGGCAAGGGCGTGGCGGTTACGGCCACATACAGCGCCATCACTACTACGCCCATTACAAAAACCATCAGGCCGGTTGTTTGCGCACTGCCTATGGCGCGGCTAAAGCCGGCATTGGTTTGTGCCTGTATAGGTATAAGCGCACCGGTAATTAATGCTGCGATAAAAAAGAGGAGGTTGTTGCTTAAGCTCATGTTACAGGGGGTTGGTTACCCTGCAAAAATAGCAATAGCCAAATACAGATTTGACAACTTTAGAAAAGTGCCGTCATTGCGAGGAGGCTCTGCGACGAAGCAATCCCACAGCTACCGGGAAACAAGTTTAGCTTTGCGTTGCGCTTATAGTAATGAGATTGCTTCGTCATTCCGATCAAAGCATCGGAACTCCTCGCAATGACACGATATTTTTAACTCCCCGTCCCTTTAAACTGGTCGTCGGTGTTTTTAAACAGCACGTTAAACGTAGTCAACGAGCCGTAGATACGTGAGATATATTGTTGCAGTTCTATCTTCTCTTCATCGGTAAGTTTGCTGTGGGCATTTACCTTCTGCTCCATTACACGCAACCGGTCGCGCAGCATTACTATTTTATGAAAGAAAGTTTCGATAGGAATTTCTTTAGCCTGGATGCTGCTGTCCGCCGATTTAATAATCAGCGTGCCATCGTTCCACCGGTTGGCCAGCGGCACTATCTCCTGCAGGTCGCTCTTCTCTTCTACTACTTCGCTTATAGCGCGTTTAATATCATCCAGTGTTATAGGCACAACATCTACTTCGCTACGCTCCAGCACTATCAGGCCATCAAAATCGCGGGCAATGCCACGGGTAGAGCCGCCATCTTTAAACCAGATAGAATAATACTCGGTATCCATATCTACTATTACGCCTTTACCATATTTAGGATGCTCTACACGCGAGCCTACTCCAAGATTATAATCACCCATACTTATTGTTTGAATTGAGTTTTAATGAGGCCGAAATAAAAAATCTTTTTGCTTTTAACAGGCAATTTTATCTACCCGGTTCTGGTGGCGGCCGCCTTCAAAAGCTGTTTCTAAAAATGCGGCTACGCATTCCTTAGCTACCTCCAGCGAGATAAAACGCGCAGGCAGGCAAAGTATATTGGCATTGTTATGCTGGCGTGTGAGCTGCGCCAGTTCTTTACCCCAGGCTATACCGGCGCGTATGCCCTGGTGCTTGTTAGCCGTCATAGCTACCCCATTAGCGCTGCCGCAAATCAGTATACCAAAATCAAATTCATTGCTCTCTACTGCATCGGCCACCGGGTGTACAAAATCGGGATAGTCTACACTATCGGTAGTGTACGGGCCGAAGTCCTTAACCTCATAGCCCTGTTGCTGCAATGTATCAATCAATGCTTTTTTGTATTCGTAACCGGCATGGTCGCCGCCTAGTGCTATGCGCATATATCTGGGTTTTTAATCAGTGGAATCTTAAGCCATCTCCGCAGCCCGCTTTCTATCGTTGCGTGCCGCAATAAAAATACTTAACTCGTATAACAAATAAATAGGCACGGCCACCAGTGCCTGTGTAAACACATCGGGCGATGGTGTAAGTATGCCTGCTGCTATAAGTATTACTACCACTGCATAGCGCCTTACACTGCGCATAGTGGCAGCACTTAATATACCAAACCGCGAAAGGAAGTAAACTATCATGGGCAATTCAAACACCATACCTATAGCCAATAGCATTACGGTAAAGAAATCGATGTAATTCTCTATGGTAAAATTGTTCTGTATTTTACTGCTGATAGAAAACCCCACGGCAAAATTTACCGAAAAGGGGATGATAATAAAGTAACAAAATGCCACCCCTATAAAGAAGAAGAACGAGCAAGCCAGTATGATAGCCGATGTTTTTTTCTGCTGCTCTGCACTTAGCGCCGGCGCCACAAAGCGCCACAACTCAAATATGAGGTACGGAAACGCCAGCACCAATCCTATTATCAGCGAGTACTGAAACAACAAGGTAACCTGCCCAAACATCGAGATGTTCTGTAGCACCAGCGGAATATCCTTATCAATACAAATAGATTCCAGGTGCAGTTTCTGCCCTACATCGCACATCAGCTTATAGGTAGGAAAATCTTTAGAGGTAATGCCCAGTATTATCTTATCGAAAACTATATCGTAAAAATAACCTACCAGCGATGCACATAACACTATAGCTATCACCGAGCGCAGCAGGTGCCAGCGCAGCGCCTCTACGTGGTCAAAAAATCCCATCTCTGCTTCCGGGTTCTCCGGTTTCCCAAAACCTAACATGCCGCGAATATAAGAGATGAAATGATGGATTAAGAGCTAGCTGCAAATTTACCGGCTAACAAAACCCCGAAAGGGTTTTAAACCCTTTCGGGGTTGCATTCAAATGCCCGGGTGGATTCTAGTTCGTACCGTTCAAAATTTTCATAATGCCCTTCATATCCGGCTCCAGCACTATGTCTATCCGGCGGTTTTTGCTGCGGCCCTCGGCAGTTTCGTTGCTCTCTACAGGAAAGTACTCACCACGGCCGGCCGGTGTTACACGGCGGGCATCCAGTTTGTTTTCATCTACCAATAGCTTAGTAACGCTACTGGCGCGCATCACGCTCAGGTCCCAGTTGCTGTTAACCGGTCCGGTGGTTTTGCTCACATACGGTTTGTTATCGGTGTGGCCCTCTACCAGTATGCTTATATCGGTTTGCTTATTCAATACTTCAGCTATTTTCTTCAAGGCCTCTTTACCTCTTGGCTCTACGCTGTAGCTGCCGCTGGTAAACAATAGCTTATCGCTAAGCGCCACATAAATTTTTCCATCCTTTTCATACACGGTTAAGTCACCAGCGTTAAATCCTTTCAGCGCGTCCAGCATTTTGTTTTTAAGGGCTTGTACCGCCGAATCTTTACGGGCAATCAAAGCCTCCATTTCACGCAGGCGGGCATCGCGGTCGTTCAGTTCGCGGCTTAGCTTATCCAGTTCGGCAGCCTTGTTCATCAGGTCTCTCTCCCGCTCGGCAAGCTGGCGCAGCAGCTTATCTTTCTCGGCAGCCGATGAATTGGTTATCTGGTCAAGCTGCTCCTTTACACGCTGGCAAATAGCATCGCTTTCGGCCTTCAGTGCGTTTATGCGCTTGTTCTTGTCTTCCAGGCTGGCGTTGCTGTCTTTTAACTTCTGTATTTCGGCGCCCAGGGCGGCTATCTGTTTGTTCAGGTCGTCTATAGTAGCATTGGCGGCATTCAGCTTTTCGTTACAGTCTTCTTTTTCGGTTTTGTATTTATCGGCAAGGGCTACCTGCTCATCGTATTTCTTTTTAGAAACCAGGCAGCTGGATAGCGATAGAATAAGCAGGGCACAACAGGTCAGAATAAGGTTCTTCATCGTAAATATTTGTTTGCGGCTAAGGTAGGCAAGCCCACCCGCCCCCACAGCCAATTACTCACCCCCCTTTTGTGGAAGTATGGTTTAGTAAACAAAACTATAATTATGACTTAACGGATTGAGCTGGTGCGTTTTTCTTTAAACCAATAAACCAAACAGCCTAAAGCTATTACACCCAGCGCTCCAACTGTAAACGGCCAATCGGCCGAGCAGAAGATAAATACCCAAACGGCAATACCTATTAATGCCGGTAGAGGATAAAGCCACATACGGAAAGGAAAGTTTTCGTGCTTATGCTTTTGGTGGTAGAGCAAGATACCTACGCTTTGGCTAAGAAACTGAATGATGATGCGCACAATGATGATGGCTGTTATTACCTCTTTCATTTTAAATAGCAGGCTGAAGAAAAAGGCTATGGCTGCCAGTATGAGCAGTGACATATAAGGAAAGTGTTTAGTAGGGTGGAGCTTACCAAATACCGAAAAGAAATTCCCATCTACCGCTGCAGCATAAGGCACCCTTGAGTAGCCCAGCAATACCGCAAAAAGCGAAGTAATAGCTATAAACAGTATTAACCCGGTAGCTACCAAAGCCACCGCATGCCCGTAAATTCTTTCGAAGTACAGGCTGACAATAAAGGGCGAATCTTTAGCCTCCTGCCAGGGTATTACCCCTAAAATGGATAGCTGCATAAGCAGATACAATATGGCGATAATGGAAATAGATATAAATATGCTACGTGGTATGTTGCGCTCAGGTTCTTTTATTTCTCCGCCCAGGTGGCAAACATTGTAGTAGCCCAAAAAAGAATAAATAGTTTTTTGGCTGGCGGTGCCCAGAGCCAGGAAAAAAGGAGGGGTAAGGTCAAAGGCATCCTTTGAATACGTGAACGCCAGCGCGGGTTGAAAGTGCGGAATAGCACTTACTATTAACCACAGGATTGTGCCACCTACTATTACCCCCATAAACACCGATATTTTTCCTATGTCGGTTATCTTGCGGTAGAGCAGAAAAGTAATCAGCAATACCAAAGCACCGGATACTGCTTTCTGCTCATAAGGGCCGAGTGGAACTAAAAAGGTAAGATATTGCGCAAAGCCAATAGCACCAGAGGCCACTACCAGGGGCGCTTGTATGATAGTCTGCCAGATATAAAGAAAGGAAAACAGCCGCCCCCATTTTTGCCTGCCATACAGGTTTTGTAAAAATGAATAGCTGCCGCCAGCCTCGGGCCACTTAGCGCCCAGCTCGGCCCACACGCAGCCATCGGCAAACGATAGTACAGCGCCCAGCACCCAGGCCAATATGCACTGAGGGCCGTTCATAGCGCCTATTATAAACGGGATGGTTATAAACGGCCCAATGCCCACCATATCTATGGTGTTAACTGCTACTGCCTGCCGTAAACTTAATCCGCGAATTAGTTTGCTCATAATACAGAGGCATTACCACAGAGACACGGAATGCACAGAGAAACATGAAGAATACATTTCTATATTCCTTTTGAACCTATGTAATTCTGTAACTGTGGTAAGGCCTTTTGTAAAAGTATTCGTATTAAGTTTACACAATGAAAAAATTTCTTCTCCTCTTTTCTGCACTGTGCTTTACAGTGTATATACAAGCACAAACCCGCACCGGCCCTAAAATATTAGTAGTTACTGCCCACCCCGATGATGAAACGAGTATGGCAGCCACTATATATAAAGTAACGCATGAGTTAAACGGCACGGTTGACCAATGTGTAATTACCAACGGCGAGGGTGGTTATAAATACTCTACCCTGGCAGAGGCTTATTATAATTTAGAGTTGACCGATGAAAAGGTAGGCCGCGAAAACCTGCCGCGCATCCGCAAACAGGAACTGGTAAATGCCGGAAAAATTATAGGCATGAACAACATATTTTTTATGGACCAGAAGGATGCACGCTATGGGTTGGATGAACATGAGCCGCTGGATACTACCTGGAACATAAGCTGGGTAACGGCGCGCCTGAAAGAGATAATGACAACCACTAAGTATGATTTTGTTTTCTGTCTGTTGCCGGTGCCCGAAACACATGCTCACCATAAGGCAGCTACCATGCTGGCACTGCGTACCGTGCAAAGTTTACCGGCAAGCCAACGCCCAATTGTTTTAGGAGTAAGCGGCTCAAGCCATAAGGACACTACTACCACAAAGTTTGAGCAGTTGAAAGACTACACCGAAACCAAAGTAGAGAAGGGCGCTATTTACTCATTCGACAAATCGGTGCCCTTTGGTTACAAAAACAAACTGAGCTACAAAATTGTAGTTAACTGGGAGATAGCCGAGCACAAATCACAAGGTACTATGCAGTTGGCTATGAACTATGGCGACTTAGAAAACTACTGGTACTTTACCATGAATGGAGGCGATGGAAAAGAGAAATGCAAAGCATTTTTCGAATCGCTTAAGAAGGTACCTTATAAAACTAAGGAGTATTAATAGTAATGTATTAACCTAAGCACCACCTCGTCTCGCTTCGCGAGCCACTCCTCCTTGAAAACGCGCCGTGTGCCGGCGCAAGGGGGAGAGCTTAACAGCCAAATACTGCTTAAGTTAAGGCCATTAGTAAAGTGAATTGCGGTTGTTGCGGTTCCAGTATTTAACCAGCAGGAAACCAAATAATGCGCCGCCCAGGTGCGCAAAGTGTGCTACGTTATCGCCAGCATACATACCAAAACCCTGAACAACTTCATAAGCTATATAAGCCCCAACAAAATACTTCGCCTTTACGGGTATAGGTATAAACATGATATATAACTCGGTGTTGGGAAACAACGTAGCAAAGCCTGCCAGCACTCCAAACACAGCTCCAGACGCTCCAACCGTGGTGCTGAAATAAGTGCCCCACACTTCAGGGTGTGCCTCTAGTAATGCCATAGATGGGTTAATCGTGCCGATGGCATTATATATCAGGATACCTTGTACCAGCATGTGTAATACGACTGCACCAAACCCGGTTATCATGTAAAACAGAAGATAACGTTGCGCGCCCCACACCTTCTCGAGCAGGCTGCCTAACATAAACAAGCCAAACATATTATACAAAATATGCCTGAAACCACCATGCATAAACATGTGGCTGATTATCTGCACCGGCAAAAAATCACCTAGTGCATTCCTGTCATGAAGTTCTTGAGCAAGCAGATACAAATTAGGAAACCGTTCAGGGTTAATGCTGCCAGCATACAGGCGTTGAAGGTAGTCGTGGTTATTGAAGAAATAATGCAGACTCAGGTATTGCCCTATTTCGGGCTTAAATGAGCTAACAGCAAACAGCACCACATTTATAAATATGATATTGAAAGTTACGCTGCGTGTATCTATATTATTAAACATGGCGACACAAATCTAATTGAAAGGATAAAACGATTGAGCGGTGCGATTATTTGTTTTCAAAGCGCTTTTCCAGTTCATCGTTACCAATTGTTATAAAAGTAAACCGTCCGTTGGGGGCAGTAAAGGCATTTTCGCAGGCAAACAGTTCGTCAATCAGGGTCTTCATTTCTTCTACACTCAGTTTTTTCCCGGCTTTAATACTAGAACTATAAGCCAGTGATTTAGCCAGGTTTTCGCGCTTGCTAAGTTTGGTAACCTGTGCGTTCATTTTAAACTGCTCTATCATCTCCTCCACTATCTTCTTCTCGTTTTCCTGCACCAGGTCGGCGGGGAAACCGTGAATAACAAAACTGTTTTTACCAAACTCCTGTATATCGAAACCAAGCCCGTTTACTTCGGGCAATATCTCCAGCAGTATCTGCGCGTCCATAGCATTCAGTTCCAGGCTTTGAGGAAACAGCTGTCGCTGACTTTCATTCCTGTTCTTTTCCAACATGCGCATGTAGCGCTCATACATCACGCGCTCGTGGGCCGCCTGCTGGTCTATTAGTATGAACCCGCTTTTTATTTGCGATACGATATACTTGCGTTGTACCTGGTGCGGTGGCACGGCCTCTTTGTAGGCATCATTATCGGCTATCTGCTTGTCTGTATGGGTTACAAAATCTCCGGCTGTTTCTGATTTCTGATTTTTGTTCTCCGGAGTCTTACCTATATCATATGCCTTTTCCCAATTCTTTACATTGCCCTCTTCGCGTTTGGTAAGCGGCTGAAAATTAGAGGGCGGTGCAAACTTTTTAGCATCGCGGGTGGTAGTGGCCTGCTGGGTTATCTCCAGCCAGGTACGCGGTTGCTGTGTAAAAGTATCGTTGTTGTTAAGGTGATGCTCCTGGTTAAAATCGATAGATGGCGAAACACTGTAAGCGCCAAGGGCATGCTTTACACCCAGGTTTACAAAGGTGTAAACCAGCTTTTCGTCCTCAAACTTTATCTCGTACTTGGCCGGGTGTACGTTTATATCAATACGCGCGGGGTCTATATCTAAAAACAATACATAGAATGGAAAGCTACCCTGTGGCAGCATCTGGTCGAAGGCGGTAGAAACTGCGTGGTTTAAGTAAGGCGATTTGATAAACCGGTTGTTTACAAACACAAACTGTTCGCCGCGGGTCTTCTTACTAAACTCTGGTTTACCAACAAAACCATATACATGCAGGGCATAGCTTTTTTCTTCTACCGGTACCATTTTACCGGCATAGTTATCGCCAAACAGGCCAATAATACGCTGCTTAAGATTGCCTGATTTAAGGTGGTATACTTCGTTATCGTTGTTAAACAACTGAAACCCTATTTTAGGGTGCGCCAGCGCTACACGCTGGAACTCCTCTATAATATTCTTCAGCTCTACCGAGTCGCTTTTTAAAAAATTGCGGCGTGCCGGTACATTGAAGAAAAGGTTCTTCATAGCTATAGAAGTGCCCTCGGGTGTTTGGCAAGGCTCCTGCTTAAGCACCTTCATACCTTCTATCTCTATACAAGTACCCAGTTGGTCGCCGGTCTGGCGGGTTTTCATTTCTACCTGGGCTATAGATGCAATAGAAGCAAGCGCTTCGCCCCTAAACCCCATAGTGCGTATGTTAAACAGGTCTTCGGCCGCGCGAATTTTGCTGGTGGCATGTTTCTCAAAACACATGCGGGCATCGGTATCGCTCATGCCGCAACCGTTATCTATTACCTGCACCAGGCTTTTGCCGGCCTGTTTTACTATCAGTTTTATGTGGGTAGCGCCCGAATCAATAGAGTTTTCCAGCAACTCTTTCACCGCGCTGGATGGCCGTTGAATAACCTCTCCGGCAGCAATCTGGTTAGCAATGTTATCGGGTAATAAACGAATAATATCCATGAAGCCGCAAACTTAATTATTTGGCAATTGGTATTGGGTTAATAGTTATGAAAAGGGAGGGGCATGCGTATTAACCCCCAAAGGGTTTAAAACCCTTTGGGGGTTACGAGGGGTAAGTTTATCTTTCGACACAAATTATGTACTCAGAGTTATGAGAAACATTCCAAAGATTGAAAAGGGAAATACCTATCACATATACAATCGTGGCATAAATGGAGAAGATATTTTTAAAGAGAAACGTAACTACTCCCATTTTTTAAACCGATGGCAGGATTTTATAGCCCCGGTTACAGATACATATGCTTATTGTTTACTAAAAAATCACTTTCACTTTTTATTACGGGTAAAAAATGAAGACGTTGTTTTTGTAGATGAAGTAACCAGCAAATCGAAGATTCTTGATCCAACGCAACAATTTTCAAATTTCTTCAATAGCTATGCCCAAAGTATTAATAAGGCAGGTAACCGTACGGGTAGTCTTTTTGAACATCCATACCGCAGAATTAAAGTAGATAATGAAGCATATTTCGCAAGACTAGTCACTTATATACACTATAACCCTCAAAAGCATGGCTTTGTAGATGATTATAAACAATATCCCTATTCAAGCTATGCTTCACATTTAAGTAGCAAACCCACTAAGTTAAATCGAAGAGAGGTAATAGATTGGTTTGGGAATGAAAACAAGTTTGTTGAATTCCACTCCTCCTATCGCGATTTTAAAGATTTAGGCGACTTAGCGTATGAAGCAGACTGAGTGGGTTGTATTTCAACCCCCAAAGGGTTTAAAACCCTTTGGGGGTTATCATGTAAGGCGGGTTTGTTTCTTAATGCTTACATTTACCCCCATGAAAATGTTGCGGTATTTCGAAAAAGCATGGATAGGTGTGTGTGTATTGGCCTTTGTAGTAGGCCTGTATAACCTGGTAACCTTACGCAGTTTTGACAACCGGGTATATTTTCCCTTTTTCTGCGGATTGTTTTGTATACTTATCTGGTATAACATCCGCGGGCAGCGCCGTTTCCGCGAGAAAATGATTGAGGAGAACGAGCAAAAACATAATCCCGCCAAGTAAATGGAACCCTTTGGAATAGTAGTAGCCCTGTTGTTTATCGCCTTTTTTTCGGGTATAGAAACTGCCTTTGTATCGGCTAATAAACTGCGTGTAGAGTTGCTGAAAGAGAAAGGCTCTTCGCGCGGCAAAATCATTTCTTTTTTTAACCAGAACCCCGGCCGGTTTATAAGCACTATGCTTATAGGGCTTAATATTTCGCTGGTGCTTTTTGGTAGTGTTACGGCTAATTTTCTAACGCCACAGCACTTTCCGCTATTGCCCGAGGGAGAAATAGCCCTGCTGGTTATCCAAACCATTTTTACCACGTTTATCATTCTCATTTTCGGCGAGCTGATTCCCAAAATCCTGTTTCGGGTAAACAGCGACCAAACCCTGCTGCTGTTTGCATACCCCATGCAGGGTATTTACTGGCTGCTTAGGCCGCTGGCCGATTTGTTTCACTGGCTTTCACGCAAGCTCATCAAGTTGATAGTAGGCTCTGATTTGGTAGAAAGTGCCCAGGCTTTTACTAAAGAAGACCTGGAATACCTTGTAAAAGAAACAGCTGTAACCGATGGTGTTGGAGCCGACGAAACCGACCACCTGAACTCTGAAATTTTTGAGAAGGCCCTTTACCTGAAAGATGTAAAAGTGCGCAGTTGCATGGTACCCAGGCCCGAGATTCAGGCAATTGATATAACCGATGGCCTGGAAGCGCTGAAGAAAAAATTTGTAGAGACCAAGCTTTCACGCGTTATTATCTGCAACGATAGTATTGATAAAATACTGGGCTATGTGCACCATTTCGATTTGCTGCGCGCCGACCAGTCGTTCCGCCAGCTGATACGGCCGATATTGGTAATACCTGAAAGTATGACCGCCCGCGACCTTATGCTGCAATTTATCCGCGATAAGAAAAACGTAGCCTGGGTGGTAGATGAATATGGTGGTACCGCCGGTATTATTACGCTGGAAGATTTAATGGAGGAAATTTTTGGCGATATACAGGATGAGCACGATGAAGAAAACCTGGCCGAAAAGAAGGTTTCGGAAACAGAGTATGTTCTCTCCGGACGCCTAGAGGTTGATTATCTCAACCAGGAATATAACCTGAACATACCCGAGGGTGAATACTCTACCCTATCGGGCTACATCATCAGCGGGTTTGAAGACATACCCGAAGCGGGCACAGTAATAGACCTTAACGGTTTTCACATTAAAGTATTAAAGGCATCGGATAAGCGGATAGAACTGGTGAACCTACAGCTGAAGAAGGAAGAATAGGCAGTGCTAAATCTTATATTAAAAGTATTTAAAACTTCCATTTAAAGTATTATATTTTGCTACTTAGCACTCTTTAAGCTACTTATAAAATCAAAAGCCCGAAAGCAAAATTGCTTTCGGGCTTTTGATTTATGCGCATTTTGTATTACTTCTTCAGGGTATTCAGGTCTACATTAGGACCGCGCTCAAAACGCAGATCGGCAAATTTAGACAAGCGGTTGCCTACCATAGCATCGGCTACGTTGCAGGTAATGTTCCATTGAAAAGTAGTGTTGCTGGTGCCACCACCAAGTTCTACCACATCAAAGCCGGTAGCGGTTTTGTTGGTTACAAACACACCTTTGCAATCACCTTCCAGTTGCACAAATACGCGCAGAGGGTGCTTCTCGTTGATGGTTACGTTTTTAGCCAATACAGGGTCGATAGTAACATGCGCACGGCCGTTTACCAATTGTGCCTGGCCATAATCCTGAAAATAAAATTCGGGTGTTTCAATAGCGTGCAGCGTTGCCGGATTCCCGTTCAAATCGCGCACCGATGTTGAAACAGCACCTACATCACTTTGCCATATCTTATAGTGCGTATTGGTTTGCGACCACGACTCTACCATAGTTGTAGATGAGGCCACGCCATTGTTGTTGCCGCTGATGAAATAACCCGCACCGGTTTGGGTATTGGGGGCTTCGTTAGTTTGCAGGGCACTTACGCCATAGTTAAAGCCAAAAAATGCACCACCGGCACCTTGTGGCGGCGCTGCGCCCTGAACGTTGTTGGCATTACCAACCACACCATAAGCCGAGCCGGCATTTATAGCCTTACCGTATACACCATAGCCCTGGTTATTGCTGGCATAGCCATATACACCGGTAAGGTTGCTAAAGAAGGCACCACCGGCACCGCCAGATACTACTGTAAAGCTTTGCACATTATTACCTATACCCAGCACACCTGTTCCGGTAGGGTTCAGGTTAGCGCCGTATACACCATAACCCAGGTTTTGCTGTGTAGCACCAAACACACCGTTACCAGTACCACTACCCGGTGCAGCCGAGTTTTGACCACTGATACCAATGCCGGTAGCACCGGTATTGGTTATTACAGCCACCGATGTATTTACACCACTGGTTACATGCAGGGGATAAGTAGGAGTGGTAACACCAATACCTACATTACCTGTACCAGACAATGCAAGGTTAAACCCCGAAAGGGCAATATCGGTATTAGCTGTAAGCGGGCCACCTAACTGAATATCGTTACTGCCCTGCATAAATTTTACACCGTTGCTGGCTGCTGATGTGCCTGCGCCGGTTGGGCCTGTTACGCCTACACCGGTTGGGCCTGTGGGCCCTGTAACCCCGGTAGCACCCGTAGAAC